>JAJDUA010000033.1 GCA_022826905.1 Candidatus Dadabacteria bacterium
TGTGTATATGGCATCTGATAACCTCCTATGGTTTGCACTTTAGAGATTATCTTTGTCGCTTGGCCCTTTCAAATGAGGTGTGAGCCTCAAAGGGCTATAACCCTGTTCTCAGGGGTGTTGCACTTCGTAGTTCAACGGGCGAGATTTAATACCGACCAATTTTCCGAGGCAAATTGCCTCGGCCTCATTGAAGCTGTTCGTAAATGGCAGCGTGCTGGCCGGCCTCAAGTATTTTCCGAGGCAAATTGCCTCGGCCTCATTGAAGCTGCCGAACACAGCGACCCTGTGCCACTCAGTGAATTCATTTTCCGAGGCAAATTGCCTCGGCCTCATTGAAGCGTGCACAGGGTCACGTCGTGAACGAACCATTGCCCCGGCTGATCCTCCGTCTGGAACTCGACTATCCAGACTGTGGAGTGTTCAGTTTCCTTGCGCTGCTTCATTTGACTTCATGCTCCCAGACTGTAAGTTCTTTTGCAAGGTGTGCGGCAAAATCTCGTTGCTTATGGCTGAGGGAATCCTGGACCCAAAAGTTCCGTAGAGGGGGCCGAGTCCTCTCGCACATCCGGAGGTGACCAGGCGACACCTCATTTTTTCTGCCTCCGCAGCATCTTCCCCTTCTCTTTCTTCTTTTTCAGGTAGCGCGAAGGCTTTCCGGTCTTGGGGTCGATTTCTGGAAAGGTGAACAGGGTATCCATCCACAGCCCGTCTTTTTTTCTGTGGAACGGGAGGGCGTAATAGGTCTTTCCCTTTTTCAGGAAGAACTGCCGCTCGGTTTTGTCGGCGGCGGGCTCGATAATCATGCCGTCATCCAGGATTTCCTGCACCATCCCCATGTCCTCGAGATCAATGCCATGCTCGCGGATATGCTCCATTTTGCTTTTCTTCTTAATCCTGACGGCCTGATATTCTGCTTGCCCCGTCAGTTTCTTCGTTTCCGGACTCAGCACCCCGACGGGAAACCGTCCCCCATCCTGCCCGTCGAAGAACCTCTTGAACGCCGGCCCGGTGACCGTGCCCTCGATGTACTTCTTCGCGATATCGTAGTCGTACTTCTCCAGGTCCGGCTGGTAGGCGGCCTTCCACTGGTTGTGATCGAATCCCGCCCCCGGAAAGATCTTCCCGCCGCCCGGGAGCTTGTACCCCCAGACCGGCCAGACTTCCCCGGTTCTCTTGCTTATGAGTCGGTCTTCCCTTGCCGGATGGACATCGTGGGGCCTGAAAACGACCGCTATATTCTCGAGTGCGCGAACAGGGCTGATCCGGTTATCGCCGCGTGGGGAAGCCTTGACCGCCGTCTGAGGTGGCGGGCGGCCGAGGTCTTGAGAATGCTCGACGGAGAACTCCCCGCCGTCCGCATTCAGACGCTCGGGCTGACGAAAGGGGGTCATCCGCGACACCCCCTCTACCTTAAGAGAGGAACCCTTCCCCGGCCCTTCATAGAGGGAATCAATGGCTGACAGGATGATAACATACGTAATCATCGGACATTCGCGTGACGGGTACTTATGTCGTGTAGGCAAAACGCGCATAGGTAAAATGTTGCCGGGTGATGATGATGTCCGGAGCACAAAACTGCCCGGCTGGAGTCTCTACCTGGGGAAATCGCGGGAGAGGCACTGGTTCCCTTTTCCTAGCAGGTTCGAGGCCGAGGAGCTGGCCGCCAGGCTGGAAGAAGGGTCCAAGCTGTGGTCGTTCGTCGTGGCGCCGATCGGGGTCAGGGGAGGAGCTTAGATGTCCAAAAACTACCCTCTGTTGCTGTTGCACTTTTTTCGGGACCTGTCGTCGTCCGAGCGCATCCAAATTCTTGTTTCTCTGGGCGCCTTGCCGCCGGGAGGCGGGGGAAATCGCAGCGAGAACGAGACGGTCCAGCGTAACGCCTTCGATCGATGCGTGAGAGATGGGGGTGGCAAAAGGCTTTGGACTCGTATACAGGACCTGAAAAGGGCAAGGGCTTGATTCAACTCCCGCTTAAGTCTTTGTCGATGAGCCTTCTGAGCACGTCGGCGATCTCATCCTCGTCTCCGGGAGTGAGTACGAGGAAGGGCCGCGGCGGAATCGTCACCTTCTTCCCTCTCCCCGCCTTGCCCCCGAAATGCTGCAGGGCCGCGTAGCGAAGGTTCGTCGACACCGTGGCCTCGTCCGAGGTGCTGTCCGCCTGAACTGACGCGGCGAGGTTCCCGAGTCTCTGCAATATCGGGTGCTCTGGACCGAACCCTTTCTCCCTGCGGTCCTCGACTGTCGCATCGGCAAGCGGCGTCCAGGGCGGCCGACCCTCCTTGTCGAAGTTCTCCTCCACCGCGTCAAGCATGATCCCCGCTATCTCGGTCATGGCTTCCGGCATGCCCTGCGTCCCCCTTTCCACGAGACGCGCAGCCAGGCCGTCTATCTCCTTAGTGCTGACCGCTATTCGGAACATCGGTTTTCCTCCTCTGCGATTTTAAACTCCCTGGCCCTGATCCCGGTTACGGATTCCTTATCTACCAGATGGTGAACCATCCTTTCTTTTTCCGGGGTGTACAGGGTCACGTCGTGAACGAACCATTGCCCCGGCTGATCCTCCGTCTGGAACTCGACTATCCAGACTGTGGAGTGTTCAGTTTCCTTGCGCTGCTTCATTTGACTTCACCCTCCCAGACTGTAAATTTTCTGTCAAGTGCGCGCGGCAAAATCTCGGACGCCGTTATGGATAGAGGCAACCCTGGAGCCCGACAAAGTCGCCCCTGAGAAGGCAGGAGAGGGAATGCGAGTCCTCTCGCGCGCGCCCGAGGGAACCCGGCGACCCCTCAATTTCTTTCCTTCCGCAACACTTTCCCACGTTTTCTGAGCTTTTCTCTATCACCCTCTCCCTGATCCAGCCGATAGAAAGAAAGGAGGTTCCCTCCCCGCTTTCCGACCTGCAGGGGGATGAGATAGTGCTCGTCGCCTATTTTTCTGGTCAGGAGCACGTCCGCTTCCTTGCCGGGGTTAGTGAGGATTTCTCCGTTGTCCAGCATGTCTTGTACCTTGAGGAAGTCATTCGCGGTTGTCTCGGGATGGTCTTTCCTGACGTGAGTCTTCCTGTCTGCGTATATCCTGACTCCCTGCGCTTTCCCCGCCCCGACGATTCCCCTGGTCTCTGCGCTCATCACCCCGTCGGAACCGGGCAGATCGGCCAGAAACTCCGGGGAGCACCGGCAGGCTGTCAGATCCTCGCCGTCGCGAATTTCTTCGCACTCGTCGGGACAGCCGGGTTCCGGGTCCGGGAAGAATCGTTTGACTGGCAGCATTTTCCGAGGCAAATTGCCTCGGCCTCATTGAAGCTCGCCATCGGTGATTACAAAAGAAAAGAGCAAAAAAAAGCCCCCGATTGCGAGGGCTTGGTTCTAATATAGACTACCTGCGAAACATTCGTTTCTTATTATTGATAGTCATAATATTTCACTATCAACAACATTTTAACTGACTGAAAAGCGCCAGCTATTCACAACATTACTCTATTGCATGCAGACAGGTTCAGGATATCATCTAGCCGTTTAGTGGCACAGACGATTCAAGAGTATGAATCAGGCCAGGAATGTCTCGTTGTATAGTATTCCACACCCGTTCCAAATCCACTTGGAAATAGCCATGCACAAGGCGGTTCCGCATGCTTATAATTTTCTTCCATGGAACCTCAGGATGCGCTAACCTGGTTTCCTCTGTAATATGAGTTGCCGCTTCACCAATGATTTCAATAGATTTGAGAACAGCTTTCTGATGCAAGCGACTCTTCTCAAACTGATGAAATGTCAGACCATCCGCAAACTCTTCCACATCTTGAGCCGCATGCAACATGTCGAGCAAGAACGCAGTCTCATCACGCTGCATAGAACACCTCGGCTGACTTTAGAATTGCTTCACGACGGATGTAATTTCGGCTCTTCTCAATAGCGGTGCGGGAGAGCAAATCAGTCTCCCTCCCCAGAATGCCGCTTAACTCCTCCTCCATGCTTACCATGCTAAGAAGACTGTGGGAGGCTTCCGGCCGAAAACGTACCATTACATCTACGTCGCTGTCCGGCCCGAAATCATCTCTAAGAACAGATCCGAAAAAGGCCAATTCCGCAATCTGCCACCGCTCGCAAAAGGCAACGACTTTTTCTTTCGGCACTTCTATCTGCAAACTCATTATCTAGTCTCAAGCAACTTGGTCTTCTTCAAAACTCATAACCTCAGAAAATCCCGCCTATAGATCTTACAAGACCCGCCTGAAGATGAGGTTTCGCCTCCTCAAAATCCAGGTTCGCCTTGTTGGCAACGCTCACAATCCTGGTCCTGTATGTCTTCCATTTCACGTTATCAGTACGAGAAGTCTGCGTTACCCGAGTCGAGGTACCCTGCTGAGCGTCCGTGTCCTCACTCTGCGATACAACTTCTCCTTCTTGGACGCGCTCCCTTATCTGAATATCTGTTACCATCGTGAAAAGGTCATCAGTGACCAGCGCATCGAATAAAAAGCCCGCAACTCCACCCGCAATAGCGCCCGCAACGGTGCCCTTGTTAATCTCGTCAACATCTCCGCCTATGGCCCCGCCTATTACTCCTCCGAGAACGGCACCTTCAACCACGCCCTGATAACCTTCTCCAAGCATAGCATTCGTCTCCTCGAGATCAGACTTTCCGACATTCAGAATGTTGGCCTGGAGAATGAAAGTCGCATCAGCCGGGTCTTCCGTGATCCTGTAACCGTTAGAAGCTATTCTCCCTTTGATTCCATATTCAATTCCGGGCAGTTCCTTGTCCGTCGTATTTTTTATATCGACGTAAACAACTCTTTCTTCGGGCGACACCGGTTCAAGAAAAATCGTCTCCGACATTTTAGTTTCAACGTTAAGTTTCCTTTTCTCGATAAGGGTTCTGGTCGCCGCGCAGCCGTTTACAAGAAAAACAAAACAGATCGCAGCCGCGAAAAACAGGTTTCTTTTACACATAAGCTCTTTTTTCATTGATCAAGACTCCTCGGGATTTTATTGCCGGGTAAAACTTCCGACCTTCCAAACTAAAATCGTATGTAAAAAAGAAAGAAAAAACAAATAGAAAAAAATGCGTGGAGAATTTTCGCCGCCCCGTGGTTGCCAGTTAGAAATACGAAACAAAAAATCACGCCCTGTTCCTCCCTTCAAGTGGCCCAAAAACCTTGCCAATGCAAATCAATCTAGTATGATTAGCCAATCCTTCTTTGCCGGGAGAATCCTGAATAAATGCTAGAACTTATGGGAGAGTGGAAAAGATCGGATTTCTGCGGAAAGCTCGGAAAAAAACACGTTGACCGCTCCGTTACCCTTATGGGCTGGGTACAGTCACGAAGAGACCATGGCGGGGTGATTTTTGTTGATCTGCGCGATAAGGAAGGTCTTTGCCAGATCGTTTTTAACCCCGAGCACGACCCTAATATCCACCAGACCGCTGAACAGTTGCGGGATGAATGGGTAATCGCAGTGAAAGGAACTGTAACTCCCCGGACCGAGGAAACTGTAAACCCGAACCTAAAGACCGGTGAGATTGAGGTGATAGCCGAGCAGGTAAAGATCCTTAACACATCAAAAGTAATACCGTTTCTCATAGAAAACGAAGTGAACGCCGATGAGCTTCTGAGACTCAAGTACCGCTACCTCGACCTCAGAAGACCCCCAATGCGGGACAACATAATCTTTCGTCACAAAGTCGCCGCCGCGGTGCGAAGCTACCTTAATGAAAACGGGTTTCTCGAGATCGAAACCCCCTATTTTACGAAATCGACGCCTGAAGGGGCAAGAGACTTCCTCGTTCCGAGCCGACTTAACGAAGGTCAGTTCTACGCGCTTCCCCAGTCGCCCCAGATATTGAAACAGACTCTCATGATCTCGGGTTTTGACAGATACTACCAGATAGTTAAATGCTTCAGGGACGAAGACCTAAGAGCCGACCGCCAGCCCGAATTCACCCAGATAGACATGGAGATGTCGTTTGTCTCAGAAGACGACGTGATCTCAATTGTCGAAGGCATGATAAAAACAGTTCTTCGGCAAACAAGAGGGATTGACGTAAGCATTCCTTTTTCGAGAATGTCTTATGAAGAAGCCATGGAGAGGTACGGAACCGACTGCCCCGATACAAGATTCGGTCTTGAATTAAAAGATATTTCCTCCATATTCCGTGACTCGCAGTTCAAAGTTTTTCGCGGAGCTCTTGAGAAAGGCGGAGCGATAAAGGCGCTTAACCTCAAAGGAGGAGCTGAAAAGCTTACAAGAAAAGAAATAGACGACCTTACGGAGTACGCAATCTCGCTCGGAGCAAAAGGGCTTGCGTGGATAAGGGTCGGCGAGGACGGGTGGAACTCCCCCATAGTCAAGTTTTTAAGCGAAGAGGAACGCGAGCTTCTGGCCGAGGCCCTTTCGATGAAAAAAGGAGACATAGTGTTTTTCGGCGCCGACTCGGTTGATATGGTAAACCAAGTGATGTCAAGCGTAAGGCTAAGTCTCGGTCAAACTCTTTCTCTCATTGACGAAGAAAAACTTGAATTTCTCTGGGTAGTTGATTTCCCGCTTCTTAAGTACAGCCCCAGAGACAAAAGATACGTCGCCGTCCACCACCCTTTTACCGCCCCAAAGGATGAGGACGTGGAAAAAATTGAGAATTCCCCAGGCGACGCGGCTTCAAAATCTTACGATATAGTCTTAAACGGTGTAGAGATAGGTGGGGGAAGCATAAGAATCCACAGAAAAGACATACAGCAAAAAGTGTTTGGCGTTATAGGAATCGGAGAGGATGAAGCAAGAGAAAAATTCGGTTTTCTCCTCGAGGCTCTTGAATTCGGAGCCCCCCCGCACGGAGGCATAGCACTCGGTCTTGACAGGCTTTTGATGCTTCTCTCGGGCGGGGAATCGATAAGAGATGTAATAGCTTTTCCAAAAACGCAGAAGGGATCCTGTCCCTTGACAGAAGCTCCCTCGGAGGTTTCCCCGGAACAGCTCCTTGAAGTTGGAATAAACAGTATTGCGAAAAAACCAGAAGACTGATCTTCCCTAGCAAAAAATCCTTGGTTTGCTTTATATTTTTTTATGCTATCATTCTATGCGGTTACCGTTAGAGCAGGCGGAATTGTGAATAGCGAGGGCTAAGTTCAGTCAGTTGAAATCCTCATGCTGCGTAATTCCGAGGAAGGTGCATGGACATCTGGAAAAACTTTCACGGGCTCAATTCAGGTTACGTAATGGATCTCTACGAACGTTACGTAAGAGACTCTTCTTCAGTCGATCCCGCCACAAAAACCATCTTCAAAGGATGGAAGCCCGATAGCAAATACTCGTCTCTCAGGGTCGAGATTGAACCCGAGATCGAGAAAAACGGCTTCAAGCAATCATCCGTAAGGGACGTAAACAAGGCTGTTGCAATCGCCAACATGGCCCAGGCAATCAGGAGGCACGGTCACTTGGCAAGCAGAATAGACCCCCTCGGGGGCCCCGTTCACGGAGACCTCACCCTGCACGCCGAAACCTTCGGACTTGACGAGGAGGAATTAAGAGATTTTCCCTCGACTCTTGTAGGATGGCCCCTTTCGCAGAACTCCCTTGACGCGCTTGACGGAATAAGAAAGCTGAGAAAAATCTACTCTTCCTCCACAGGGTATAACTATGACCACATCTACGAAGCCGAAGAGAGAAGGTGGATGAGGGGCGCCATAGAGTCAGGCGTTTACCGCCCTCCCCTAAATCCTGTCGACGAAGTGGATCTTCTCGATACCCTCACCAAGGTGGAGGTATTCGAAAACTTTCTCCACAGGATCTTTCCCGGAAAATTCAGGTTCTCAATAGAAGGCGTCGACATGCTTGTGCCGATGCTGAATGAACTCATACATCTCGCCATCAAAGCCGACATACACCAGATAATTCTCGGAATGGCCCATCGCGGAAGGCTGAACGTGATGCACCACGTGATGGAGAAAAACTACAAGTACACGCTTCTTAAGTTCAAGGACCCTGTTCTGGTAAGGGACTTCGCCGATGACATGGGATGGACTGGGGACGTAAAGTATCACGAGGCCGTAGAACGCGATATTCCGACAGGAGACATGCTTGACCGCAACATGAGGATCACCATGGTTCCCAATCCGAGCCACTTGGAATCCGTAAATCCGGTAGTGCAGGGAATGTCGAGGGCATGCGGGATAAGCGATGATGCATCTGGTTCTCCGCAGTTTGACCCGTCAACGGTAATACCGGTGCAGATCCATGGAGATTCGGCATTCATGGGACAGGGGATAAACGCGGAAACGCTTAATCTCTCCGCTCTTCCGGGCTACTGCGCCGGCGGAACGATACACATAATCACCAACAACCAGCTCGGCTACACCACGCTTCCCTCCGACAGCAGAAGCACTCTTTATGCAAGCGATCTCGCCAAGGGATTCGAAATACCGATTGTCCACGTAAACGCGGACGACCCGGTTGCCTGCATAGAGTCAATACGCCTAGCCTTCGGCTACACATCGAAATTCGAGAAACATTTCCTGATAGACCTCGTCGGATACAGAAGATACGGACATAACGAGGCGGACGAACCGGGATTCACCCAGCCCATGATATACAAAAAGATAGACAGCCATCCCCGGGTGATGAGTATCTGGGCGAAGAAACTGATAGAAAAAGGCACCGTCTCGGAAAAGCAGGTAGAACAGCTACAGGAAGAACATATCAAGAAGATTGCCGAGGAATTCGAATCAATTTCTCCTGACGACTCCCCCGAGGAATCAACGGCACCATCCCCGGAACGTGAGATAGCGAAAAGAACGGCTACCAAGGTTTCGGACGAGACACTTCGCGAACTAAATGACTCCCTGCTTTCAATTCCCGAACAATTCACCGTAAATTCGAAAATCGCCAGGATACGTGACAGGAGAAAAAACATTCTCGACGACCCGAAAGAAAAGACAATTGACTGGGCCATGGCCGAGGAACTAGCCTACGCATCCATAGTCGCAGAAGGCATTCCCATCAGAATAACCGGCCAGGATTGCGAGAGGGGTACTTTCAGCCACCGCCACGCGGTGCTGCATGACTCTGAGAGCGGCGCTATACATATTCCCCTGCAAGAAATCCCGCAGGCGAAAGCGGCGTTCGAGATAAAGAACAGCCCTCTCAGCGAAAACGCCTGCCTGGGTTTTGAGTACGGCTACTGCATCGAAAGAACAAACTGCCTTGTAATATGGGAGGCTCAGTACGGAGATTTCATAAACGGAGCTCAGACCATAGTGGATGAATATCTTGTATCGGCAAGAGCGAAGTGGGGACAGACCCCTTCCCTAGTTCTTCTACTCCCTCACGCTTATGAAGGACAAGGCCCTGATCACTCAAGCGGAAGGCTTGAAAGGTTTCTAATGTCAGCCGCTGAATACAATATAAGGATAGTAAACTGCACCACTTCGGCACAGTTTTTCCATGTGCTTCGCCGCCAGGCCCTGCTGCTTGAAAAAGATCCTCTTCCCCTGATCGTCATGACACCCAAGGGGCTTCTCCGAAACCCGATGATAAACTCATCCCTTAAGGATCTATCCGAGGGGAGATGGTTTCCCGTAATTGACGATCCGATGACCGCCAGACAGGCAAAAAAAGTAAGAAGGCTCATATTCTGCAGCGGCAAAATATATGTCGACCTCATCTCAAGCGAACTCAGAGCCAAATCGCCCGACGTCGCAATAGCCAGAATCGAGCAGCTTTACCCAAGGCCCAAGGACGAGGTAAGCGCCGTTTTGGAGAGGTATGGTAAGCTTGAAGAGGTGGTTTGGGTACAGGAAGAACCGCAGAATGCGGGAGCTTGGAAATACATGCTGCCTTTTTTCAGAAGAAAAATTATCAAGAAACGGCTTCCACTAAGTTATATAGGGAGAAAGCGCTACTCAAGTCCTTCCGAAGGACTTTCATCCATGCACAAATACAATCAGGACCTGCTTGTAAAACAGGCGTTCAGCATAGACGAAGTAGTAGAAGGGAATGAAGAAAGCGGCATAACCTGGCACAGGGATATCTGAAACAAACGCGCAAGCGAGGGAGAAAATGGCCAAGAACATCGTCGTTCCCCACTTGGGGGATTCCGTAATAGAAGCAACAATAATCAAGTGGACCAAGCAACAGGGAGACTTGGTGAAACTCGGTGAAACCGTTGTTGAGCTTGAAACCGAGAAAGCCAACTTCGAAGTCGCCGCCGAAGCAACGGGGGTCCTGGCGTCAATAGCCAAAAAAACCGATGAAGATGTCGAAGTAGGAGACATCCTGGGAAGTATTGAAGTGTCCGTAAGCAAAGAGGATACAAAAAGCGATGCAGAAGAAGCCCCCAAGAGAACCGAAGCCGTGCCCCAACCCCCAGCCGAAGAAATGCCGCAGAAAAAGCAACCTGAAGAAGAACCCAGAACCCGCGTGACTCCCGTCGCGAGGAATATCGCCGGGCAGAACGAAGTCGACCTCTCCAAGGTCGTACCCGAGGGAAACAGAATCACAAAAAATGATGTGGAAAAACATCTTGAGTCACGGAGAACCAGAGAAGAAATCCCGCAAGAAGCTTCCCCGGAGGAGGAAATTTCCGAAACCCCGGTGTCGCCGGATATATTCCCGTCCCTCTCACAGCTTACCGCTAACAAAGAGAGAAGGGTGAAAATGTCGAGACGTCGCAGAACCATTGCAAGACGTCTCGTGGAAGCTCAGCAGACAGCAGCCATACTTTCCACTTTTAATGAAATCGACATGTCTAACGTAATGGAGCTTCGATCGAGAAAAAAGGATGCTTTCCAAGAAAAATACGGAGTGAAACTCGGTTTTTCCTCCTTTTTCATAAAAGCATCTATCGGAGCGCTAAAGCAGTTTCCTGAGATAAACGCCGAGATACAGGAAGACGAAATAGTTTACAAGGACTACTACGACATCGGAGTGGCCGTAGGGGCCGAGGGAGGACTTGTCGTTCCCGTCATAAGAGAGGCTGACAGAAAAACCTTCGCACAGATAGAAAAAGAGGTCAGGGAACTTGCCGAGAAGGCAAACGCAAACACGCTTTCGCTTGATGAAATCTTCGGCGGGACCTTCACCATAACAAACGGAGGAGTGTACGGTTCCCTCATGAGTACTCCGATACTGAACCCACCACAGGTCGCAATACTGGGACTCCACAAGATAGAGGAAAGACCTGTAGCGGTTAACGGAGACATAGTTATAAAGCCAATGATGTACACGGCTCTCAGCTACGACCACAGGATAGTTGACGGAAAGGAAGCGGTACAGTTCCTCGTAAGAGTAAAGGAACTTATCGAAGACCCCGAAACTCTTCTTATCGAGGGGTAAAACCGCCGCCATTCCCACGGTAGAAACAACGCCTGTACACTCGCTCGGCGAAAAGCCCCCGGATAAAAATATCTGGTGGGTTCGTGTTGAATTCTTGATTATCATTGAGGAGGTAAATCGTGGCTCGTAGCCCAATCCACCCAGGCGAAACCCTGCAGGAAGATCTTGAAGCTCTTAATATGAGTGCTGCGGAGCTAGCACGCCAAATTAATGTCTCTGCAACACTCGTCACAGAAATCTTAAATGGCCGTCGTGCAATCACCGGCGACACCGCATTACGTCTAGGCCGTTATTTCGGAACATCAGGCGAGTTCTGGCTTAATCTCCAAAAACTTTACGAATTAAGGCTCGCCGAGCTTGAAAGCGGTGAGGAAATTGCCCGTCTACCATCTTTGAATGTCGCATCGTAGGGACATGCTAATAGCAAAGAGCAATGTTGGCCACAAGTCGCCACGTCAAGCAAATTAGTACTATCCAAAACCCTTTTTCCTGACCACTCGAAATTCTATGAACTCGTATCGATTTCAAGCATGTCGCCCCACTTCGTCCTTACATGATTGGAAAGCTTCTTGTACTTCCCGAGATTTTTCTCCTCTCTCATTAACTCGCGGGCCGATTCCCTTGATTCGTTAAGCAACGCGGAATCCCTGATCAGATTTGCAAAACTGAAACCGGGAACCCCGGACTGCTTCGTACCAATAAATTCCCCGGGGCCCCTGTTGGCAAGATCAAACTCGGAGATTCTGAATCCGTCCGATGTCTCGCCCATTATCCTGAGCCTCTCGCCTGACTCCTCTCCCGAAGCAAACGAATACACTATATGACAGGTCGATTCATGTTCTCCCCTCCCCACCCTTCCCCTCATCTGGTGAAGCTGCGAGAGCCCAAAACGTTCTGCGTTTTCTATAACTATGACCGTAGCGTTGGGAACGTCGACTCCTACCTCTATCACCGTTGTTGAAACAAGAATATCGCACCGCTTCGCGAGAAAATCATCCATTACCGCATCCCTCTCGTCGCTTTTCATTCTGCCATGGAGAAGAGAAACGCGAAACTCGGAAAACTCCTTGCGCAATTCCCCGATCATCCTGGTCACGTGTCTCACGTGTTTGAAATCCTCGTTCTCGGATTCCTCTATGAACGGATAGACGAAATACGCCTGACGTCCCTCTTCAAGCTCATTTCTTACCTGACCGTAAAACCATGTCCTGTTTTTCTGCGTATCCCTTAAAACAAAGGTCTTTACTTTCTTTCTGGAAGGAGGAAGTTCATCAATGACGGAGAGTTCGAGGTCCCCGTATACTGTGATGGCAAGGCTTCTCGGAATAGGAGTGGCCGTCATGACCAGAACGTCGGGCGTCGTCGCCTTTCGTACGAGCTCGGCCCTCTGAAGAACTCCGAACCTGTGCTGCTCATCTATCACCACGAGACCAAGGGCCTTGAAATCCACCGCTTCGGAGATCAGGGCGTGGGTTCCCACCACGATATCGGCGTGCCCACTCCTTATATCATCATGAACGCGTGATTTCTCCGCTTTCGAAAGGGCGCTCTTAAGAAGAATTACTCTTACTCCCGTGCCTTCGGTCATCCGTTCGGTGTTTCGAAAATGCTGCTCGGCCAGTATCTCCGTCGGAACCATGATCGCCGTCTGGTAACCGGATTCAACCGCGCGGAGCATGGAAACAACAGCGACTAAGGTTTTTCCGCTCCCAACATCCCCCTGGAGAAGCCTGTTCATCGGGCTTGGGGACACCATATCTGCAGTGATTTCCGAAATCGCCTTCTCCTGCGCCCGCGTGAGACTGAAAGGAAGCAAGCGCAGAAGGTCCTCGGACAAGACACAGCTTGAGCTAAACGATATGCCTCTACTCTCCTTAATGTTTCGTTTTTTCGAGAGAAGTCCCAGTTGAAGAACGAAAAACTCGAAAAATATCACGGTCCTGTGAGCCCGGGAAACCGCTACCGACTCAGGGTCGTCAAAATCGACCAGGGGAAGGTCGCCGCCTGGAAAATGCACCTGCTCAAGCGCGTCCGGCAGGTACATAAGACCGTGCTTTTCCCGGACATCGTCTGGAATCAATCCCTCGAAATTCCGCGCGTAGCCGTCAAGGGCGCTTCTTACCACCTCTCTCAGCTTTTTCTGCGTAAGACCTTCGGTAAGCGGGTAAACGGGAACTATCCTTCTGAACTGAAGAGGGTTTCCGATGTCTTCTTCGCTCTCTATTATCTCGATGTCCTGGGGAAGCGGATGAATCATCTGAAGAGCTCTGCCGCCTGGAGCGGGCGATACCTTGCCATGAATTATGAAATTCCTTTCCTTGCGGAAAAGTCCCCTGAGGTAGCGGGAGTTGTAATTAAACCAGATAAGTCTGAGTCTTTGCGTTCCGTCAGAGAGCACGACCTGGAAAAAGCCTCTTTTCCTGTTTCTTATATCTCCCACGGAAACTACACTGCCGCGGACCGTGTAATTCCCTCCGGGAAGCAGTTCGCAGATGCTTGCTATGTTCCTTCGGTCGTCGTATTTTCTGGGACGATAAAACAGAAGGTCGTAGATGGTGCGCACGGACCTTTTCTCAAGAAGACCCGCTGCCTTCGCTCCGATGCCCGGGACGTCAGCCACGCTTCGGAGAAACCCTTTGCCTCGGCTTCGCGGGGAGGATTCTTCATCCGGTCGGGAGCTTGTGGCGCGAGACCGCGGCGGGACATGAGATTTGGACAGTTGCGCTGAAACACCTTTCATCTCGCGAATAACGGCAAGGGCCGAGGATACTCTCTTAATTTTCTCGCGGCGAGGGAATCTTTTAAAATCGAAAAAAGAATTCCTAAGTGCTGTTGTCGGAGTCTTTACTTCCTCGGGAAACTTCCCCGTAAGAAGTTTCGTCGATATTCTCCTTATGTCCTCTCCAAGTTCGGGAACCTTGTCAAGGTTTGAAAAATTATTCCTTGAGGCAAAAAGAAGCGGAGTCTCCAGAGAACGCAGGATTTTTTCCAGCTCGCCCCGCATAATGAATCAGATTTTCTCAGCTTTAGTGGCTTTTCTGACTATATTGCCGTCTTTATCGAGATTAAGGGTGCTCTTGCACTTTGGATAACCGCTGCAGCCGAGAAAGCGCCCGCGCCGGCTGCGGCGAACAACCATGGGTTTGCCGCATTTCTCGCATTTTATATCTTCGCGAACCTCGGGAGCTTCCTTCTGCTTTATGACGATCTTGCCATCCTGCCTCGTGAATTCCTTGGGGTTTTTGCAATCAGGATACTTTGAGCAGGAAAGAAACTGCCCGTAGCGCCCTTCTTTTATTACCATAGGAGCCCCGCACTTGTCGCATTCTATATCATCGCAGATCTCGGGGTCGGTTTTCTTGCCCACGATGATTTCCCCGTCCTCCGCCCTTGTAAAGTCCTTCGCACTCTTGCATTCAGGATACCTTGAGCAGGAAAGAAACTGTCCGTAGCGCCCTTCCCTTATAACCATCGAAGCTTCGCACTTGTCGCATTCGATATCGGTTGGGATTTCCACCTTTCGTCCCTCGATTTCCTCCTCGGCTCTGGTCACGCTCTTTGAAAACCCGTCGTAAAAGCCCCGCAGCAGTTCAACCCAGTGAACTTCGCCTTCTTCCACCCTGTCAAGATCGCTTTCCATCCGGGCCGTAAATTCCTCGTTCATTATTCCAGGGAAACCCTCCACCAGAAAATCGTTCACGGAAAAACCCAGGGAAGTCGGAAAGAACCTTCCCTTCTGCCGCTCGGCATATCCCCTGTCCTGTATTGTCGAAAGGATGGAAGCGTAGGTCGAGGGTCTCCCGATACCCTTTTCCTCAAGTTCCTTTACAAGCGAACTCTCCGAATACCTGGGCGGCGGCTGAGTGAAATGCTGCTTTGGATCAAGCTTCAGAAGAGAAAGAACATCTTTTTCATGAAGTTCGGGAAGCCGTTTGTTTTCGTCTCTCTTCAAGCTCTTATCCCTATCGCTGGTTTCTTCTTTTTCGGTTGACTCCTCGTAGGCGGCTGTAAAGCCCGGGAACTTCATCACGTTGCCGGTGGCCCTGAAAACGGCCTCGCCCGCCTTGATGTCAACACGGGTCTGGTCATATACGGCTGGGGACATCTGCGAGGCAATGAACCTTTTCCATATAAGGGAATAAAGCTTGTACTGGTCTCCGGTGAGAAACCCCTTGAGATCTTCGGGACGCCTCGAAGGAAAAGTGGGCCTTATGCACTCATGGGCGTCCTGTGCGGATTTTTTCACCTTAAAGGTGTTGGGACGCTTCGGCACGCAATCCCCCCCGTAATTCTCGGATATGAACCCCCTTGCTTCAGCCACGGCGTTATCAGAGGCCCTAACCGAATCGGTTCTCATGTAGGTTATAAGTCCTACGGGCCCCTCACTCCCAAGTTCAACTCCTTCGTAGAGTCCCTGGGCAACCAGCATAGTCTTTTTGACGGAGAAGCGGTTTTTTTTCGAGGAATCCTGCTGGAGGGTGCTGGTTATGAAAGGAGGAAGCGGTTTTCTTCTTCGTTCTTTCTTCTCGATCGTCCCTACGACAAAATCCTTTCCTGAAAGCGCGGAAACTATTTCTTCTGATTGCTTTGCATTCTCGACCTTGGCTTTTTTCCCCTGGAACATGTGGAGCGAAGTCGTGAAGGCATCCGCATCAGGATCCGCAGCCCTCTTAACAAGCGCGTCAAGGGTCCAGTATTCCCGCGGCTTGAAATCCTGAATTTCCCTCTCCCTGTCAACGACGAACCTGAGAGCAATGCTTTGCACCCTCCCGGCGCTCAGCCCCTTTCTAACCTTCTTCCAGAGAACAGGACTCACCTTGTAGCCGACTATCCTGTCAAGAATTCTTCTTGCCTGCTGGGATTCGAAGCGGTCTGTGTTAATCGCAAGCGGTCTGCTCATTGATTCCCTGACGCCCGCTTCTGTTATTTCGTGTATAAGAACCCTGTGGACCTTGTCCCAGAGATTGAGGCGGTTTGTGATGTGCCACGCGATCGCTTCACCCTCCCTGTCCGGGTCGGAGGCAAGGTACACTCTTTCCGCGTCCTTCGACGCTTTTTTCAGATTCTCAAGATACTTGGTCTTGCCCTTTATGACCGTATATTTGGGCTTGAAATCGTTCTGGATATCCACCCCGAGACTGCTGCTCGGAAGATCTACGAGATGCCCCGAAGAGGCTTCCACGCGGAAATCCCGGCCGAGATACTTCTTTATTGTTCTCGCCTTTGAAGGAGATTCGACTATAACAAGGGATTTAGCCATAGAAATAATTGTTCCACAAAATCTGTCTAAATCTTATAAAAAGCCGACGGAGTCTGTCAATACCGATTTAAACTTTTCCCCGGCGCCGCTGCAGCGTATCATACTTCTATACTCCGTACGAGAGCCTCGTTGGCATTATACCACCTGAGCGAGTTTTCAATACCGGTCTCAATATCAAAGCACGGCTCCCAGTCCAAAATCTTTTTCGCCTTGTCTATGTTTGCTAGGGTAACTTTGATATCAGAAGGATGCGGGGCGTTGCAAGTGACTTTAGCTTTTCTGCCGGTCCTGCCTTCTATTACGTCTATGATTTCGTTGAGGGAGACAGAGGCCGCACTTCCGAGGTTTATTATCTCAAAGCCCAGATTCCTTATCGCCAAGACCGTACCTGCCGCGATATCGTCAACGTAGGTAAAATCCCTTTTCTGTTCCCCGTCGCCGAGTATTACTATCTCTTCTCCCTCGTTTATCCACTTTATGAACCGAAAAACGCTCATGTCCGGCCTTCCCGCGGGACCGTAAACCGTAAAATAGCGAAGCACCGAGATATCTATTCCGTAAAGAGAGTTGTAAACCGAACAAAGACCTTCGGCCGATTTCTTGGAGGAGGCGTATTGAGAAAGCTGGTAATCGGTCTTCATATCCTCCCTGAATGGGATTTCGTTTTCCCCGTAAACGCTCGAAGTCGAAGCAAGCACGAACTTGCCTATTCCTTCTGAGCGGCAGAACTCAAGTAGATTAAGGGTCCCTGTCACGTTGGTAGAGTAATATATCCAGGGATTCTCAATGCTCTGGCGAACCCCGGCGCGGGCCGCGAGGTTAATAACGCAGTCAATTCGGCCTTCCCCGCAAAAAGCCTTTATTTCCCCGCATACAGAAAGAAGTCTGGAATTGTCCGATATGTCGCACTCGAGAAAATTGAACTTCTCGAACTTTCTGAGAGTTTCAAGCCTGTGATGCTTGAGTCTCACGTCATAAGCATCGGACATGTTGTCAAGCCCGAAAACAAAATCTCCACGCTCAAGAAGAAGCTCACACACTTTGGCCCCTATAAATCCCGCGCAACCCGAAACGATTACATTCATGATGGTAAAGACCGCTCCCAGTTCATTCTCATTGCCTGCCAATTCCGAAATACTTGATACCCATGGCCTCAAGTTTCATGTAATCATAGATATTTCTTCCATCAAATATTACCGGGGTCTTCATGAGTTCCTTTATTCTTTCAAAATTCGGCTGTCTGTACTGGCTCCACTCGGTGTGAATCACAAGGGCGTCCGCACCCCTGCAGACATCGTAGTAGGATTCGAAATAATCCACGCTGTCTCCTAATACGGCCCTCGCGTTTTCCATGGCGGCGGGGTCGTGAACAGCAACAGAACATCCCGCATCAAGAAGTCTTTCTATCACGTAAAGCGACGGGGCCTCTCTTATATCATCCGTGTTGGGCTTAAACGAAATTCCCCACACGGCAACTCTTTTTCCCCCAAGATCAGTGAAAAACCCGGCTATTTTATCGAAGAATCTCTCCCTCTGAGCGGCGTTCACGCGGTCAACCGCGGTTACCACCCTAGGTTCATAGCCTACACCGTGCGCCATTTTCTCAAGGGCCTTTACGTCCTTTGGGAAACACGATCCCCCGTATCCGATTCCCGGATAGAGATAATATCTGCCTATCCTCGCATCAGAACCCACCACCGAGCGCACCTCAGACACGTTCGCGCCCAGAAGTTCGCACAGGTTAGCTACCTCGTTCATAAACGATATCCTGGTGGCAAGCATCGCGTTTGAGGCGTACTTCGACATTTCAGAAGACCGGATGGAAACCACTATCGTCCTGTCGGCAGACCTCATAAAGGGAGAGTAGAGATCCCTGAGAACCGAGCCTACCGATTCATCCTCAACTCCTATTACGACCCTGTCGGGCTTAAGGAAGTCCTCAATCGCCGCTCCTTCCTTGAGAAATTCAGGGTTTGAGGCCACACCGAATTCCTGATCCGTGAGGGATTTTATAGTGTTGCTCACTTTCTCTGTAGTGCCCACGGGAACCGTACTTTTGGTTACCACTATCTTGTATCCGTTAAGATTGCTCCCTATTGACCGCGCAACTTCGAGAACAGAAGAGATGTCCGCCTCGCCGTCTTGCGCCTGAGGAGTTCCAACCGCAATAAATACAAGAAAGGATTCCCTGACAGCCGAAGCTATATCGGTTGTAAAGGAGAGCCTTCCCTCATCTATATTGATGCGCACCATTTCATCAAGACCCGGCTCGAAGAAGGGGACTTCGGCGCACCGAAGGCTATCGATTTTGTTTTCATCTATGTCGACGCACTCAACGCTGTTCCCGCTTCCCGCTAAACACGCTCCCGTGACAAGCCCCACGTAACCCGTTCCTATAACGGCTATTTTCATCTGGCAAGTTTCCTCTGATAAATGCGCAAGCAACCCTCGTGCGGGAATTTTCAACCAATTAAAAGACAAGATAGGGTACAACAAATCCTCAAAAAATAAACAGAACCGGGAAAACCCGCGATGGACAAAGTATAGTTACAGAGAAAAAGCTAAGGAGGCGCATCTTGAAATCTCATACTGAGTATCTTTGGTTTAACACGGACAAAAAAAGAGAGTTTGTTCATATAACCCCGACGGTAAGACAAATAGTTCAGCAAAGCGGTATAACCGAGGGTTTTGTCCTCGTGTCCGCAATGCACATAACGTCTTCTGTATTCGTAAACGACCTCGAGCAGGGACTTTTCGAGGATATCTGGGAGTGGCTTGAAGGCCTCTCCCCCTTCAGGGAAGATTACAAACATCACCGCACCGGGGAAGATAACGGAGATGCTCATCTGAAAAATCTCCTCATGCACCACCAAGTAATGGTTCCGGTGACGGAAGGAGACCTTGACCTCGGCCCTTGGCAGGAAATCTTCTACGGGGAGTTTGACGGGAGGAGAAGAAAAAGGGTCGTCGTGAAAGCTATCGGGATATGAAAAACACTCGAGGGAGCAAAGAACCCAGGATATTCATAGACAGCCGCGGCAGGTGGTTTCACGACGGGGTCAGAATAACCCACAGGTGGACGTACCTTGAGAACAACAAGAACCTCGACATAGACACAGACGGAAGGCTTTTCGTCGAAGAGCAAGGGAGCAGGGTTTACGTCGAGTGCGAGGATACCCCTTTTCTTGTTACGATGGTCACCAAAACGGAGAACGGTTTTTCCATAAGGTTAAACGACGAATCCGGGGAAGAACTGGATTTGACGACTCTCACCATAGCCGAGCAGAACATACCTTACGTAAAAGTAAAGAACGGGAAATTCGAGGCTAGGCTGCTTAGCGCGGCCTACTACGAACTAATGAAATACGCAGGAAAAGACGAGAAAGGCTTTTACCTGGAATCCGGACGGAGCAGGTCCTATCTGCACCACAACTAAAGAACCGTCTAATCAGGTTTGTTTGAAACATGTTGAGGCATGGGTTACGCTGTCTTTGCAAATTATCGGCCCCATCTGCTCAGAAAACAGATCTTGCAGTGCAGGCCATAAAACCGCGTATTATGCTAGTGATATCCGCACTCACAAAAACCCATAGGGGAATGCGTCATGGAGGACTAGATTGACTTGCTGGGGTTATACCGGTGTCAAAGGTCCCGATAAATGGGGCTCGCTCTCGCCGGATTATGCGACCTGCGCCATCGGGCGCATGCAGTCACCGATTGACATCACGGAGGCCTTTCCCGTCGAGGGACCGGCACTGAAATTTGATTACAAGCCCTCTTCTCTGAAGATTCTAAACACCGGACACACCCTTCAGGTAAATTACGCACCCGGCAGCACGCTGACCGCAGCAGGTGAAATTTACGAACTGTTGCAGTTTCACTTTCACGTCCCGAGCGAACACGCCTTTGATGGTTCGCACGCGGCGATGGAGGCAAATTTCGTACACAAAAACCCAGCAGGCGTACTGGCAGTGGTTGGCGTCATGATGGAAGTAGGCGCACAAAACCATGCCTTGGATGCAGTGTTTGACAACGTACCGGCCGAGGCAGGAATAGAAATTGATGTTGCGGGCACGACAGTGGATGCATCCGCGATACTGCCGGCGACCACCGGCTACTTCCATTACAAGGGGTCGCTCACCACCCCTCCCTGCAGTGAGGGAGTACACTGGTTCATTTTTCCGGACGTAATTGAGGTGAGTGCAGAACAGGTCGAAAACTTTGAACGGATGTTCGGACACAATGCACGTCCGTTACAAAAACGCAACGACCGTCTGCTGATTGTATCTTCATAGTTTCAGTGAAAAGCCCCGCACACCCTTGCAACCAACTCATCAGTCAATACCCTTCCCTTGGCTGTCAGCCTGAGACGGCCGCCGTCGGTGAGAATAAAACCGTCAGATTCAAGGTATTCGAGGCCAGAGGTATCAGGTTCGCACCCGAAACGTTTCTTTACGTCTTCAATCCCTACCCCGTCGCTTAGCCGAAGCCCCATAAGAAGAGTGTCTTCAAGGGCTGCAGTCCGCGATAGATCATAAGAGACGTTGACGGCATTTCCGTCCCCCGCAACTCTCTTCATGTAAAGTTCGGGATTCCTTACGTTTGACCATCTTATTCCCCAGCCCTCTTCTCCACCGCGGCTAATATGGGAATGGGCTCCGGCACCCACGCCCAGGTAATCATGACAGTTCCAGTAAATAAGGTTATGCCTGCACTCATAGCCGCGCCGGGCAAAATTCGATATTTCGTAATTATCGTACCCCTCTGCCTCGAGAATTTCCCTCGCGCTCCGCATGAACCTGACCAGAACTGAATCATCGGGAAGAGAGAGTTTCCCTTTGCGCCGAAGCGTCGCAAACTCGGTGCCGGGCTCAATCGTAAGGCAGTAGGCGGATATATGGGTCGGAGAAAATCTCAGGGCAGTGCGGATATCTTCTTCAAACTCTTCCCGGGTTTCCTGAGAGCTTCCGTATATAAGATCAAGATTATAGTTGTGGAAACCGGCGTCCCGGACTTCAACAAGCGTGCGGACACAGTCATCTGGAGTGGTGAGTCTCCCGTAGAAATCAAGCTTTCTCTGCGAAAAAGACTGCACGCCGATACTTATTCTGTTTACTCCGACCCGCATGAGTGAAACAAGCTTGTCCCTGTCAGCAGTTCTCGGGTTTACCTCAAGACTGACTTCCACCTCGGGCGAAAAAGAAGCAATAGAGGCGAGTTTCTCCATTACCATCCCTACGCTTCTGGGCTTTAAAAGCGACGGGGTACCTCCCCCGAAAAACACCGTGCTTACCTCTCTGCCTTCAATAATGCCCCGTGAACTTTCAATTTCCCGCTCCAGGGCACGGACATAACCATCCTCCGGAAAGTTGCCATTAGTCCCATAAGAGTTAAAATCACAATAAGGACACTTGGTAAGACAATACGGAATATGGACATATACGCCTAGGGGCGTTTGGTATTTATCGATATTCTCTTTCATCCGCACTCAAGCGACACACCGCGGTTGTCACATGATGAGTATACCGAAAAACTTCCTCCTTCTTCTCGGTTCGCTACTGCTGCTCTCCCAGACCGCGTGGGCAGAGAAAGTCATCCCGGTTGAACAGGCCGTCGAGATAGCGCTGCTTAACAGCCCGGAACTCCGGATTTCCCGTTCCGAGGTCGATATCTCGAAATCAGTACTCAGGCAGGCAAAAGCTCCCCTTTATCCCCAGCTTAGCGGAAAGCTCGTAGTGCCGTTTGTGGGAAGAGAATCCGGTTTTTACGTCGACCAGATGATATGGGACTTCGGAAAGACAAAAGCCAGGATAAGAGCAAGAGAACATCATCTGGAATCCGCAAGATACCTGCTTACGGGCTCAGAAGCGATACTCGTGCGCGACACTCGCATTGCTTACTACCAGGCGCTTTCCGAGAAAAACCGGCTCGAGGGTGCTGCCACAGAAACCAAGCGCAGGGAATGGCTCCTTGAGAAAACAGAAGAGCTTTTCGCCGTCGGCAAAAGGTCCGCACAGCAGCTAAGCCAGGCAGAAATCGACCTGCAACAGGCAAAGCTAGAACTGGTTTCAAGGGAAAACTCCTACGAACTCGCCATGCTTAACCTAAGACACCTGATGAACGACCCCTCGCTCGGACAATTCGACATCCGTGAGGATCTTGCCTATGAGAAGGTATACGAAACCAGAGAAAACCTTGTCAGCTTCGCCCTCTCCGAAAACGCAGAGATAAAGAGTCTTCTGGCGGACCATGATGGAATAAGGGCCTCGGTTGCAGAGGCCAGGGGGAAATTTCTCCCGTCGATATTCGGCAGGGCAGCGTACAGATTTGAGGGAGAAGGCGCCCAGACGCCGGCTTTTGTCGCCGGGCTCGGCGTTAAGATTCCCATCTTCGAGGGATTCTCAAGGTTCGGCCAGATGTCACAGTCAAAGGCTGAACTCACAAGAAACGAGGCACAGACCGAACTGCTCAGAAACAGAATAATCCTCTCGGTTGGGGAACTCTACCTCGAACTCAAGCACCTTGAGAAAAAAATAAAAATACTTGGGGATTCAGAATCGATATCGGAGAAAAACCTGCTTCTTGTCAAGGAAAGATACGAGTCGCGAAGCGCTTCGAAAATAGAATTCGCCCAAGCCCAAGCACTCTACGAGGAATCGGTAGCGGACTACAAAAACTCCATATATGACTATAAAATAGTAAGATTAAGTCTGTTAAGCCTCTGCGGAAAAGAGATACAATGAAAAATTTCCCCCGCTCAAAGATTCTCTACGCCGTCGCCGCCGTAGTCGTCATCGCAGGATACTTCATCTTTTTCGGAGGAAAGGAAGGCAAGATAGAGTACGTAACGCAGAAGGTCGAGAGAGGAAACATAACTTCACTGGTAAGAGCCTCGGGAACCTTAAAACCGACTAAGGAAGCAAGAATATATTCGCAAATAAACGGAACAATAAAGGAAGTCCGCTCTGAGGTGAACGATGAGGTCAGAAAGGGCCAAGTACTGGCCCTCATGGAAGAACCAGATGGTCTTTCAGGAGACGTCGAATACTTCAAGGAGATACTTAAGAAGACTACAACCGACCTTGAGATTTCAACCAACTCGCACGAGGCAAACAAGAGGCTTTACGAAAAAGAACTTATCTCCCGGGAGGAATTCAACATATCCCTCTCAGAGCACAGCGCGGCAGTTGCCGCCCGGGAAAAGGCCCAGGCCGATCTAGAGACGGCGCAGAGAAGGTTTGACGCGACGCGCATCACTTCCATGCTTGACGGCATGGTGCTTGAGAAGAACATAATAATCGGCGAACAGATACACCCGAACAAATCCGAACCCCTGTACGTACTCGCTGAAAACCCCCGAACTCTTCATCTGGTTTCAAACGTAAGCGAAGCCGACATAGGAAAGATAAAGAAGGGTCAGGACGCTCTTTTCAGGGTTGACGCCTTCCCCGGGAAGAATTTCAGCGCGAAAGTGGCACAGGTGGCAAACTCTCCGAGCATAAAAAATGACGTCGTTACCTATGACGTAACGTGCCTTGTGGAGAACCCGGAGCTAGAGCTTAAACCCGGGATGACCGCCGAAGTCAAAATAGTCATATCAACCAAAAAAGACATACTTAAAATTCCCACCGCAGCGCTCCGCTTCATTCCCCCGAAATCCTCCGCCGCCACGGCCGAGGCGGGCGAAAACATCTGGGTCCTCAAGCAGGGAAAACTCTCGCCAGTAGTAATAGAAACCGGGATAAGCGACGATTTCCACACAGAAATCGTAAACAGTTCGCTCTCTGAAGGAGATCCGATAGTGGTTGAGTACACGATTTCCGGCGGAAACAACAAAGGACCGGGCTTTGCGCTTCCCCAGCCGAAAAGATTCTGATGACACCGCCCGTAATCAAGCTAAAGAACATCGGCAAAACCTACTCGAGCGGAAAAGTCGAGGTAAAGGCCCTCCGCTCAATAAACCTTGAAATCGCACAGGGGGAATTCGTCGCCATTATGGGATCTTCGGGATCCGGCAAAAGCACTCTCATGAACATTCTCGGCTGCCTCGACACTCAAAGCCAAGGAAACTACGTGCTCGACGGGACCGACATAATGGAACTTGAGACGGATGAAAAGGCGGAGATAAGAAGCACGAAAATCGGTTTTGTCTTCCAGAGCTTCAATCTGTTGCCGCGGACGACGGCGCTTGAGAACGTGGAATTGCCACTTGTCTATTCCGGCATGCCGGGGGCCCAGAGAAAAAAGCTTGCCTCGGCCGCGCTCTCTCTCGTGGGACTCGCAGACAGAGCGGATCATCTTCCCAACCAGCTCTCGGGAGGACAGCAGCAGAGAGTGGCGATAGCCAGGGCGGTTGTAAACAATCCGAGGATGATACTCGCGGATGAACCGACCGGGAACCTAGATACGGCAACAAGCTACGAAATAATGAGAATATTCAGGGACCTGAACGAACAGGGAAAAACGATAGTAATGATAACGCACGAAGAAGATATAGCCTCTCACTCGAAAAGAATAATAAGCCTGAAGGACGGAGAGATCATCGAAGACAGATCGAACGGCCCGATTTGACTCTGTCGCCCCTCGCAAGCCGCGAAGCCGCAGCTTGGGGCATCCGATTGAGAGCACAAGCGGGTTGTAACCTGCCTCTGGCCCGCGGTCCGGGCTGGAAGACTACTCTGACGCTTCAATCAGTCCTCTTCCGGCATCATTACGAATTCTGGATAGGCCTCAATGCCCAGCTCACCCACGTCTTGGCCGATGGCCTCGACATCCTCTGAGACCCGCAATCCCAAGGTCCGATCGATCAGAAACCACAACAGCATCGAAAGCCCGAACACAAACACTCCGATGGCCAAAATGCCGATGATCTGAGCAAAAAGGCTTCCACCAGCAGCGATGCAGACCGCCAACGTCCCCCAGATGCCGGTGCAGAGATGAACAGGGACAGCACCCACGACGTCATCTACCTTTATCATTTCAAAACCCTTCATGGACAACAGGCAAACCATGCCCCCGATCGCCCCGATCACTACTGCCCAGAGATGCTGGACGATATCCGGCGCCGCCGTGATCGCGACTAGACCAGCCAGAGCGCCATTGAGTCCGGCGAACAGGTCGACACGGCCCAGTACGGGGCGGGATAGAGTCAGAGCCGCCAAAACCCCAGCCGCCGCGGCCAGGTTGGTATTTGAGAAGATATTGCTCACCGCCACGGCATCGAATGCGCCGCTGAGGGCAAGCTGCGAACCGCCGTTGAAGCCGAACCAGCCCAGCCAGAGTATAAAGACGCCGAGAGTGACGACCGGAACATTGGATGGAGGGGTCGCCTTGACACTGCCATCAGCCCGGAACTTGCCCGAACGCGGCCCAAGCATGATAGCCCCGGCAAGTGCCGCCCAGCCTCCCGTGGAGTGGACTACTGTGGAACCGGCGAAGTCCTTGAACCCTAACTCGGCCAACCAGCCTCCACCCCAAGTCCACGCGCCAACAATCGGGTAGATGACCGAGGTCAACACGACGATAAAAACGAAAAAAGACCACAACTTCACGCGCTCGGCCAGAGCGCCCGAGACAATCGAAGCCGTGGTCGCCACAAACACCATTTGGAAGAACCAGTACGACATCGCCGAGTAACCGCTTTCGACTACAGCCGCGGTGGCTGCTTCCTCGCCGCCCAGCAGTGCCACTTCATCGGCGGTCGTGCCGTACAGGAGTTCCAGCGAACCAAACCAGCCGCCCGGCTCGACGCCGACATACATGATGTTAAAGCCGATCAGGTAGTATGCCAGTCCGGCAATGGAGTAGAGACCAATGTTCTTCAAGCAAATGACCGAAGCGTTCTTCGTCCGTACCGAACCCGCCTCGAGCATTGTGAAGCCCGCTGCCATCCACATCACGAGGGCGCCCCACACAAGGAACCCGAACGTGTTGAAGACGAACTGTGCCTCGCCCTCGATGGCGGCCCATGCAGGCACGGGCGACAAGACACAAGCCATTAGTATCGCGACAATGCCGAATCTAGTCACAACCCAAGCGGCAGAACTCCGACAGCCCTTAAATAACCGAAAGTTATGGATAATCATAGTTGCTTTCTACCTCCTTCTACGATGGACAGCGGCCGCGCAACGAGCGACAAGACCAAGACGCGGACTCAGAGAGCATGGCGCTTTCCGGTGTTCATGTTGAGCTAAAGCCCAAAACAGCGCCGGATTACCCGACTGCCGAAAAAATATTTCTCTACCTCCTGTTAAAATACATAACACGCTTTGAGCAGCAGCTCAATAAAAAACGGTGGGTCTGTCAGATCGTTATGACTTGAAACAACGTAGATCCCAAACTGATTCTAAGCTGCAGTGACAAGCAATTCTGCCGGTTTTATTATGAAATCCAGATACCTGTAGCTTCCAGACACGAAAAGAAATCCTTGTTCCGTGCTGGAGATTCTCTCTTTTGCACCGCTGATTTTACGACATGTTTGAAAAATACTTCCAATTCCGTACAATCAAACCCAAATCAAAGTGGTCCGCTTCATAGTTGAACAGACAACTCAAGAGGAAATCAAAATGCCAAAGATAAGCAAAATAAAAGCAAGAGAGGTACTGGATTCAAGGGGAAATCCAACGATAGAGGTGGAGGTGCACTGCTCAGACGGAGCCTCCGGTCGGGCTATGGTTCCCTCGGGGGCGTCGACCGGAGAGCATGAAGCGCTTGAACTTCGAGACGGGGAAAAGCGCAGATACATGGGAAAGGGGGTTTTGATGGCGGTAAAAAATATCCACGACATAATAGCTCCACGCCTTGAGAGTCTTGAGGTGCGCGACCAAGCTCTGATAGACCGCTCCATGATAGAGCTTGACGGGACGGAAACAAAATCCCGTCTCGGAGCGAACTCCATTCTGGGCGTGTCGCTTGCCTCGGCGAGAGCAGCCGCGAACTCCGAGGGAACCTCTCTTTTCAGCTATCTAGGAGGAAAAAACGCCAACACCCTTCCTGTACCGCTTATGAACATAATTAACGGCGGCGCTCATGCGGATAACAACCTTGATTTTCAGGAATTCATGATAGTTCCCCATGGTTTCCCCTCCTTCCGGGAAGCCCTTCGGGCGGGAGTGGAAACCTTCCACGCACTTAAATCCATACTCAGCAACAAGAACCTCTCTACATCCGTCGGAGACGAGGGAGGTTTCGCACCTTCCTTGGAATCAAATGAGGAGGCGCTCAAATGCATAATAGAAGCCATATGGAAAGCTGGATACAACCCGGCAGAGCAGATATCAATAGCGCTTGACGTAGCCTCAAGCGAGTTCTTCCATGAGGGAAGTTATCATGTGGAGCGAAAAACTGTGCCAGTCGCCGGTTTAACGAAAATATACGAGGAGTGGATAGAAAAACATCCCATCGTTTCGATAGAAGACCCCTTGGATGAAAACGACTGGGAAGGATGGAAGATGCTTACGAAAAAAATAGGTTCCGCCGTCCAGCTCGTCGGAGACGATCTCTTTGTAACGAACACGAAGAGACTCTCAGACGGAATAGACTCAGGCGTGGCAAACTCCATACTCATAAAGGTAAACCAGATAGGAACGCTTACGGAAACTCTAGAGGCTATTGAGATGGCCAGGCGAGCGGGTTATAGTTACGTAATATCCCATCGCTCGGGAGAAACGGAAGACTCGACGATAGCGGATATCGCAGTTGCCACAAATGCCGGTCAGATAAAAACCGGATCAGCGTCCCGAAGCGACAGAATAGCAAAATACAACCAGCTTCTGCGCATAGAGGAGGAACTTGGGGGAAAAGCACGGTTCGGGAATGAAAATACGGCGCTTTGGAGCAATTAATAATGGCAGGAAGAACTCTTTTTGACAAAATCTGGGAATCGCACCTCGTTCACGAAGAAGAAGGCAAACCGTCCCTTCTCTACATAGATCTTCACCTCGTTCACGAAGTTACCTCTCCCCAGGCGTTTGAAGGGCTGAGAATTACGGGACGAGAAGTAAGAAGGCCCGACCTTACTTTCGCCACTATGGACCATAACGTTCCGACCACAGACCGCAGCGGACCCATTTCGGATCCTATATCCGCAAAACAGATAGAAGCCCTGAGGCAAAACTGCAAGGATTTCGGAATAACGCTCTTCGGAATAAAAATAAACAACCACTCTCAGGGCATAGTGCACGTTATTGGCCCCGAACTAGGCCTCACAAAACCCGGGATGACCATAGTGTGCGGAGACAGCCATACTTCCACCCATGGAGCGTTCGGAGCGCTCGCCTTCGGCATAGGAACAAGCGAAGTGGAGCATGTTCTGGCGACGCAGTGCCTAAGACAGAACCGTCCGAAGGTGTTTGAAATAAGGGTCGAGGGCGAACGCCAGTACGGGGTTACGGCAAAAGACATAATCCTAGGCATAATCGGACATATAGGTACCGCGGGGGCCACGGGTACCGTGGTTGAATACCGCGGGGAAGCTATAGAGGCGCTCTCCATGGAAGAGAGGATGACGGTCTGCAACATGTCGATAGAGGGAGGGGCAAGGGCCGGAATGATAGCCCCTGACCAAAAGACCTTCGAGTACGTCAAGGGCCGACAGTACGCACCGAAAGACCTCAACTATGCAAAAGCCCTTGAGCACTGGAAGACGCTTCACACGGACCCTGACGCCATTTTCGACAAATCAGTAACTCTTGACGCCTGCAAGATAGCTCCGCAGGTAAGCTGGGGAACCAACCCGGGAATGGTTACGGACGTAACTTCAAAAGTGCCCGACCCGGGGGACTGCGAAGACCCGGACGAGAGAAAATCAATTGAGCAGGCCCTTGAATACATGGACTTAAAAGCAAACACTCCTATAACGGACATAAGCGTTGACAGGGTGTTCATAGGTTCCTGCACGAATTCCAGAATGGAAGATCTTCTGGCGGTCGCGAGGCTCGTAAAGGGAAGGAAGGTCGCCGACGGTGTAAACGCCATGGTGGTTCCGGGCTCCCAGATCGTAAAGAGGAAAGCAGAGGAGATGGATCTTCACAGGGTGTTTACCGAGGCGGGATTTGAGTGGCGCGAGTCCGGATGCAGCATGTGTCTTGGAATGAACCCCGACATACTGGCTCCGGGGGAGAGATGCGCGAGTACATCTAACAGAAATTTCGAAGGTCGCCAGGGAAAAGGAGGCAGGACTCATCTTGTAAGCCCCATAATGGCGGCCGCGGCAGCACTTACCGGACACTTCGTGGACGTCAGGGACTGGGAGATAGGAAAGGGGATCTGAGACATGGAAAAACTTAAGAGAATAGCGGGAAAAGTGGCGGCTCTTGACAGGATGAACGTCGACACCGATCAGATAATCCCCAAGCAGTTTTTAAAACGCATCGAGAGAACGGGGTTCGGCGAATTCCTATTCTTTGACTGGAAATATAACGACGACGGAACCCTGAACGAGGATTTCGAGCTTAACAGGACCAGATACGCGGGAGCGTGCGTACTGCTTACCCGGGATAATTTCGGAAGCGGAAGTTCCAGGGAGCACGCCCCCTGGGCCATAAGGGAAGCAGGATTTCGCGTAATTCTGGCCCCTTCCTTCGCCGACATTTTCTACAACAACTGTTTTAAGAATTCGATACTTCCGATAGTTATCTCTAAGGACAGAACGGATGAGCTTTTCCGTCTTGTGCGGGAAAACGAAGGTTACTCCCTTGAGGTGGACCTAGCTGAAAAATCCGTAAGTGGGAAAGGAGTGGAATTTTCATTCGAGATAGACGATTTTAAAAGAAAAGTGCTTCTTGAAGGGCTTGACGACATATCGCAGACCCTTGAGCTTGTGGACAGCATAGAGAAGTATGAAAAACTTTTTACGGACGAAAGGCAGTGGGTTGTTCCCGACGAGCGCGAAAAACCCTGATCCCCGTTTTTATTTCCTTAAGAAAATATTGCCGAGAATAGTGAGCAGGATGCTCAGCACTATGCAGGTTGCAATTGGGAAATAGAAACTGAAGTTCTCTTTTTCAATTTTGATATCTCCAGGAAGTTTCCCGAGGAAGCCGAGTTTCGCCGCGTAGGACAGCAGTACGCCGAGCACTATGAGCGCCGCACCCAGAATGATCAGAATTCTCGCTGCTTCAGTAATGTTCATAAAAACGTTAACCTCGTAGAGACAACCGGCAGACCACGGGCCCGGATGTACGCGCGAGACGTTACGTAAGACCGAGCTTTCTCCGCGCTTCTGACTTTTTAAGCCCGGCGGCTTTTTCAAGAGCCCGAATTGATTTTCTCCTCAGATCAAGCCTTCCACCCCTGCTCTCCCAGAGCCTCACTGAGCCAGTGCTGACTCCGATCAGCCGCGCAAACTGCGTTATATTAAGACCGAGACGCCCGCGAAGCTTCGCAACATCCTCTCCCCTGAAAACAGACGGTTCCGCCCGCATGGGGCGGGTTCGGGCAGGTTCCGCCGGTTCCTCGCTCTTTTTCTCCCGCGCGGGCCGGATTGTTCTGTCGGTTCTCCCACCTGGATTCTCTCCCTCGCCGCTGTCCATATCAACCCCGAACACATCGCCTACATCGTCGCTTATACGTCTGCGCCCTCCCCGCCTGCCGGGTATGGGGATATCCGCGCCTACCATATCCTCGTGGTTTACGCCCCGAAGCCTGAAAAGCAGTTCAGGCTGCCTGTCAAGCGTGGTCCCCACACCGTAGAGCACCGCGGAGAGGTGTTTGCAGAGTGACGACCAGTCAGGACAGTCGCACTCAAGCTCTATTTCCCCGGGACGCGGAAACAGTCCGTCTTCGGGGTGCGTGACAACACCCATGACATTATCGGACAGTTTTCCCTGAAGCAGCTCCAGGACCGACCCTACCTGCCCCATGCACCGTTTTTTTATGGCATCCCAGCGCCGGGCAGGCAGCCGGGCAATTGACACGTTGACTGTGTACAGATCCGAACCGCTTACAATGGCCCTTATCTCGCCTTCACTTATTTCCATATTAAGTACCAGACCATTTCGCAGGTAGCTTTTCCCCCTGGGCAGACGGTTTGAGTAATCGCTGAATTTCTCCAGATGCTTGCACCACGCCTGACCCCAGAACGTTTTGGCAATCTTCCTGCCTTCAATTTCAACAGGATGGAGTTCAATACCCTGTTTGCGCAGCTCCGCAGTGTCTCTGCGGGCCTTGGCTCGCCGCGCGGAAACAGAAGCCTGAGGTCTCCAGGAACGATAACCCATACCGAGTACTCCTCCTCTTAAGTAAGCACCTTGGCAACGTCAAGACTGACAATGTCTATCAGCTCATCATTGCTCATTTCTGTTAAAATCGCTTCGCCGCCGCCCTTTAGTATATCATCGGACAGTGCGCTTTTTTCTGTTATCATCCGGTCTATCTTGTCTTCTATAGTACCTTGGCAGACCATTTTATGCACAAGAACATTACGCTTCTGGCCTATGCGAAAAGCGCGGTCGGTAGCCTGATTCTCAACCGCCGGATTCCACCAGCGGTCAAAATGAATCACGTGAGACGCCTGGGTAAGATTAAGTCCGACGCCTCCGGCTTTTATGGAAAGTATGAAAAAAGGCGGGCCGTCTTCCCGCTGAAATTGCTCAACTCTTTGTTTTCTACGTGCTACTGCGGTGGCGCCGTGGAGAACCAGTCCGGGGTGTCCGAAACATCCAGTGAGAAACCGAGCAAGAGGCTTTGTCATTTCGCGAAACTGCGTAAACACCAGAACCTTTTCCTGTCGCGAAGCGATCTCCTCGCATATCTCGCCCAGCCGGGAGAACTTGCCGCTGTCCCCTGCGGTGTAACTCCCGTCGCCAAGCCACTGGGAAGGGTGGTTGCATATCTGCTTGAAGCGTGTTATGTAGGAGAGCACGATCCCTCTTCTCTTTATGCCTTCTGTCTCCGGCCCGAGAGCCGTCTTTAACTCGTCCACGGAATTTGCGTAGAGGGCCGCCTGTTTTTTGCTGAGGCCGCAATACGCGTAGACCTCAGTTTTGTCGGGCAGATCGGCAATAATGGTTTTGTCGGTTTTCAGGCGGCGCAGAATATACGGTCTCACAAGATTTCTAAGCGGCGCATAACGGTCCTTGTCGCTTCCATCCAGTGATTTCACAAACGCCTGAAAGCGTTTAGCCGAGCCCAGCAGACCCGGACAGATAAAATCAAACAGCGACCACAGATCCGTAAGCCTGTTCTCCACCGGGGTGCCGGTAAGGGCTATCCTGGATTCGGCCTTAATCTTTTTTGCGGCCCTGCTCTGCCGCGTGCCGGGATTTTTAATGGCCTGAGCCTCGTCAATAACGGCAAGCTGCCACTGCTCCCCGAGCAGCCAGTCGTGACGAGACAGCATGCCGTAGGTGGTGATAACCAGATCCCTGCCGGCAAGACAGTTGTCCTCCCGCCCCGCCTCCCACCCTCCGTTTCCAAGAGAATAAGACGGATGAACGAGGAGATAGCTTATTGACGGAGCGAACCTGTCAAGCTCGCTCTTCCAGTTGTTAAGCAGCGACGCTGGCAGCACCAGCAGGGATGGTTTGCGGATTCCATGTTCTTTAAGGGCGAGGAGCAGCGCTATAACCTGAATGGTCTTCCCAAGCCCCATGTCGTCAGCAAGACAGGCCCCCAGTTTCAGCTGCGAGAGATACCAGAGCCATCCAAGCCCCTTTTCCTGATAGGGACGAAGAGTCGCGTTAAGCCTGTCACCCACAAGCTCAAGTACCCGCGTACCGGGGTTGCCGAGGTTGTCAAGAACCTTGCGAAGACCCCTGCCCGCCTGCACAGAAGACCACTCTTTTTGCGCGCCTCCCCCGCCAACAGCCGAGAGGTCCGCAGGTGACCCCGCAAGCAGCCGCATACCTTCGATAAACGAAATTCCACCCTCGGCAACACCGCTCTCGACTTTTTTCCAGTGCTCAAGGGTCTCGTTCAGTTTTTCTCCGTCAACTTCCACCCACTGCCCCCTGAACATGACAAGCCCTTCGCTCGATGCCGTAAGTTCCTCCCACTCCTCCCGGCTTAAGGTAGCGCCGCCGAGAGTCAGCGTAATGTCAAAATCAAGCATGGCATCGGCGGTGAATTTTCTCTGGTCCGAGCTGCCTATTCTCACCGTAACTTGAGGACGGCTGCGTTTTTTCCACCAGTCCGGCAACCTGATCGAAAGACCGGCCTTTTCATAAACCGGAAGATCCCTTATAAACTGACAGGCATCCGAAGGAGTCCAGGCCATCGGATAATAGATATCTCCCGACTCAAGCAGTTCCCTGACCAGGGAACTGCTTTCCGAAGCGAGATAAACGGGCGAGAGCAGATTGATCAGTTCCTCCTTGCGATTGTCCCCGGAGTATTGGCGCAGGGCTTCGCCCAGGGGCTTGTGCCTTACCTCTCCCCGGTCAGAAAGACGGGTAGTGTAGGTCGCCATAAAGGCGAATGGATAATCCTCATCTTTCTTGTTTTCCGCCAGATGAAAGCAGACCCGGCCCACCTGATGCCAGAGAGGGGCGTGTTTTCTGAGAAATTCCGCAAAACCGCTTCCGGTTCTGTTGACCGATTCACAGAGCCAGAAATCAAGTGTCTCCCACGCATGCTCGAAAACCGCTGAGCAAAGATACTCCGCCCCCTTCATGGGCGGCGCGCTCTGGAGCAGACGGTCGAGCTCCGGGGACTGCGAAAATTCAACAGGCTGCATGGAACGAGGGGAAGATGTTGAAAGGTTGCATCGGGCAGTCAGATAAATACACGCAAACTCCCCCCAGAACCGAAAGACTGAAGGAAATTCCGCAGTGTTCCTGCGGGTGGCCAGAACAAACAATCCGTCTCCGATGCCTTTTTCAAAGGCTTTGCCGATAACAGAAGGCACCTGCAATACGGACGATGCATCCTCTGAGGACTTGTAGCAATGCAGGCGCCCATGCGGAGTTATACCAAGCTCTATTGTCATCTTACTGCTGATCCTGCGACTCTCCAGCAAAGGCATTCTGGACTGCTTGATTGCTGATACCAGAACTCCGGAAAGACATAGCCCAATGTCCTCTCCGGTGTTTTGCAGACAAAATCACTGTCTGAGAAACCAGAAAATAAATACCAAGAAATCCTCTCCATACACATGTCAAAATTGACAATCAACCCATAAAGAACTTGATTCTCTACATCTATGTCGACTGGTAATCAAAAAAAGCTCTGTAAGAGTCAATGACTTTCTGGCACGCCATGCAGTGTTTACCGTTAACGAACTGGATCGTTTTCTATCCGATCAAGGGTCGGGCAACAGGAACACTCGCAAATCCCTACTCTCCTACCACCGCAGACAGAGTCACATACACCGTATACGCCGCGGACTGTATGCATCTGTTCACAGGGAGCAGATGCATCATTCGTACCAGTCAGTCCATATCTCGTAGCCGCCAAATTAACCAAGGATTCAGTATTGGCATACCACACGGCTCTGGAATTCCACGGAAGAGCCTATTCAGTCCATTGGAGAATAGTATACATTTCAGAAAGAAAATCACTCCCTGTGGCATTTGCGCTTATATGATTTTCAGGGTCCAGGTTTCCGGAACCGGAGCAACGGCGAGACATATTCCGGCATTCAGACGGCCATACTGCCGATTCAAGCATATTCCGCCTCCGATTCACCAGTCCCGACCAGCCAGCGGACGCAACTATCCCTTCGGAATTCATTGCTGTTTTACTGAATCAATACAGAAAACGCTACACTAAACACAGGGAATCCATGGAGCAGTCAAGCTTGGTTATCTTGTCGGCTACTCAATCGGGAAGCATAAAATCGGGCTCTTTATTCAGAAGACTCTTTTTACTGTCTCTACTCAATCTCCCAAAGCGCCCTGGCTACCTCTACCCAGCGCGCCCAGCCACGGTCAGCAAAAACCTGCGCATCAGCCGCCGTCATAGGCTCAAGCGAAGAATCCGACACACTCTCCCCGAACGCTAGCAATGCACGGTCCCAGCGGTTCGTGTGAGACTTGTAAGACACATACCGCGTGTCATAGCGCCATTCGTACATCTTCGCTATCAGCTCCGCGTAGGTATTATCCTTCCCTCTCGCTGCCTCAAGGCATTCTATACCCTCA
>JAJDUA010000067.1 GCA_022826905.1 Candidatus Dadabacteria bacterium
CCGGACCTGATACGGGGAAGTCCACCGGTCAGACCGCAGGACTGCTCATCTGTTTGTTGTTCAAATGACGCGGGGGAAAGCTGTGCTGTCGCGTTGCGGTACACCTTCGTCTGCTTCACTGGATAATTTCACGGCAAAAGACAGAGCCCCTCGCAAAATTCAGGCTTCGAAAAACCCCCGACACTATTCTATAAAAATACGCTCACCGCAATTCGAGTTTTAAAGAGCGTCCTAAAACTCGTGCTGCACGTGACAAAACACCAAGCGTTACCCTGTCATTCTCCGGATCAAGAAGCCGGTCGAGTTGCGAGCGACTTGTTTTGAGCCGTCTAGCCATCTCCACCTTTGTGATATTCTGTTCCTTCATAATTTGGGCAATCTGGAATGCCAGAACTCGCTTTACTGCCTGCTCGGTTGTTTCTTCATAAGTTCCTTGCTCTTTAAGAAAATCCTCAAACAGGGCACCAATTTTCCCTTTCTCAACTTTATTAGTCATTTCAGACCACTCATCCTCCTACGCGCAATATCAAGTTCGCTAACAGGCGTCTTCTGCGTTTTCTTGATGAACCCATGCAAAAGCACCATTGCCCCATCATGCACACAGAACAATACACGAGCAATACGACCATTCGATAGATTCGTTCTGATTTCCCATAACCCCTTGTGGCCTTTGATTGAACGGCATAGCGGCATTCCAATGGGCCACCCAAACTCGGCCGTGCGTATATCGTCACCAATTACCTTACGGTCCTCGGAACTTAGAGACAAAAGCCATTCACGAACCGGTACTCTACCTATATCAGATTCAAAAAACCTTGCTGGAAGTCGTTTCTCATCCGCCATTTTAATTGTACCAAACAAAGTACATTTTGCAAGCACCTGCCGTTAGAAAGAAACAAGCATCACTTTAGACTCGTTCTATTCATATGAGATATGACAGTATCAAGCCCAATTGCCTGATTATGAATAGCAATTACAGTGTCGACAAATAAACAGTCTCTGTCTATTTGTCTTTCAGGTAGTCCAAGATTGACTTATTTTTAGCTATGCTCTTCTCAATAGCCGGATCAACTTCGTCGGCATCAGCAAGTTTAAAGTCGGTTTTATGCACAGCGGATGCAGGCACAAAATAGCCTTCCAGCTTGTCACCGTTCAAGATGGCTACCGGCTTATGACCGGCTTTTTTGATCATCTTTTTTGGATCCTTAAGCTCGCTCAATGAAACGGTTTCGTCGGTCAATAGGTTTTTCATAGTGCTATTGGTCCCCCTCTAGACAGAATCTGTAATAAGCACATCTCAAGAAGAACTTTTCCCATCAGGCAGGTCTTCTACCACTTCCGGAATCCCTTGAAGAATATGGATCTTCTTCGCCTTCATGATGTTCTTGCGCTTGGAAAGAAAATACCTTTTATGCTTGCTGTAGCGACCCCAGATCCTTACCCTGCTCCCGTTTTCAATGCCTTCCACGAACCCTCTTGCGTAAACATTTATTCTTTTTTCCGGATCATTCTCAAAAAACTGAAACAGGGTGAACTTTCTTCCGTTCGCCATTCTCTTAAACCGCAGATCACCCACCTGCCCCTCGAGCGTGAATATTTTCCTGTCAAACTCATCCCGGGAGGAGAGAACCTGCGAAATGGTTACAGCCGGCGGTTCAAGCTCTCCTATATCGGTATAGGTCTTGTAACCCTTCTGCTCCGCATAAGAAGAGACCGGAAACACTAAAAAGAACAGAAAAACTAAAAGAAAATTTCTCATTCGCCCAATTCGAGTAAACCACCGCTTAACGAACCACCGGCTTTAAGGCGAAAACCCCTACGAAACCGGCTTTGTCATCGACAGCGGGTCAAGAATCCTGTCAAGTTCCTCGTCTGAAAGCACTCCCTTTTCCCGGGCAATTTCCCTGACCGTGCTCCCCGAAGCGTAGGCTTCCTTCGCAATCGCGGCCGCGTTGTCATAGCCTATGATCGGCGCAAGGCTCGTGCACATGGCGAGGCTCTGCTCGATGATCTCCCCGCAACGCTTCTCGTCCGCCTCTATTGCCAAGATGCACTTGTCAACAAACACGGTGCAGACCCTCGATAGAAGCCTTATTGACTGAAGAAGGTTGTCCGCCATCATGGGCATCATGACGTTAAGCTCAAAATTCCCCGACTGCCCTCCGATCGTTATCGCCGCGTCGTTCCCGATCACCTGTGCCGCGACCTGCGTAACCGACTCCCCGATCACCGGGTTAACCTTCCCGGGCATAATTGAAGAGCCGGGCTGTATCGCGGGCAGAAGGATCTCCCCGAAGCCGCAGCGCGGACCGCTTCCAAGCCACCGTATGTCGTTTGCTATCTTAATGAGGCTCACGGAGACCGTCTTTAGGTCCCCGCTTGTCTGAACGACCGCGTCCTTTGACGCCTGCGCCTCGAAGTGATTTTTCGCCTCCCTGAACTTAACCCCGGTAGCCTCGCTTATCCTTGCCGCCACCTTCCCTCCGAAATCCCTGTGGGTGTTTATTCCCGTGCCGACCGCCGTTCCCCCTATGGCAAGCTCCGAGAGGTCCCTCCTTACTCCCTTCAGCCTGGAGATTCCGTGATCAACCATGCTCGCGTATCCGCTGAACTCCTGGCCGAGCCGTATAGGGGTAGCGTCCATGAGGTGAGTGCGCCCTATCTTGACTATGTGGTCAAACTCCTTTGCCTTTTTCGAGAGAGCGTCGCGAAGATATTCAAGCGACGGTATAAGGTCTTTTTCTATCGCCTCAAGGGAAGAGACATGCATGGCCGTGGGAATCACGTCATTGCTTGACTGACCCATGTTCACGTGGTCGTTCGGGTGCACCCGGGTCTTCCCCTTAAGTACCTCGTTAGCCCTGTTTGCTATCACTTCATTCGTATTCATGTTGGTCGAGGTGCCTGAACCGGTCTGAAAAACGTCGACCACGAAATGATCATCGAGTTTCCCGTCGACAACCTCCTGAGCGGCCCGCGCTATGGCCCGCGCGGCATTTTTCTTCAAAAAACCGAGTTCCGCGTTCGTATGCGCGGCAGCCAGTTTCACAAGACCCATCGCCCTTATGAATTCCCTTGGAAGAGTGCGTCCGCTCACGGGGAAATTCTCAACCGCCCTTGCAGTCTGCGCCCCGTAATAGGCGTCCGCGGGAACTTTCATCTTTCCCATCGAGTCGGATTCCACCCTGTATTTCGTCTTAGCCATTTAAGATTCCCTCCAGATAATTGTCAATTTGAGTCAAGGGGTTTATTATGCCACAAACAAAACCGGTTTCATAAGACGGAGGGTCTTTTCCGGAACTCGAGCACGAGGCTGAAAACTGAAGGGATCAGAAACAGTGTGAAGGCCGTGGAGAGAACCAGCCCACCGACCACGACGCTTCCAAGGCCCTTGTAAAGCTCGGAACCTTCCCCCGGAGCAAGCACGAGGGGGAGCATGCCGAACACGCTTGTGAGGGTGCTCATGAAGATCGGCCTTATCCTGACCCTTACCGATTCGCGTATGGCCACCTGCTGCTCCATGCCCGCCCGCATGTTGTTAAGCGACTGGTGGACTATGAGTATGGCGTTGTTAATGACTATTCCTATGAGAATAACAAAACCCAGCATCGTCAGTATATCAAGAGGCTGGTATGTGAACAGGTTAAGGATGAAAAGCCCCAAGAAACCTCCGAGGGAGGCAAACGGAACCGTGACCAGGATAACCAGGGGATGGAGAAAACTCCCGAAAAGAGCCGCCATGAGCAGAAACGATATCACTACGGCCAGAAGAAAGTTCCACTGAAGCGCGTCTTTTGCCGTTGCGAGCTTGTCCGCGGTCCCGGCAAGGACAAAACCTGTCCGCTCCCCTACCTGGCCGCTTTGCTGGAGCACTGAGATTATATCGTCGTTAATGGTCTCTATAGCCTCCTCAAGCGTAACTTCCTCGGGGGGAGTTATCTGTATCGTTATCACCCTCTGTCTTTCGTAGTGATTTATCTGTTCCGGGCCGCTCTCAAGACTGACCCTGGCTAAAGCTCCCACGGTAATCACCTTCCCGCTCGGAGAAGTGATCATTATGTTCTCTATATCCTGGGTTCTCTTGGAGAAATCCTGCTCCGCCCGCAGGACTATGTCGACTTCCTGTCCCTCCAGGTTAAACTCGCTTGCCTCGACGCCGTCTATCAGGGACCTCACCGTAAACCCGAGCTCGCTGTTGGTGATCCCGACCCGGGAAGCCGCCTCCCGCTCAGTAACGATCCTAAGCTCGGGGTTTCCGAGATCAAGGCTCGGAACCGGTCTCACCTGCGCCCCGGGAATGCTCTCCATGGACATGAAAAACACGCTCCTTGCGACCCTCAGTATCTCATCGAGATCGTCTCCCGTGACGTTAACGTCTATCGACCTCCCCTCGCCTATGTTGGCGTTGAAGATGCTGGGCTGGATTATCACGCCGAACGTTCCCGGAATCTTGGATACGGTCTGTTGAAGAACGGGAAAAAGCTCCTTTATTTCCTTTCTGTCCTCGGCGACCGCGCCCATGAAAATCTGTTTTCCCCTTGCAACGTAGAAAAAATTCTTTATCTGCGGGAGATCTTTGCCGGCAGCGGTTTTCCCGTTCATGTAGGGTTCGAGATCAGCCTCGATCTGCTCTCCGATGGCCTTATATTCCTCGAAATTGTATCCGGGAGGCGGAATAAGTATCCCGAAAAGCAGGTTCCTGTTTCCCGTGGGCAGGTATTCGGTCTTGGGAAAAACGGCGATTATAAGCACTATTGACAAGAGGGTGAAGGAACCCACGAGGACCGCTCTTTTCTTAACGCTTGTCATTATCTGCTCGGTAAAGCGGTTTATAAACCCCGAGACTCTCCCCGCAAAATCGAACAGCCGCGACATGATACGAAGGCGTTCAAGAGATTCCGCGCCCTTTGCGGAGAGATACTTTGAAGACGCAGACGGTATGACGGTTATGGAAACAAGAAGGCTCAATATGACCGAAACGCTGATCGCTATGGCTATGTCGCGAAACAGCTGTCCCGTCTGTTCCTGAATGAACATGATCGGAATGAACACTGCGGCCGTGGTAAGGGTGCTCGCAAGCACCGCCCCCCAGACCTCGGTCGTGCCGTCATAGGCAGCCTCGACCCTCGATTTTCCCATCTGCATGTGGCGGTACACGTTCTCAAGAACCACGATCGAGTTGTCTATGACCATGCCTACGGCGAAGCTCATCCCCGCGAGACTGACCACGTTTATACTGCGCCCGAGCGCCTCGAAAACTATGAAGGTCCCTATGACGCTTGACGGTATCGCGATTGCCACAATCATCGTGCTGCTCGCGCTTCTGAGAAAAAGAAGGAGAACAGTTATGGCTAGCACACCGCCTATGATAAGATTGTTCCTTACAAGGTTTATCGCACTTTTTATGTACCCGGTCTCTTCGTAGACATTCCGGAGGCGAAGCCCGCTGTCCTTGAGGGCTCCCTCATTCAGTTCCTCAACGGCCGCAAAGATACCCTCCTTAACCTCTATTGAGTTCGCCCCACTTTCGCGAAGCACGTTAACGGCGATGGAGGGCTCTCCGTTCTGCCTCACGGTGTAGCCCGGGTCCTCGTATCCGAGGCGGACAGTGGCAACATCCCTCAGGTAAACTGGAAGCCCGCTCTGCGCGGTAGCCACCACTACGTTTTCTATATCCCGCGTGGTTCTGTACTCTCCGACGGTTCGAACGAGATACTGCCTTTTACCCTCGTTAAAGGAACCAGCGCTGAAATTCTCATTCTCCCTGTCAATGGAAGCGGCAAGCTCGGCTATCGTGATATTTCTCTTGACAAGCGCGGCGGGATCGAAAAGAACCTCTATGCGCCTCTCCCTTCCGCCAAACACGTTTGAAGCCCCGACTCCGGGAACCCTCTCAAGCCTGGTGCGGATTATCTGGTCTGCGAAGTCGTAGTAGAGATTTATATCGGCGGGATTGCCAGGAAGGGGCTTGAGGATAAACCACGCCATGGCGTTTGCCCTGGGGTCGACGGTGGTTATCACGGGCCGCTCGACCTCGTCGGGATACTCCCTTACCTGGTCAAGTCTGTTCGATACTTTGACCACCTTGGAGTCAATGTCGGCGCCGACTTCAAACTCGAGTATTACCTCGGAGGAGTTCTCCGAGCTCTCGCTGTCAAGCCTTCTGAGGCCCGCTATTCCCCTGAGCTCGTCTTCCTGCTCGTTTACCACCTCGCTTTCCATCTCAAAGGGGCTTGCTCCCCTCCAGAAAGTGCTCACGGTAACTCTGAGCGTCTCAACGTCCGGGGTAAGCTGAACAGGAATCCTGAAAAGCGAGATAACTCCGAAGATAACGAGGAATATAACGCCGACGGCTACGGTTACGGGGTTTTTTATTGAGGTCTCGACAAGGTTCATTGCTCTATGGTGTCGACAATCCTGACTTTCTGCATGGGCCTGAGCCTCTCGTTTCCTCTTACGACAACGCTCTCCCCTACGCTTATTCCCCCCTCAACGTGAGTGAAGCTCTCATACCAGCCCTTTTCTTCAACCGCCACCGGGTGAGCAAGACCTTCTCTCACGGCAAAAACCACAGAGCCCTGGGGAGACCTTACTATGGAATCTTTCGGCACAAGCTTTATTTTCTCGGTTTCGCCGATTTTTACCATGACTACGGCGGAAGCCGAGGATTTTATCGTATGATCCGGATTCTCAAGCACAACCCTTACCGGAAAGGACACGGTTATCGGGTCCGCGTCGGGAATGACTGAAGAGATTTTTGCGGGAACGGTCAGCCGATTGTGGGAGGGCAGTATGACCTCGACCTCCATGCCCTCGCTTATGTCGTCTATGTACCTCTCGGGAACCCCCGCCATTACCTCTATTGTGTCTATGTCCACGAAGGAAACCACCTGGTCCCCCATACCGAGCCACTGTCCCGCTTCGGCGTGGTGTTTAGTCACGTAGCCGTTGAAAGGAGCGGCGATTCTCGACGCCGCAAGATCGTATTCGGCGATTTCGATGCGGCTTTCAAGACTTAAAAGCCCGGCCCGGCCAGATTCCCTCTGGGTCCTTGCTCTGTCAAAATCTCCGTCAGAAATAATTCCCTTCTCATAAAGCTCTTCCATCCTCGCGAAATCTTTTTCCGAAAGCTCGGCCCTGGCAAGAGCTTCCTTTCTCTCGTTTTTGAGCCGCTCAAGGGCAAAGCGGATCTTGTCGTTCTTTATCTCGGCGAGGGTCTCACCCTTTTTTACGTACTGGCCTTCCGCGGCATTTATCTTCCCGACGACTCCCTCGACCTCGCTTGATATGATGGATTTCCTCGCGGGAAAGGTCGCACCGACAAGTCTAAGGGGTTTTTTTACCTCCCTCTCAACAACTGCGGATACCGCCACCGGCGCGTCGGGGGGCTGAGCGAGTGAGAGCCCGGGAAAAAGGCAGACAAATAAAAAGAACGGCAAGACTTTTGTTCGCATAAGCAAGGTTTCTCTCTCTATCACAGTATTCCGTTCAAAATAACCGCGAAGAACCCGCACACATCGTATCTGAAGGCTCAGGACGGCACCGGCACGTTTCGGAATCCCACAAATTATACATGAGGACACCTCTAAAAATAGGTTTGCAACTCAAGATTACGAACTGAAGGTTTTATTCGCTTCCCCAGTCCAAATTACTTTTCCCTTTGTCTGATGCTGTCTTGCTCCGTTTGCCGCTTTCAGGCATTATATGCCCTCTTTCCACTTTCCTGCCTCCGGTATTGCTTTACTGTACCTAGGACTTCTACCCTGCAATTTGACTGGGAGGGGGTGAGCAGAGATATTTCATTGCCGTTTGAAGCTTAACCGAAACAAGGATATTTTTAGAGGCACCTATTAATTCTTTGCGACAACTATCCTTAAAAACGCCGTACAGCCCGTATGCGGAGTTGCCGCAAGATAAAGACGCAACTTGAAATTGTCAGGTAAGAAAAAAGGGAATTCTTCTTTCACGTTGAACAGCTCCGCCTTTCTGGGCGACGTATTCGGCGGTTTTACCTCCGCGATCGTGATACTTCCGATGGCGTTGGCCTTTGGTATCGCTTCGGGACTCGGCCCGGTTGCCGGCATCTACGGTGCCGTCGCGGTGGGGTTCTTTGCCGCTGTGTTCGGTGGCACGCCTTCTCAGATATCCGGTCCCACCGGCCCGATGACTGTCGCCATGGCGGCGGTTGTCACCCTGTATGCCAACGATTTTGCAAGCGCCTTCACCATCGTCATGCTGGCCGGCCTGCTGCAGATATCCCTGGGGTTTCTCCGGATCGGCAGCTTTGTGAGTTACACTCCCTATTCCGTGATTTCCGGTTTCATGACCGGGATCGGCGTGATCATCATAATCCTGCAGATACTGACCATCCTCGGCGCCGAACCGGTTCCGGGAGGACCGCTTGTGCAGATTGCGGCCTGGCCGGATGCCATCATCAGCCCCAATTCGCACGATCTTGCCGTTGGGTTGACCGCCTTGGCTATTTGCGTCTTCTGGCCCCGCCGGATACGAGGCTTCCTGCCTCCTCCGCTGGCAGCCCTGGTAGTGGGCACGTGCGTTGCGCTCTTCGGGCTCACCGAGGCGCGAACCATCGGTGCAATTCCTGCGGGCCTGCCCGTATTCCAGATGCCACATCTGGAGTGGGGTTCGATCGGGATTTTTCTGGAACCGGCACTGGTCCTCGCCCTTCTCGGTTCCATCGACAGCTTGCTGACCTCGTTGATTGCGGATTCGCAAACCCGCACGCGCCACGACCCCAATCGGGAACTCGTGGGGCAAGGTCTCGGCAATCTGGCGGCCGGCGTTCTGGGTGCGTTGCCGGGCGCAGGTGCCACTATGGGCACGGTTACCAACATCCGGGCCGGCGGGCGCAGCCCGCTCGCGGGTGCCCTGGCCGCGGTACTCCTGCTCTGCCTGCTGCTCGGCTTCGGCTGGATTGCCGAACCGATCCCGCTTGCCGTTCTGGCAGGCATTCTTATTAAAGTCGGCTGGGATATTATTGACTGGCGCTTCGTCAGCCACCTGCGGGCGATCCGCCTTGAGTATGTTCTTATCATGCTCCTCACATTCCTTGTGACCGTGCTGGTCAATTTGGTCAGCGCCGTCGCGATCGGATTGATAGTGGCGGGAGTTGTGCGCTCAAGAGACCTGGAGCGGAAGGAACTGGAAAACGTGGTTTCCGTGCCGTTGCTGGATCCTGATCTTTTTTCGACTCTGCAAGACCTTGACCCCTATAACATGCCGCTCGGACTCATCAAGTTGAGGGGAAGCTTCTCGATCGCTTCCGCAAATGAACTGACCCGGTTGATTGCTGCGGACATAGAGGATCACGACGTCATCATCCTTGACTTTTCCGAAACCACCAGCGTGGACGATAGCGCTGCGCTGGCGATCGAGGAACTCGTCCAAGCTGTCATCGACGACGACACCGCCTGCGTCGTGTTGGGTCTGTCCGGTGATGTGGCCAGGATTCTGCAATCTCTCGAGGTCTTCCGTCGTGTTCCCGCCGGGTGTTTCGTGGACAGTCTTGACGAGGCGAAGGAATTGTCCAAGAGTCTTCTCCGCGAGCGAAGTGCCGGTGGAGCGAAACCCGTCATTGCTGGTTGAAGCTTAACCGAAATAAGGATATTTCTAGAAGTGCTCTTATGACCAAACAACCGCCACTATAGAGGAGCAACATCTTCAATCCTTTCCTTGTATTATTCCAAATTGGTATTAGCATATAGGCATAAAAAAGCCCCAAAGGAGATTTAAATGGCATCCTCAAACATAGTCGAAGTAGTAGATTCCGCGTTCGATAAGGAAGTAATGGAAAGCGAAGTCCCCGTTCTGGTCGACTTCTGGGCCCCCTGGTGCGGTCCCTGCAGGGCTCTTTCGCCCGTCATCGAGGAGATCTCCAATGACTACGAGGGCAGCGTTAAGGTGGGAAAGGTGAATGTGGATGAGAATCCTCAGACTACCATGAAATTCAGCATAAGAAGCATTCCTACGCTGATAGTTTTTAAAAACGGCGAAGTCGCCGAGCAGATAATTGGCGCCGTCCCGAAGAGTGAAATAGAAAAGGTGCTCAACAAGACGCTGGACTGACTACGTTCCGGGCGCAGGCGCGAAAAATGGGCAAATACATCATGCTTAGCAATCTCACCGACGAGGGCAGAAGGACCATAAAAATGAGGCCCGAGAGGATAAACGAGGTTAACAGAGAGCTTGAGGAAATGGGAGTCAGGGTCGAAGCCCAGTATGCGGCGCTTGGTCCTTACGACTTCGTCAACATAGTGGAAGCCCCGGATAACGAAACAATCACGAAGATAGTAATAGAACTCGGCTCAAGGGGAACCGTCCACATAGAAACCCTGGCCGCAATCCCCATAGACGAGTTTGAAGAAAAGCTTGAAAGCAAATAGTCGCTATTCTCTCCAAAAGCGCCGAACAACAATCACAGAAGTCAATCCCGGCAGCTGCCCGGAAATACCATGGTGGCAGCAACACATATTTAAATACCGAAAGAAACAAGGCGGTGCGCTCATGCAGACGCCGCAACATTTAAACCGGCATTCTTCGGTTCCGTTCCTGAGATGATTTGAGATATAGAAGCGATGTGGATGTCCCCGCGCAGTTTCATTCGGAAGCTCGGCAAGGCTTTCTCAGCACATGGAGTTCACAGAGCGAAAGTCAAGCAAGTTTCCTGCAGAGAAGAGTAGATATGCTCCATTTCCCGGAAGTCATAATGATTTTTCTTGACGGGCCGCTCACCGTTAAGAGTCCGGGTTAGATTGTAAAGCGGCTGTTGTTATGATATTTTCATTTAAAACAGCAAAAATACTTTCGCAGGCTGTCCTGATGGCAGGTGCCTCAGTGCTTGCCTCACCTCGGGCAAATGTGTGAGAGAACAAAATAGGGGAGGTATTCCGTTATGAAGAAAACAAGCATCTTTGGTTCTGCTTTGCTGCTGATTTTTGTGCTAACGCTAGGTTACGGATGCGATTTTCTTGATGAAGACGAAGATGAAGCCAAAGTAGACTGTACAGAAGCTTTCTGTCTGGGAACGATCCTTTCGGATAACGAAGATTTCAACAGACACCTGATAGAAGCCGTGGAGCTTGCGAAAGAGGACATTAACAAGGCCGGGGGAAACACGGAAATCATAGATGGAAACTCCTTTGCGCCTGGAGACCCTGAACCTGGCGAACCAGGCTCAGCCGGGGTTACTCAGAGCGCTAGGATGCTTCAGGAAATGGGCGTTCACGGCATGGTCGGTCCCGCGTACTCTTCAGAATCTCTCGATGTTTTCGGGTTCGTGAACGAAGAAGGAATAGCGACTATATCTCCATCCGCCACATCACCCGCAATTACGGACGAGAACAAGAAGGCAGTTGGCATGGGGGGAAAGCTTTTTTTCTTAAGGATGGCTCCATCTGACCGTTTTCAGGCGCCGATAATGGCGCAGCAGGCCGAGGGCAATGTGGTTATAGTACAACGCGACGACGCATGGGGAAACGCTCTGGCGGAACTCGCGGAAAAAGAAATAAACGAATCCCAAGGAAAGGCTGTGCTGGGCGAACCAGTTAAGTACCCGGAGGAATTTCCGGGCGCGCAAAGCGTGGTTTCGATGGTCGAAGCAATACCGGGAATCGAAAACGCAAATTCCATAATAGTTCTTGCCTTCAGTGAAGGAGAAGATCTGATCAGGGGACTTCTTGATTCAGACGTAATTCCCGACGGCATTCGTTACTGCGTCGGGGACGGGTTTGCTCTCAGGGAGATTTTTCCTCTTACGGCAAAGCAGGGATCCGCTGTTTCTGAGTTCAGAAGCGTGACTGCAAGCTCAGCTCCCGGAGACAGACTGACAGAGTTCAAGGAGCGCTTCAGCGAGGACGCGGCAACAGTAAGCGATTTCGCCGCACATGCATACGACGCGGCAGTGGTTCTCCGTCTCGCCGCCCTGAGCGCCGAGAGCAATGACCCTTCGGACTACGTTTCCGAAATTACAAAGGTGACAGAAGGAGGATACACGTGCAGCAGTTACGCCACGTGCGCCGCCGCTCTTACGGATGATAACTCGACTAATGACGACATTAATTACGAAGGAGTCTCAGGCCCCGTTGATCTTGACAGCTACGGAGACGTGACAAAAGCATTCTACGCGGTCTACACATATGATGCCGAAGGCGAAGAGACCGCGAAGAAGATATTTGACCTTGACGGCAACGAACAACAACAGTAGATAAGAGCTGACGGCAACCGTCCCGCTAACGCGGCGGGGCGGCCTTGCAACGGGTTCCGTACAGACCTCGAATACTCAGACTCACCCGGTTTCCCGAAGAGAAGTCCAAGGCTTTTCTCCGAAATAACAGCTATGAAAATCACCCGTCTTCACGGATTCAAAGACATGTTTCACCCCGAAACGCAGAGATTGCGGTCTGTGGAAGACACCGTAAGGAAAGTTTTCGAACGTTTCGGCTTCTCCGAGGTGATTATCCCGGTTCTTGAACTCTCAGAGACATACTCAACGGGTTTAGGCGATACCACCGACATCGTTCAGAAGGAAATGTATACCTTCGAGACCAAGGGCGGAGAATGGGTGTCAATGAGACCAGAGGGAACGGCGGGAGTGGTAAGGGCGTATATAGAGCACTCTCTTCACAGAAAATCTCCCGTAACAAAGCTTTACTACTCAGGCGAGATGTTCAGGCATGAAAAACCCCAGGAAGGAAGACAGAGGTGCTTTAACCAGATAGGGGCCGAACTTTTCGGCTCGAGGGATCCGCTTGCGGACTCAGAGATAATCGCTATGCTCTGGCTTGCCGTAACGGAACTGGGGCTCTCCGAACATGTGGAGCTTGAACTTAACTCGATAGGAAAACCCGCCGAGCGCGAGCTCTATAAAAAAGCCCTGCTTGAGTTTCTCTCACAGAAAAAAGATTCCCTTTGCGAAAACTGCCGGAACAGATTAACCACCAACCCTCTTCGAGTACTTGACTGCAAAACCGACACATGCGTGGAGCTTACTTCCGGGATCCCCTTTTCCATCAGGGATTATCTCTCGGAGCAGAGCAACGGACATCTTGACGCACTTTTACGCTCTCTCGAAGAAAAATCCATACCCCACAGACTCAACCCCAGAATAGTGAGAGGGCTTGACTACTACACAGACACAGTCTTTGAGCTGACAACGGACAAACTCGGTTCCCAGAACGCCGTTGCCGCCGGAGGAAGATACGATCTTCTGGTGGGGCGGATGGGAGGACCGGAAACTCCCGCGGTGGGTTTCGCAATGGGACTTGAGAGAATACTGCTTCTGCTTGAAAAAACCGGTACCCGGAGGAACTCCCCCGGGAAAAAACAGCTCGTATGCATTATCCATATCGGTGATGAGGCCAGGGAGAAAGCGGCGAATATAGCCGATGACCTGAGGAGAAAGGGCATGCGGGTCGAGACTGAATACGAAAACAAAAGCCTGAAAAGCCAGATGAGAAAAGCGAACAGAACCGGGGCGGCGTACTCAGTAATTATCGGAGAGGACGAGCTTCGGGGAAAAGTCTTTTCGCTTCGCAACATGAAAACCGGAGAGGAAAAGACAATTCCCCTCGAGAAACTCGCCGCCCTTGGGGGACACGGCGATTTTCGGAAACTTCTCTGATTCGCCCGCGGCGGCGAAATCCCGTTTCCACACAAAGAACCTATGCCTAGAAACAGAATCTTTTACGGATGGATTATAGTCCTGGCGGGACACCTGCTAATAACGCTTGACGGGATGGTTCTCTACTCGTTCGGGATATTTCTCCCTTATCTGAACGAGGCTTTCGGTCTCTCCACCGCCGTCGGATCGTCATTTTTTTCCCTGAGATGCGTGTGCATGGCCTTTTCGTTCGTGTTCGCGGGAAGGCTTATAGACACCCACGACGCGAGGTACCTAACTTTCTTTGGAGGGCTTATAGGAGCATTCGGCTTTCTTCTCTCCGCTTATGCCGAAACCACCTGGGAACTCTATCTGACCTACAGCGTAATGGTGGGAATAGGAGACGGATTTCTTTACATACTGCCCGTCACCATTATCAGCAGGTGGTTTATTAAGAAAAGGGCTCTTGCCATAGGGATCGCCACGGCAGGGGTTCCGGTAAGCGGGCTGGTGGTAAACCCGCTTACCACCTGGCTTATAGAATCATTCGGTTACGAGCGCGCCCTTGTCTATCTCTCCATAATTTTCACCGCGATACTCTGTTCCGCGTTTCTGGTGAAAAGTCGTCCCGAGGACATGGGCCTCAGGCCGTACGGAGAGAACTCGGAAGATGCGAAAGATACCGGAGCACCTGACTGGAGTGCGAAGGAAGCGTTTTCACACTCGAGTTTCTGGCTTATGTACGCTGCATTCTTCTTCGGGTTTAACACTTTTCTTATTATTATCGTTAACCTTTTTAACTTTTCGGTAGGGGCAGGAATAACACCACTCGTAGCGGCCGGGGCACCCGCCTTCATAGGGGTTGGGAGCATTATCGGGCGGATTTTCTTCTCGGGAGTAGTAACCAACATGCTCAGGGACGTGCGCATACTGTTTGTCTGCTACTTGTTCCAGGCAGCCTCCATAATCCTGATTCTGTCGGTCGTCGAGGTATGGTCGCTTTACCTGTTCGGCTTTCTGTTCGGCTTTTTCTACAGCGGATGGGTACCGATGTTTCCGACTATACTTGGAAAATTCTACGGCCTTAAATCGCTTGGAAGCATCTTCGGTGTCTTCGGCACCGGGTTCTCCCTCGCCGCGATCAGCGGTCCCCTTATCTCGGGATTTCTCTTCGACATGACCCAGAGTTACCAGAACTCCCTTATCGTGGCGATGGCGGCGTCTTTCATAACGGCCTTATTAGTGCTTCTTATAAGGACTCCCGCAAAAAAAACTGAGAAATTCGGTACTTAGTCCCCCGATTTTGGTTATATTAAAAACTGGGAGAAAAAACCATGTTCGGACTTGGCACGGCTGAATTGCTGATAATACTCTTCATCGCCCTAGTGGTTCTGGGGCCCAAGGAACTCCCAAAGGTGGCAAGAACCTTGGGCAGGGGCATAAGAGAGATCCAGAGAGCCAAGGATGATCTAAAGAAGAACATAGAGTTCGAAGACGACCTGGACGAGAAGACCAAGTCCTAGGCTTCCCAAAAGAGCGGAAATCCTACTTGTCAAAAGGACTTTCTCTGATAGTATTTACCCTAATCGTTTTTCCCTTGAGCCCTCTCTATGCCCAAGATAACCATCGACGGAATCGAACTTGATGTGGACGACGGACTGAACGTCATTCAGGCCGCCGCGGTGGCCGGGATAGAGATTCCCCACTTCTGCTATCACCCTTCGCTGAGCGTAGTCGCCCAGTGCAGGCAGTGCCTCGTGGAAGTGGAAGGCGTTCCCAAAGTGCTCCCCGCGTGCAACACGACCGTAAGAGACGGCCTCGTGGTCAAGACGGACACTGAAAAAGCCTTTGAGGCCAGAAAAGCGGCCGTTGAGTTCACGCTCATAAACCACCCGCTTGACTGTCCCATATGCGACAAGGGCGGGGAATGTCCGCTCCAGATGACCACTTTCGATCACGGTCCCGGCTACAGCAGGGTCGGCGGTCCCGAGAACAAGAAAGTAAGGCAGAAAAACTACCTGAGCGACCGCATAATGTACGACGCCAACAGGTGCATCATGTGCACCAGATGCGTGCGTTTCACGGATGAGGTGACAAAAACCCACGAACTTGGAACCACAGGAAGAGGATTTCGGAAGAAGATCTCCGTTTTCCCCGGCAAGACGCTTGATAATGAACTTGCCGGAAACGTGATTGACATCTGCCCGGTCGGTGCCCTGCTCCCCAAAGACAACCTTCACGAAGAGAGGGTCTGGTACATGAAATTCACAGATTCCGTGTGTTCTCTCTGCAGCACCGGGTGCAATATTACCGTGGGGGTCGACCCGAGAAAGGGAGAGGTCTCCCGCATACGCCCGAGAATAAACGAGGAAGTTAACGGACACTGGATATGCGATCGGGGAAGATTCGATTACAAAGAGGTCCAGGAGTCGACCAGGCTTAAGGACCCCATAATGAAAAACAATGGGGACTACGAGATAGCCTCCTGGGAGAACGCGGTTAACAGCGTCGGGGCCAGGCTCTCGGGAATAAAGTCCGGCGACGCGGGCACCTGCGCGATTGCGGGGTCGGCCAGGCTTACAAACGAGGAGATGTTTCTCGCAGTGAAGCTCTCGTCCACCCTTGGGAACTGCCCGGCAATCTGCGCCACGGGAACTGAAAAAATAGAGAAAAAATTCAACCTTGTAAGCAACGATCCGTATCCAAACAGCGCTGGAGCCAGAAATTTCATGACACAGGCAAACGGGAACGATACGAAAACTACCATGGACTCGCTGCTTGCCCGCAGAATCAATACACTGGTGGTTATCGAAACCGACCTGTTCGAGATGGTTTCGGGCCACGAGAAATACGCACTTTCGCGGGCGCTTGAGAAAATCGGCTTCCTTGCCGTCATCGACTACCGACTAACCGAGACCGCGAGACACGCCCATGTAATACTTCCGGCGGCAAGCCCCTATGAAAAAAACGGGACTTTCACGAACGACGCCGGACGGGTTCAGAGAATAAGAAAGGCCATCCCTCCTCCCGGGAATGCTAAGTCCGCATGCGAGATACTGTGCATGATCGGGGAGCGGCTCGACAAGACTCTTTTCAGCTACGGTTCCGCGTCGGACGTGATGGATGACATAAGCCTCAGAGTCCCCGGATACGGGGGGATCAGCTACGACAGGATAGATGCCGTCGGAAAAGTTCTTGAACACGGCACGGGCAGATGACTCCACTTCTGATATCAATAGCGGTCGCAAAGATAGCGCTTGTTTTTTTCGTCGTTCTGACGGCTGTCGCTTACCTTACTTTCGCTGAAAGGAGGTTAAGCGCCTTCATACAGGATCGCTACGGACCGAACAGGGTCGGCCCTTCGGGACTGCTCCAGCCTCTTGCCGACGGCATAAAATTCATCTTCAAAGAAGACGTAATTCCGAAAAATGCGAACAAGACCATGTATATAATGGCCCCGGCGTTCGCGCTCGTCACGGCCCTTGCGGCCCTCGCGGTGATTCCCATAGGAAAGGGGGTTCACACGGACCTCTTCGGGGTTCTTCAGGATCCCGTATTCGTAAGGTTCCAGATAGCAGATATAAACATCGGCCTTCTCTATGTGCTCGGAATAAGTTCGCTCAGCGTATACGGCGTGGTGCTCGGCGGGTGGGGCTCTAACAGCAAGTACTCACTTCTGGGAGGCCTTCGGGCAGCGGCGCAGATGATAAGCTATGAACTCGCCTTGGGTCTATCCATACTGGGGGTAATCGCCATAACGGGTTCGCTTCGCCTCGGGGACATAATAGAAGCGCAGGAGAAGATGTGGTTTATGATCCCCTCCTTTATAGGCTTTGTGGTTTTCGTAGTTTCCGCGTTTGCGGAAACCAACAGGCTTCCGTTTGACATGCCGGAAGCCGAACCCGAGATAGTCGCCGGCTATCACACCGAATACAGCAGTATGAAATTTGCAATGTTCTTCATGGCCGAATATACTCATATGATAGTTGCTTCGTGCATGATAACTTGTTTGTTTTTGGGTGGTTGGTATCCCTTACCATTCGGAGGGTGGTTCGGCATTGATATCAACACACATTGGTATCTGCCGCCAGCTGTCTTTATCGGCAAAGTCCTTTTCTTACTCTTCCTGTTTATCTGGGTAAGATGGACTTTGCCAAGGTTCAGGTATGACCAGGTAATGAGCCTCGGCTGGAAGAGGCTTTTCCCCCTAGCAGTAGCTAATCTTCTCATCGTAAGCTTTCTTATCATTTTGGGAATCCTTTAGTATATAATTGCGTTTATGAAGGGTTCGAACGCTGACCTTGACAGCAGAATGCGGCTGGCCGCCTTTGAGCAGATCAGACACCTTGAAGCGATACATGATCACATCCCATGGGCCAAAATCGATGAAGGTTTTTTGTTCGAGGGTTTGAAGATATCACTTGCGAGCCGCCCGCGAGGCATTTTCAAACCGAAGGAAATGGAATCCCTTCTCTCGATAAGGACCGTAATCCCTAGAACCGGCCGCAGCGTATGGTACGAAGACCAGATAGACGTTCACAGAAAATTTTTCGAGAACACAGAATCAGTCGACTACAATTTTATGGAGGGAAGCGTTGACGCTACCCCGAACAGATGGCTTCGGGAAGCGTGCGAAAAACGGATTCCCATAATCTACCTGCTTGGAATCGCTCCCGGGCTCTACCAAGCGATAATCCCCGCTTTTGTCGCGGACTGGAACCCGACCTCAAAAAAAGCAAGGATATGTTTCCACGCATCCGATAACCGCCGGAATGAAATTCCCGAGACCCCGACCCCAGAGGAGAGGCGGTACGCATTCCAAACAGTTAAACAGCGGGTTCATCAAGGACAGTTCCGTGAATCGATTCTCGCTGCCTACAAAGGAAGATGCGCCCTGTCCGGCATTCCTGAAAGGCGCCTGCTCGACGCCGCCCACATAATCCCCGACGCAGACCCGGAATTTGGCCAGCCAGTAATCCCAAATGGCCTGCTGCTCTCCAAGATCCACCACGCGGCGTTTGATGGTCACCTGATAGGGATTGATCCTGACTACGGACTTCATGTCTCAAAACACCTGCTTGATCAAAATGACGGTACAACACTTGAAGCACTCAAGCAGCTTGCAGGCAAAAAACTCAGGCTTCCGAAACGAAAACAGGATTATCCCGACAGAGAACGCCTGGCAGTACGGTATGAAGAGTTCAAAGCTATGGGGTAGGAAGTTTGCATCTATTGGGAATTTCTATAACAGAGAGGAAACAAGCCTTGATTGCAATGCAATCGTCATATAGAATTTCCTTAGGGAGGTACTGCAATGGCAAGCATTACGATCCGTAATCTGGACGATGAAGTAAAGACCCGTCTCCGGGTTCGCGCATCGGCCAACGGCCGGTCGATGGAAGAGGAGGCACGCCTGATCCTTGCCGATGCGGTTGATGTGGAGACCACTCTAGGGGAGGGGCTAGGTACGGCGATCCATGAACTGTTCAAGCCCTTCGGCGGTGTTGAACTAGAACTGCCTCCGCGCGAACCGATGCGCGAACCGCCTCATTTCGAGTGAGATAGCGGCGATGGTGGTTATCGATACCAATATCGTTTCAGAGTTGATGCGCGCCGAACCGAGTGCGGAGGTTCTGATCTGGATGGACAACCGGCCGCCACGAGAGCTATTCGTGACGGCAGTGACGGAAGCAGAGATTCGCACCGGTATCGCATTGCTGCCCGAGGGTAGACGTCGCCAGGGGCTTGCGGACGCTTGCGAGCGTGCTTTCGGCAAATTGTTCGCCGGACGTGTTCTGCCATTTGATAGCGACGCAGCCAGCGCCTACGCGGAGATCGTCTCGTTGCGCCGTGCTCTTGGGCATCCGGCTTCCCAAACCGATGGCCAGATTGCGGCGATTGCACGCTCCCGGGGCATGGCAGTAGCGACGCGCAACGTCCGGGATTTCGAGAATATGGGGATCGAAATATTCGACCCATGGGACAGCGCATGAGCGGAGCAACCGAAGCTTTCTTCCACGTCAGGATAGCTTGTTTGTTTTTGGGTGGTTGGTATCTGCCGCCAGCTGTCTTTATCGGAATCCTTTAATATATAATTCTAGCACCTTCCGTTAGTTGGGTTGGTGCACTTCATCTTGATTGTCGCATGAGGAAAACGGCTGGAAAGTCCTTGTTATATGGGAATGCTGCATATTACGACCGAAAGTGAACACTTATTCCGAGGGAAAGTGAACAGGTGTTCAAATAAGTTCGGAATTGGTGTTATCGGAATACGGAAATGCGAGACAAAGTCTCAAAAATCCATAGAGGCTTTCTTCAAGAAGAACTTCTTTGCCTAGCCAGATTTTGGAACTTCCTACCTTGGCTATGAAGCTTTGCAGAAAAGCACTTGCTTTCTTGTTTTTCTCGGGGGGTCTTTAGGGCTTCATGTCTTTAACAAAAAACAACTGAGAATTGGTCAATACGATGATGGGCAAATAAGGCTACATGCATCTCCCTTGGTACCACCGGGGAATCCTTACATTTCCATCAGAAAAGACGCCATGTCCCGAAGACCGATGGCCTCGACATTTTTCGCGAGGGGATACCGGTCGGCACCCGCCGTGACTATGAATGAGCGCGCGGGCCCTATATCCTCAATGGCGTTTCGGAAACCCCTTGACAGGGTAGCGGAGAGAGAGCGCTTGATTTCGATCGCTATCAGACCGCGGGTTCCCGGAAGCTCCAGCAGCAGGTCGATCTCCGCACCCGCGGAAGTCCGGTAGAAGCTTGCCCTTGTCCCCTGCGGTGCGACAGACAGGAGATTTTCCACGACAAAGCCCTCCCAGCTCGGACCGACGACCGGATGGCCGGCAAGAGAGTTGTAATCCTCTATGCCGAGCAGAGCGTGTACAAGACCACTGTCCCGAACATAGACCTTCGGCGACTTCACGAGACGTTTCCGCACGTTGGCGTGAAACGGCGGAAGGCGGCGCACTAGCAGAAGATCGGCCAGCAGGTCTATGTATCCGCTTACAGTCGGAGCACTGACCGAAAGACCGGAGGCAATCCTCGAGGCGTTAAGCAGGGTTCCCTGGCCATGGGCCAGCATGGTCCAGAGCCGTTCAAGTGTCTGGGCCGGGATGCGCCACCCGAACTGCGAAACGTCGCGCTCAAGATAGGTCCGGATGAAGTTGAGGCGGAAGGCAAGGCTGTTTTTGTTGTTCCGGGAGAGAAAACTGTCGGGAAAGCCACCGCGCACCCAGAGCGAGGTCACCAGATTGTCGTCGGGTGCCGCTTCAGGCACGCTCAGGGGATTCAGTTCAACATGCTCAATCCGTCCCGCCAGACTCTCACCCGATTGTCTCAGCAGATCAACGGAGGCTGATCCGAGCACCAGAAAGCGGCCCGTGCGGTGATCCCGCCGTCTTCCTCGGTCAATCAGACCGCGCAACTCGGAAAAAAGCTCCGGAACGCGGTGAACCTCGTCCAGGATTACCAGACGGTCTTCGTAAGGCTCGAGAAACAGCGCGGGGTCAGCAAGCTTTTTGCGGTCCGCGCTGACTTCAAGGTCGAGATAGAGCGCGGCCGTCTTTTCGCCAATCTCAAGCGCAAGCGTTGTCTTGCCGACCTGACGAGGACCGATCAGCGCTACCGCGGCCTGCCGACCGAGAGCCTCCTCCACCTGATGGTATGTGTGACGTTTTATCATCCTTGCATTTTAAAAGATAAACTTTAAATTTGCAAGGATAATTCATTCTCGCTTCGGATCTGAACAGATAAAGTTACAGTGAATCGCGGGACAGCTCTAAGTGGTCAGATACCTAGATTGCTTTTTCTTTGAGGACAATGCCCGTGCTAAACTCCTAACCGAAAGAAGATTGTTCAAGTTAGTGGTGCACTTCGGACTTCAATCGGTGTAATTATTCAGTACCGTTGGGCAAACTAGGTAATCGTTTTGACGGTTCCTACCATGTCCCGGTTGTTCAAGTGATCGAGAAACATTTAAGAAAATTTGCAAAAGAGGTGACCTGTGTAGGAGACAGCAGAATAACCCAGTCGATCATTTTGCCTGGTCGTTTCAAAAGGGTCTACGTACAGGAAGGAAACGGGGTTGTATTCTTCGGCGGCAAACAAATTTACGAACTTGATCCTAAGAGTAAAAAATATCTCTCATTGAGTAGACATAGTGAACTAATAAGAGATGAATTAAAGATTCATACGAATACAACACTGATTACTAGAAGTGGAACTATCGGGAAAGTAGCCATAGCTCCAGCGCATTGGGATAATCGGATTCCTAATGAACACATTATTCGTGTAGTGCCCGCAGGGAAGCATATTGCGGGTTATCTTTATTCTTGGCTTTCGAGCGATTGTGCCTATCTTCTCATAACTCGATACACCTACGGAGCCGTAGTTGATGAAATTGATGACAAGCAGGTCTCACAAATAAGCATACCTCTGTTACAAGACGACCGTATGCAAAAACAGATAAATGATAAGGTCTTGGAATCAAATCAGAAACGGGCAAAGGCCTATGAATTAGAACAAAAAGCTTTGAATGTCTTGAATAAAGAAGTTATTTACGCTCAGTAAAAAGGGGCCAGAGTCTTAGAATCAATAAGACACGACAAAAGAGCTAGGGGTTAAAACATTTTTTATCAATGCTCTAAGTATAAAAAGACCGAGATAAGTCTTAAATTTGAAGTAAAAAGACCTGTCACGAATTTGAAAAAGTAACCTGAAAAAACATGGATAAGTTTACGGCCGAAAAAAGGTCGTCAATCATGTCTTCGGTTAGGAGCAAAAATACCAAACCGGAAATGTACGTAAGATCCGTGCTCCATAATAACGGCTTACGGTTCAGATTACACCGAAAAGACCTGCCGGGATCTCCAGATATCGTTTTAACGAAATTCGAAACGGTGATTTTCGTAAACGGATGTTTCTGGCATGGGCATGACTGCTCCAAGGGTCGCAGACCCGCAAGCAATCTGGATTTTTGGAACGAGAAATTGGACCAGAATCTAAGGCGGGACGAAGAAAACCATGAGGCCCTACGAGAGATGGGCTGGCACGTAATAATCATTTGGGAATGCGAAGTCGTTAGTGCAACTGAGAAGATTGTCAAAAAACTGAAACGTACTAAGCCGCCTTAGCAGAGCAGACAAACCTCACCAGATAACGCGCGTAAAAGTTAACAAGTTTCGGTGGAACAGCATTTCCTATCATACGCGCAACCGTCTCCAAAGACTTATTGCAGTAAAAAACGTAATCATCGGAAAAGGACTGCAACGCTGCCGCTTCGCGGAGAGATATTCCCCTAATCTGCTCGGGATCGTAATGCCCGTATCGACCGTTTGATATGCTATTACATTTGGTCGTAATAGTCGGGGAGGGCCGATCCGGATGCATGCGCGTATATACATCCGTAAAGCACCCTCGTTTATCCCTTGCCCTTAGATTCCTGTGACACTTCAAACTCAGATCCCCGTATTCTGTATTCTTCATATAGAAGTTGTTCTCCCCCGGTTTGGCCACGGAGAGCCGTTTGTAGTTAAGTTCACTCAAGCCTCGAGTTCTATGATTGGGAATCTCGGCGTGAGTATCCCCTGCACCTAAAGACGGTAAATGTCCTATGGCTTGTTGCACGGTTATGGTCAACGCATTAGGATCGCTCTGCGGCACTGGGATTTCCGAACTCATCGAGTCAAATTTCACTTTAATCCGAACTTCACAGGGTAGACAAGTCCGAATCTCTTCGTAATCCACTGTCATAATTGAGTTTTTCCAAGAACAGAGCACTTTTAATCTGCTTATTTGTTCCCATGTCTCTGCTCTTCTGCTTTTTCTTCTTTCCCCCTTGAC
>JAJDUA010000038.1 GCA_022826905.1 Candidatus Dadabacteria bacterium
CCGGACCTGATACGGGGAAGTCCACCGGTCAGACCGCAGGACTGCTCATCTGTTTGTTGTTCAAATGACGCGGGGGAAAGCTGTGCTGTCGCGTTGCGGTACACCTTCGTCTGCTTCACTGGATAATTTCACGGCAAAAGAATAAGCCGATAAACGGAGACATAATTGGAAACGCTTCTCGCGCGTTACTGAGCCGAGATGTAGAGCATCCTGTCTATCGATTTCTTGGCCTTCCGAGCAATATCCTCGGGAACCCTGACCTCGTAGACTTCCTCCCTTAGGGAATTGAGCACCTTCTCAACCGTTATCATCTTCATGTACTCGCAGATCGCGTCGGCCTTGGCTGGGTAGAACTCCTTCTCGGGGCTCTGCTTCCTGAGAGTGTGAAGAATTCCGGTTTCAGTGGCGACCACGAATTCGGGGGTATCGGAATTCCGAGTGTAGTCAATCATCTTTCCCGTAGAGAAAAACTTTATCTCCTTTGCCAGCTCGTCGTCTCCGGCCGCGGAATGAAGAAAAGACGTGGTGCAGCCGCACTCGGGGTGAACTATCATCTCCGCGTTGGGATAGGATTCCTTTATCCTCCTTATGTCCTTCGGACGTATCCCCGCGTGCACGTGGCATTCCCCGGGCCAGATGTGAATCTTTCTTCCCGTAGCCTTGGAGACAAATGCTCCCAGAAACATGTCGGGCAGAAAAAGTATCTCCCTGTCCTTGGGGATGGATTCCACTACCTTGACGGCGTTTGAGGAAGTAACGCAGTAGTCGGTCTCTGACTTGACGGCGGCCGAGGTGTTCACGTAGGAAACCACGAGTGCGTCCGGGTGTTCGGATTTCCACTTCTTGAGCTGTTCGAGGTTTATGGTCTCGGCAAGGGAGCAGCCCGCCTCGGGATCCGGGATAAGCACCTTCTTGTCGGGAGAGATTATGGACGCGGTTTCGGCCATGAAGTGAACTCCGCAGAAGATGATGATTTCCGCGTCGGTTTCAGAAGCCTTCTGCGAAAGACCCAAGGAATCCCCCGTGTAGTCGGCAAGATCCTGGATTTCGGGTATCTGGTAGTTATGCGCCAGAATTACCGCGTTCTTTTCCTTTCTAAGCCTGTCTATTTCTTGTGAAATATCATGTAAGCTGTCCATCTCAACAGCCGGGCACCCACTATACAACCCGCATTCATGAGTTTACCACATCAAAAGAAATATCTAAACATGGAGCCGAGTGCGTAAGAGTTCCGACAGATATGAAATCGACCCCGCTTTGCGCCATCTCCTTAACGTTCTCAAGGGTAACTCCGCCGGACACCTCGACAAGCGCGCGACGGTCTATCAGGCGCACGGCCTCCCCGATTTCCAGGATGTCCATGTTGTCAAGCATTATGACGTCGACGCCGCAGGAAACCGCCTCCCTTGCCTGCTCCATGGTTTTGGTCTCGACCTCTATGGAGAAATCCTCTCCCACGCTCTGCCTCGCCTTTTCGACTGCCGCCGCTATGCTTCCCGCGGCCTTTATGTGGTTGTCCTTTATGAGAATTCCGTCATAAAGCCCGGCGCGGTGATTATGCCCCCCGCCGGCCGCCACGGCGTATTTGCTGATCCACCTGAGTCCCGGAAGGGTTTTTCTCGTGTCCTTTATCTTCACTCCGGAACCGGCTACGGCCTCGACGAAAAAAGAAGTGAGAGTCGATATCCCGCTCATTTTCTGAAGTATGTTAAGAGCTGTCCGCTCCGCGGAAAGAATCGCCCTGCTCCTGCCCGTAACGCGGGCGAGAGTGTCTCCCGGGGAAACCCTGCCTCCGTCATGGACAATCTCCTGCCACACGCACTCCGGGTCAAGCTTCCGGAAAACAGCTCTAGAAAGCCCCATTCCCGAAATCACGCCGGTACCCTTCGCATGTATTTCTCCGGTCAAAACGGCATCTTCGGGAACTATGCTCCCGGTAGTAACGTCCCCGCTTCCTATGTCCTCCCGGAGAGCAAGTTCCAAAACGGCGTCAACTTCCCGCGGGAAATTTTCGTGCGTCTCCATCAGTCGGCTCCGTAAACCTCCAGATCCTTCCTGAAAACCAGGTGCTTTTCATAACCCGAGTCCTCCTCAGGATAGTCAGACCTCATGTGGGCTCCCCGCGACTCCTTTCTCAAAAGAGCTGCGCGCGCAACGAGCATACAAACATCGAGCATTGTCCCGAGCTTAAAGCCAAACCATCCGGAAACACCCTCGCTTGCCGAGGAAATCTCCTCAAGCCGCGCGGCGAATTCCTCTATCCCTTCCCGTTCTCTCACTATCCCGAGATGCTTGCTCATTCCCCCGACTATCGTATCTCTGGCTTCGTTGAAAAACCCGGCATCGGCTTCCCTGGTGTCGGCAAGCATAAAACCTTCGAAACCTCCGCCAATGTCTCCAGTACGCTGCACGCCAGACGCACTGTCAACACACCTTTTGGCAAACACCATGCACTCGAGAAGAGAATTGCTCGCAAGGCGGTTGGCACCGTGGACGCCGGTGTTCGATACCTCTCCGCAGGCGTAAAGACCCTCTATATTTGTCTCTCCCATGAGACTGGTTCTTACTCCGCCTATGGTGTAATGAGCGGCGGGAGCAACGGGAATGCGGTCTCTGGCAAGGTCAAAACCCGAGTTCCTGCAGAGTCTATCTATATTAGAGAACCTTTTCCTTATGAATCCGGGGTCCATGTGGGAGACATCGAGGTACACATAGTCTTCTCCGCAGGACCTCATCTCGCTGTGAATCGCCTTTGAGACCACGTCTCTCGGCGCGAGTTCAAGGAGGGGACTGTAGCGTTCCATGAACCTTGCCCCCCGGGCGTTAAGGAGATAGGCTCCCTCCCCCCTTATCGCCTCGGTGAGAAGAAAGGCTTCGCCTTTTTTGCCGCTGAAAACCGTGGGGTGGAACTGCACGAACTCCATGTCGGAAATCTCGGCTCCCGCTCTCCACGCAAGCGATATGCCTTCCCCCGAGGCCCCTTCCGGGTTGGTGGTCCTTCCGTAAAGGGCGCTTGCGCCGCCAGTGGCGACTATGGTGCAGGGAGAAGAAACTCTCACGTAGCCTTCCCTGCCCTCGTCGTAGCCCCAGACGCCGTAGCATCTTTCCCCGTCCGAGATTATGTCGGTAACGGTGACAAGCTCCAGAATGGCTACCGATTCGCTTGACCTTACAAAAGAGATGAGAAACTCGATCATCTCCTTTCCCGTTGAGTCGCCTCCCGCGTGAAGAACCCTTCTTTTCGAGTGGCCTCCCTCGAGGCCGAGCAGAAGACCGCTGTCGTCGGAATCGAATTTCATACCGAGATTTATGAGGTCCGTGACCCTCTCCCTTCCCTCTTCGACCAGAATCTGCACGGCGCGGGCATCGCAAAGCCCTCTTCCCGCGGCAATCGTATCCTCTTGGTGAAAAACCGGCGAGTCCTCGGGGTCAACCGCAGCGGCGATTCCCCCCTGAGCCCAGTATGAATTGCTTTGCACGAGGGTCTGCTTGGTCACCACCACGCACCGGCCAAGAGAAGACGCGCACACCGCGGCGTAGAGACCCGCAAGCCCCCCGCCCACAACAAGAAAATCGCACTCGACGTCAATAATTTCTGCGCTCATCAAAACCGCCCGGCTTTTCCCCTAGCTCACCGCCGATATAAGAGAATCCTCTATTTTTTTGAGTTTCTTGGCACCGCTTATCTTGCGCCCTCTGGAGTCACGCACGTAAAAGGTATCGGCGACCTGATCCGCCCTGGTCGAAATCTTGGCGTAGTCAATCGAAAGTTCCATCTCGGCAATTGTTTTCGTGATGCCGTAGAGAAGTCCCTCCCGGTCGTGGGCATAAACCTCTATCACAGTCGCCTTATCTGAAGACTCGTTGTCAAACACGATTTCCGGAGGATACTCGGGAATCTTTCTTCCGTAGGAGGAATAGTTTCTCTTCCTCCTCTCAACCAGATCGTCAACCTCAACATCTCCGTCAAGCACTTTCTTGAGGGTGTTGTCGACTTTTTTCCACACCTCGGCATACTCCTCTTCGGTCAGGTAATCGGCCCTGTCCACATAGAAGACGTCAAATGCCTTCTTGTCGAGCGTGGTTACGATTCTTGCCCCCAGAATATTGAGTCCGTTTGCGCTCAGAACACCGCAGAACACCGAGAATATCCCTTTCTCGTCGGGAGCACAGACTGTGAATTCGTCGTATTCCTCGTAGCGGATTACCTCCGTCGCGAACTTTTCCTGAATGGAGTTGAGCAACTTCACGTGGCGTAAAATGTTCTGTCTTGAGAACTGGCTGAAGTAGGAAACCGGCATTTTCTTTAATGTTTTCGTCACCTTGCGCTCGGGAATCTCCCCGTCGGCGTCAGCCACTATGTCCGCGGTCATCTTCTGCATCCATTCCTCGTCGGTTTTACGCCGGTACGTACCCGCCGACATCTGCCGAAGGGTCTTCACGTAGAGTTCCTGAAGCAGCATTCCCGTCCAGTCTTTCCACACATCGGGACCGACCGATCTTATGTCCGCGAAAGTCAGCAGGTAGAGAAGAGAGAGCGTTTCCTCGTTTGGAATGGATTTGGCCAGCCGTTTCAGAACGACCGGGTCGTCAAGATCCCTTCTCTGGGAGAAATGAACCATGGCCAAGTGATGTCTCACCAGAAATTCAAGCTGTTCCGCATCGGAGGCCCCAAGACCCATCCTCTCGGCTATCTTCGGGATCATGGAAGCCCCTTTCTGCGCGTGGCTTCCCCCTTGCCCCTTCCCCATATCGTGGAAAAGGCAGGCGAGAAAAAGAACGTGTCTTTTCACCAGGGATTCGGCAACTTTGGTGAGAAAGGGGAATTTCTTCTCGTATTCGTAATTTATAAGCCTTTCAATCTCCCTTACCATGAATATGGAGTGTATGTCGACCGTATAGACATGGTAGGAATCAAACTGCACCATGCAGACTATTTTCCCGAACTCCGGAATGAAGCGGCCCAGAAGGCGCATCTCGTTCATCTTGAGCAGTATTTTCGAGACATCCTTTCCGAAACGCAGGAGCCTCAGGAACATCCTGTTGAACTCCGGGTCGTTTCGGACCTTTTCGTCTATGCGGGTCGCCTGTTCACCCATGAGAAGTTCCAGGTATTCGGTGAATTCGACCGAGTGGCGGTCAGCGTATTCAAACGCGCGCAGGAAATTGCAGAAGTCCTCGCTGAAAACGTTTCTGCTCGTAACGGAAAGGTATTTGCCCCGTATCGTAAACCCGTGGTCAAGATGAACGGCCTTTTTGGTGAGCCTTCTTCGAGCGTAGGCCCTCGTGCATTTTTCCGTCAGCCTTCGGGACTGCTGTACCACCACCGCGGCGCGAAGGTAATAGATTCTCATGAACTTCTCCACCGCCCGCAGATTTCCGTCCCTGTAACCAAAGGATTTCGCCATTTGGAGTTGAAGTTCGAAACTCAGGTTGTCCTCCCTTTTTTTTGCCTGGTAATGCAGCTGCGCGCGCACGAGCAGAAGGAAGTTAAGGCATTTGCGCATCACCCCGTATTCCCTCTCCGAGACGAAACCTCTCTGGAGAACCTCTTCAAAACTTTTGGCCTTGTAGCTTGCCTGCGCAATCCACATCGCCGTCTGGAACTCCCTGAGCCCGCCCCTTCCCTCCTTGACGTTGGGCTCGAGGATGTAGAGAGTTTTTCCGTATCTCTCTCCCCTTACGTCCCTTTCATCTATTTTTCTCCTTATGAAATCGTGTGAAATTTTGGGGAGCACCTCACCGTAAATTTCGTTTTCAAGTTCTTTGTAAAGAGCCCTGTCCCCGCATATGAACCTCGAGTCAAGAAGAGAGCTCAGGATAGTAACGTCGTTTTTGTCCATCGAGAGTTCCCTGCACTCCTCAAGGCTTCTCGTGCAGTTCCCCACATCCATCTTCGTATCCCAGAGAAGGTAAAGAAGCCGCTCCACTACCTCCTCGGCCAAGTCCTTCGAGCCTTTTTTGTGAAGGAAAAGAAGATCTATGTCGGAGTACGGGGAAAGCTCTTCCCTGCCGTAACCCCCGAGAGCCACTATGGAGACACCTTCGAGTTCCGGGTAACCGTACCGCGAAAGGGCCCGCTTGATGAACTCATCCACGACCGCGGTCCTCTCCCGGGCAAGCTCGTAGCCTATGAGAGCCTTGTTTTTCCTGCTCCTGGCGTAATGGCGCCTACGTATATGTTCGTAGGAGTCCGCCAAGAAAACCAGAAGCTCATTCTCAGTGGTCTCAAGTTCTTTCACTTTGGGATTCCAAGAAATAAATATCCGTTAAACTCTGACACTTAGCGCCACCCCGTCGCGAAGGGGAACTACCGTGGAGAAAAACTCCGGGTCCGAGAACAAAAGCCGGTTAAACTCCAAGACCCCTTCGGTGCTCTCAGAACCTCCGCCGCCGAGAACCCTGCCTCCCCAAAGCACGTTATCGGTAATGAGCATCCCCCCCGGGTTAAGCTTCTCTCGCGCAAGCTCGATAACCCGCGGGTAGTTCTCCTTGTCTATGTCATTGAATATCATATCAAATTTACAGTCCGAATTCGCCAGTACGTCAAGCGCGTCTCCGCAGACAAAGCGGAGCTTTTGAATCTGCCCGGCCCGCGTGAAGTACCCGCGCGCCGCCGCCGCGTTTTCCTCAAGCCAGTCCGTGCAGGTTACCATGCCTCCGTCACCCAGAAAAAGGGAGAACCAAAGGGCCGAGTACCCGAACCCGGAACCCATCTCGAAAATGCTTTGCGGCCTGCGCAGAATACATATCTGCGAAAGAAATCTCCCCACAAGAGGCCCCACTATTTTCACGTCGCTTCCCTCCGCCCGCTTTTCCATGTCTTGGAAAACCTCATGGACGCGGGGGTAGAGAGAGAGAATGTAGTCTTCGATCTCGGGGTTTGTTATACTTGTGCCTTCGTCCATCACCCGTCCTCGCCCCGTCCGAAATCAACGAAGATCTCCCCCGTCCCCGAGGTCTTGTTCTCCACTCTCGCAAGAACGAAAAGAAGATCCGAGAGGCGGTTAAGATAAACCAGAATCTCATCTCCCTCCTCCGAGTCTCCGAAGAGCGCCTCAACGCCTCTCTCCGCCCTTCTGCATACCGTGCGGGCAAGATGAAGCCAGGCGGCACCCTCCGCCCCTCCCGGCAAAACGAACTCCCTGAGCTCTCCGACCTCAGGCAAAAACTCATCTATCCGCCCCTCAAGGCGCTTTGCCATCCCCGCGGTCACCCTCGGCGGGGAGAAAGTCGAATCCCGCGGGGTCGCCAGATCGCTTCCCACGGTGAAAAGCTCGTTCTGTATTTCCCGCAGAAGCTGCTTAACCCTGGGATCGACCGCTTTTGTGCAGGCAACTCCCAGAACCGAGTTAAGTTCGTCCACTTCGCCGTACGCACTTACCCTCGGTGATGATTTTCTCACTCTTTTCCCGCCCAGAAGCGAGGTTTTCCCGTCGTCTCCAAGACCAGTGTAAACAATAGTTATTCTTTTCTTCGGCATTCCAAAAAAATTTTAACCGCCATCCTGCGAGCTTCAATCATGCCAAGGACATTAGAACCTTGAAAATTCCAACATTGCTTGAATCCACAAGCATTATTAATGGCAGACCCGCGCGGCACCCTGTTTTTTTTGAAATTGTCCGTGTTGCGAAAGCCAAGAGTCCGCAAGCCATGACTTCTGAGAATGTCCGTCAGTTGATCACTATTCAGGGAGGCAAGATGCTTGATCGAGTTTTACCTGACATAGAAAGCTTGGGACATACGTCGGATTGGCGAATCTCACGGATAATTACGTAAAGCCATAAATCAAAGTCTTCTTCCCTGCAAGAGAACAAACCGCCTATGCAAGATGGACATCAGGCTGCGGAAACGACAAGCATGAAATAGTCTTGCTTCTAAAAACATCCTTCGCAAATATCCGATTCCGCTGATATCAAGGAGCAGATGAGAAAACATAACCGCCAGGGCATGCTTCAAGTGGATTGACCTTGCGTGGAAACGCGCTTTACCTGTATCTTTTGTTCCAGTTCCCTCGACTGGGCAAGATCAAAGGCCAGCTGCATGCCAAGCCAAGTTCTCGGAGTCGAACCAAATGCCTTCGACAGTCTATAGGCCATTTCAACGGAAACGGATGCTTTTGCATTGACAAGATTGGAAAGCGTCTGGCGCGCGACGCCAAGCACTTTCGCGCACTCGGTAACCGAAAGATTCAAGGGTTCCATACAATCCTCGCGTACAATAACACCTGGATGTACAGGATCTTTCATTGCCATAATTTTTCTCCTTTAATCACATATGGACCGTTTAATGATAATCCAAATAATTGACATCCACAGCATCGCCATCTTTGAACCGGAACGTGACCCGCCAGTTACCCGAAACTGAAACAGCGTAATAACCTCTTAACGAACCTTTGAGTCGGTGCAACTGGAAGCCGGGCAGATTCATATCTTCGGGTCCGCTGCTTTGATCCAACACAGTCAGTATACGCTTAAGTTTTGCAATGTGCTCAGGCGCGATTTTGGCCGGACGTTCACCTCCATACAGAGCCTTTAGACCACGATGACGAAACGATTTAATCACTCAGGAAGTGTAATGTGTCAAGTGACAAATGTCAATTGCTGAAAACAATATGCCAGGCTGGCAATCTCTATGAAAAAAGAGAGTCAGCAAGCAAGGCGCTCTAGTCTGCCCAGCGTCCTTGCCCGCCGCTGTAAATCATGTTAGTTTTTAACTTCCGGCTTTAAGCAGTGAGGAGGTTCGGAGTGCCTTTTCCCCCCAGACTCAGAGATAAGATACAACAAATAGCGGATGACCACGAAACCAGGCTTTCGGCGCTTATTCCCGTCCTGCGGGAAGTGCAGAACGAACTCGGCTGGCTTTCCGCCAAATCCATGGAAGAAGTCGCCGAGGCGCTCGACATCCCCGCTTCTTCGGTTCAGAACGTTGCGTCATTTTACACCATGTTTTTCACAGAACCTGTGGGAACTCACGTCATGTGGCTCTGCAGAACCCTTTCCTGCGCACTCCGCGGAGCCGAGGGGCTGGAGCATCACCTCTGCAAGCGCCTGGGGGTAAAAACCGGTGAAACGACAGCCGACGGAAAAATAACCTTTCTCGAAGCTGAATGTCTTGCTTCCTGCGGTACCGCCCCCGCCATGCTTGTGGACGATACCCTTTACGAGAATCTTACCGAATCGGAAGTTGACAGAATAGTTGATGAGATCAGGAAAAGGGGATGAGCGAGAAACTGAGAAAGGATGCGAGGGAGCTTTTTGACCAGGCGCTGAAAGAAGCCGACCCTGGAAAATGCGTTCTGGAGCATATTAAGCTCAAGGGCAACCAACTCAAGGTCGGAGAGAGGAGCTTTGATCTCTCCGATTTCGAGTCGGTGTACGTCGTGGCCTTCGGAAAGGCCGCGTCCTCCATGGCTGCGGCGCTTGAGGAGCTTCTCGGCAAGCGGATAACCGGGGGAATCGTGGTATCGAACGTCCGTTCCGAGCAGGATTTTCAGAAAATGGATTTTCATCTCTCCTCTCACCCGATACCGGATGAAAAAAGCGTCGAGGCAGCGAAAAAAGCAGTCTCGCTTCTCGAAAGATCAGGAGAGAAGGATCTTGTGATCTTCCTTATATCGGGAGGCGGAAGCTCGATACTCGCGATGCCGAGCGAGGGGCTCACCATAGGGGATAAAAGAGCGGTGACCGAGAGACTGATGCTGAGCGGAGCCGACACCTACGGCCTTAACACCGTGAGGAAAAAAATGTCGCAGACAAAAGGAGGAGGGCTTCTTAAAAAGGCTCTGCCCTCGCAGGTCATCACCCTGATTCTCTCGGACGTCGTGGGCGACCGGCTTGAATTTATAGCTTCGGGACCTACGGTTCCCGACACTACTACCTACGAGGACGCGTGGCGGGTCATAGAGGCACTCGAGCTTGAGCATAAAATCCCCCCCAAGGTGGTGGTGCATCTTGAGAGGGGCAGAGAAAACAACACTTCCCCCACGATGAACCGCGAACAGTACGAACAAAGCGGAGCCACCACGGTTGTTGTCGGGAACAATCACAAGGCAATAATCTCGATGGAGAAGATGGCGAAGAAAATGGGGTACAACACGCTTTTTCTCTCCTCCCAAATATCGGGAGAGGCAAGGGAAGTGGCCAAGGTGCTTGCGGGAATCTCCTTTGACATAAAAAGGTTCGGGAGGCCTGTTAAAAAACCCGCCTGCATACTTTTCGGGGGAGAGACAACCGTAAACGTAACGGGGCGGGGACGCGGCGGGCGCAACAGCGAAACCGCCCTTTCCTTCTGCTTTGAGATAATAGGGAGCAGTGGAATCGTGGGGCTTTTCGCCGGAACCGACGGAATAGACGGTCCCACAGACGCCGCCGGGGCGATATGCGACGGACAATCACGACTGATAGCGAGATCGATGGGAATAAGCGCGAGAGACCATCTCGCCAACAACGATTCGTACTCTTTCTTTGAAACCCTGGGCGACCTTATAAAAACCGGAAGCACGGGAACGAACGTCATGGACGTGGGAGTGGTTCTGGTAGGAGAATGAGAAACCATCGGACAGATGGAACAGGAGAAAACCTCGAACGATGGAGAATCTGACGAAATCCCCCCTTCCGAGCAACGAGGAGGCAGAACGCGCGGTACTGGGTTCCATACTCATTGAAAGCAGCTCGATAAATCAGGTTCTCGAAATTCTTATAGCCGAGGACTTCTATAACGAAAGCCACTCCAAGATAATGAACTGCATGATAGACCTTGACAGGGAGGGCACCCCCATCGACGTTCTCACCCTGTATGAGTTGATGAACTCCAAGGGGACCGTAGAAGAAATCGGGGGGGCCGCCTACCTCACCTATCTGGTCTCGACCGTTCCCACCGCGGGAAACGTCGCTCATTACGCTAGGATAGTAAAAGACAAGTCCGTTCTGAGAAAACTTGTGCTCACCGCAACCGACATAGCGCATCGCGGGTACGGACCCGACATCGAAGTTGACGAGTTCCTGGACAGGGCGGAGCAGTCAATCCTCGACATTGCCCAGAACAAGATAAAGCCAAGCTTCTGGCACTCGAGGGACCTTGCGCCGGTGGCGATAGACAATATCGAACGGCTCTACCAGAAAAAGGAGCTCATAACCGGCATAAGAACCGGCTTTGAGAGACTCGACCACCTGACCTCGGGTCTTCAGAAATCAGATCTCGTTATAATCGCCGCGCGCCCCGGAGCGGGAAAAACGTCTCTGTGCCTTAACATAATAAGCAACGCCACATTGAACGAAGATCTCTCAGTTGCCATGTTCTCGCTTGAGATGACGAAGGAGCAGCTCATGCTGAGACTTCTTTCCATAAACTCGAAAGTCAGTTTTTCGGCGATGCGAAGCGGCTACATAAGGGATGACGATCTGGAGAGGCTGTTTGATTCAGCCGAGAGGTACGCGGGCGCGAACATATTTATAGACGACACCCCGGCACTTACGGTGCTTGAGATAAGGGCGAAGGCGAGACGGCTGAAAAAGGATAACCGCCTCGACCTGATCGTGGTCGACTATCTGCAGCTCATGAGAGGCAGTTCGAGAAATGAAACCCGGGAAAGGGAGATAGCGGAGATCTCGGGCGCTCTGAAGGCACTCGCCAAGGAGCTTGACGTTCCGGTAATAGGGATCTCGCAGCTAAGCCGACAGACCGAAACCAGAACCGACCGCCGTCCCCAGCTCTCAGACCTCAGGGAAAGCGGCGCCATAGAACAGGACGCAGACGTAGTGCTTTTCATTCACCGCCAGGACATATACAGGAAAAATCCCGAGGAAAAAGACGGTATGGCGGAACTCATAATCGGAAAGCAGAGAAACGGGCCCACGGGCACGGTGAAACTGGTGTTTTTGGAGCAAAACGGGGTTCCGAGCTTCGAGAATCCTTCGGACGAATTCGAAGAGGGATTCGTCTAGACTATGAAAGGCTTTACGACCGCCTTGGATCTTGACTCCTTCAGGTAAAGGGCTGGGGAGCGCTGCCAGGCGACGAATTTTTGGTAGATTTCTCCGAATTTTTGCCTGATCGAGGTCCAGTGAAAATCCCAGTCGTAATTCTTCGGCCTGTCTGAAAAAAACATTTCGGAGAATACAGCGCTCTGTTCCGGAAGTCCCTTCTCCGCGATCCAGCCCGTTCTCACGTTCGCGTAGCCGCTGGCAAACCCCATAGCCAGCGTTCCCTCGAGGCCGAGCCGAAGCGCCGCCGCGTTCACAAGCTCGACATAGACGTAGAGGGCTTCCGTCGTGCGGTAGTTTTTTTCCGGAAACTTCTCCCGGAACTCGTGCAGATTCTTCACTAGATACATCGGATAATAGGTCGGAGAGTAAACCGAAACGGACTTGGTCGGACTCCCAAGCGGCTCGCGTGCTATCGTTTCCCCGGAAATTGTCCCGAGCATGAAGTCATCCCCGCAAAAATCTCCCGTATTCCCGCAAAGAGCCAAGGAAACCCTTATTTTTTCCCATTCTTCTCTGGCGATTTCGTGCGCGCGCGTTATCTCACTGGCCGTCTCGTCGGCCAAAACAAGTTCTTCAAGTGAAGGCATTTTGGATGAAAACTCTCCTCCGCTTCAATATACATACACGAAAAAATTTATCAAAGAAGCGTTCAGGGGCAAAAACTCTTATGAGGAAACAAGCTTCCCTCTTTTCTTAGATGCGTAGCAGTTTCTCTATACGATACGGTAAAAACACTCCTTCACCGGACAATGAAGGTTTTTACTTGACTGGAAAATCACCTGGAGGTGTTTTTTCAGGATTAAATTCGGAAAAAGTCTTGTATATCGGCATGTTGCGAAACAAATTTTTACTTGACTGGAAAATGCGGTTTCCCGCAAATTCAGAGAACATCCAAATTGTTCGAAATACTGTAAATTGCGGTTTTAGGAAAATCGCAGACATTACATATTCTCTGATAAACTGTGTAATCTGTTAAATAAGGTAGCGGGCACCGAGTAAGAAACCGAGAACTTCTGATTTTTTTGCGGAACGGCATGTGTTATGAACGGCGGTTTTCTGAAAGGGCGGTTGTGATTATCTTCGAGGCGGATACGACATGGACTATTCTAAAGAAACTCTTGCCAAACTGGTGCGGAAATTGTGCGACTTGCCTTCTGAAACGGAGTGGGTGGAATTCAAACACAACGCTGCCAGACCTGAAGATATAGGGGAATATATATCGGCTCTCTCAAATGGAGCCGCTCTCAACAACCAGCCCCACGGATACCTCGTCCGGGGAGTCGAAGACTGTACGCATGAAATTCTTGGCACTGACTTTGACCCAGGAAAAGCAAAAACCAAGAAGCAGCCGTTGCAGCACTGGCTGCTTTCTATGCTTAAACCCGAAGTTCCGTTCCGTTTCCTGACGGTCAATATTGATGAAAAAAAAGTTGTGATACTTGAAATTGGCAGGGCGACCAGTCATCCAGTCAGTTTCAAAAATGTTGAATATGTCCGCATTGATAAAGTCACGCGTCAGCTCACGTCATCGCCTGAACGCGCCCGCAGGTTGTGGAGAATATTCAACGAAAGGCCTTTTGAAAAATTATCCGCGATGGAACAGGTGGATGATGAGACCGTTCTGCAGATGCTTGATTAGCCGGCCTATTTCAACCTTCTGAAAAAACCTATTCCCGAAGGCAGAGCAAACATACTAAACGAACTAAAGAGCAATCGGCTGATTGTCCAGCATGATATTGAGGGTTGGAACATAACCAATCTGGGACCTCTGCTTTTCGCCAGAAGCTTCAGCGACTTTCCCGACCTCGAACGCAAAGCTGTTCGGGTAATTAAGTACAAGGGCACAAACCGGATGGAAACGGATCGGGATCGAACCGGAGACATGGGGTACGCAACTGGATTTAAAGGTCTTATGGAATATATTGATGCGCTGCTTCCCTCTCATGAAATTATCGAAGGGGGAATCAGAAATACGGTACGCATGTTTCCCGATCTGGCCGTGCGGGAGCTGGTAGCGAATGCCCTTATTCATCAAGACTTCTCAATCACCGGAACCGGTCCGAAGGTTGAAATATTTGATGACCGCATTGAAATGACCAACCCTGGAGAACCGCTGATATCAACCGATCGTTTTGTTGACGCGCCTCCGCAGTCCCGAAACGAGTCTCTGGCGTCTTTAATGAGGCAGTTTGGAATTTGCGAGGAACAGGGCAGCGGTATTGACAAAGTTGTATCTGAAGTCGAACACGCTCAGTTGCCGGCTCCGCTTTTTGACGCACCGCCCGGTGCCACGCGGGCTATTCTTTTCTCCCGCCCGTTGAACTACGAAGTGCAACACCCCTGAGAACAGGGTTATAGCCCTTTGAGGCTCACACCTCATTTGAAAGGGCCAAGCGACAAAGATAATCTCTAAAGTGCAAACCATAGGAGGTTATCAGATGCCATATACACA
>JAJDUA010000025.1 GCA_022826905.1 Candidatus Dadabacteria bacterium
ACTAATCCCATCGCAACGGCATTTGACGCCAGCTGATTCAGACCACTTCCTCCAGACAGACTGCATCCCCCATCTGAGTCTGAGGCTGCTTCCGGATCCATCGGATCATCACTTGAGTCCGGGGGATCCATCGGATCATCATCACCGGGAGTGCCGCCAGGAGTGCCGCCAGGAGTACCGCCAGGAGTACCGCCAGGCGTGCCGCCAGGAGTACCGCCAGGCGTGCCGCCGGGAGTACCGCCAGGAGTACCGCCAGGCGTGCCGCCAGGAGTACCGCCAGGCGTGCCGCCGGGAGTACCGCCAGGAGTACCGCCATCAGAAGGAGGACTATGACTGCTCGCTGTGTCGCCGCAGAGATTTGCTTTCGGCAGACCGCCTACACTCCCATCTAGCGGTATTACATAAGATGCTGGAACGCTGCTGGAACCGGTTACTACGGGATCAATTATGGTTATGAACACATCACCCTCGGCACAGCTAAAACCAAACTGGACAGTCTCAGGATCAAGATCCTCCCTAGCTGTTGTGTTTGGATCGTCTACTGGGAAGTCAATCATACCAGTTTTTATTGTTTGCTCCGCTGCTATGCCTGGACCGTCAGCTACCCATCTGACTGTATAAGCTTCTACCGACCCGCGGTTTGGTTGAACTTTGAAGCCTGTACTGGTAGGGGTTACATTAAGCACAATACTGTCATCGTCATTCACTGTAAGCGTGTTTGTACTTATTGTCCCAATCCGGTATTCGTCGAAAGGAGGAGGGGGACCATCCTCCTCAATTATTTTAAGAGTAAACATCTGTGGCGGCCTAGGTGCGTTATCGTCTGCAAAGCTTAGGTCCAATGTCGCTTTGCTCTCCCCGGCTTCAAAAGATACCGTTCTCTCTGCCTCGCCCATTTCTTCATCCTCGAAAGAAAGGAACGGCCAGTGGGTAGTCCCGGCAGCTTTTTCAATCTCCACATTAACGAAAAGATCATTTTCTGCGGGTTTGTCGAGCGTCAGATGTATATTCTTCTCCTCAGCCGTAACACCCTCAACAAGGTCAGAACCCTCTTCTGCCTCTGAAGTGGCCGTTTCAAAACTCACTGCCGGCAACGCAAGGGTATCATCATCCATCCACACAATCGTATGCGTGTCCCGCTGCGAGTCTATGGTAGGATCAGGATCAGTTCCACCGGCTGTTGCGGTTGTTATCGTAAGAGTAATTTCTTCCCCTAACGATTGTGCCACCTGATCGTCGGGACTGAGTTCAAGAGATAATGTTGTTTCAATCTCACCAGCTTGAAACTCGACAGTTTCTGCTGTAACTCCTCTGCCGACGCCATGACTCGCCACAGCGAATGGCCACCAGGCAGGAGGAGGATGGTCTGGGATTTCAATGATAACGTCAGTAGGAAATGTTCTCGGGTCGCCGCCAACGAGTTCCAAAGATATCTCAACAGTAGTATGAACACCTTCTGTAACCATTGTTGGTCCGGACTCTTTAAACCTAACCTCAGGTGGCACAGGTGTCTGCGCAACTGCATCCCATCCGACCGCAATCATCAACAGCAATGCAAGCAAATATCTCATTTTCCCCTCCTTTAGCCCTAGGACTAAATTTGATTTCATTCTCGTCTTTTCTTCTCCTCTCCCCGTATCCGAAAGACTTCCTCCCTCCCGGAGAGTCAAGTCTATTTCTACTTGATCAATCAGGATAAGACGCTAAATAGCGAAGTCTGTCCCCTTTTAACACGGTAATCTTGGGCTTTTTACCCTGTAAAACATTGCTAAGAATACATAATCGGGGGGGGGGTCAAGCTTTTTTGATTTTCTTCAGAAAATTCTCTGAATTAACAGCATCTTATAGAGAGCACAACGCTCTAACTCTGCAAATACCGTACTTATAAGTCTTGCCTGATGGTACCGCGCTTACTATGTCCGCGTGCTCATTAGAAGTGTGACAATTGCAGAAAAAATCTCACCGCCTTGGGGCATCATCAAAGACCTCGGGCGGTACCCGCAGGCCGTGGAGAATCAGCATGATTTCCGTGTTTTCTGCTGCCACACCAGATACTGCTCTTGTTGTCAGACTCAAGTCTTACTTCCTGCTGTCAGCAGATTGAATCCGCCGAGCCGCAACATGTACGAATGTGCACGCACAGTACGGAAGGAGTGAATCCAGAACAGGACCCGCACATTCACGATGAATGACTTCCATGTCTGAATGCTCTATCTTGTCAGAAATGGCGCATTGACCATATATCGATTCCGCGTTCTGCGGGGGAGTGAATATCCAGAATCAAACCGGGATAAATATTAAGGGAGTCGGAGACGATTCCGCATTTCCCCGATTTGTCGCCATTGCACAAACTTCATCTACGCTTTGACGCTCATAATCAGGCAAAAATGAGCGACAAGGCGGCTCCCATGTATAAAGACGGTACCGGTTCACAACTAACCACGGTTGCCGGAATAATTTTTGAGGACAAACTCTATGGCTTCCTCCTTTGAGGAAAGTCTGTTTTCAAGCTGGAGTTCCTCGACCTGTCCCAGTATTTCCGAAAAAACGGGGCCGGGAGAATAGCCAAGGCCTATAAGGTCCCGTCCGCAGAGAAGCGGCGGGGGCGTTATTTCCTCCCGCCCGTATTCTTCCATTTTTTCCCTGATAAAATCGTAGGCATCGGTTTTTCCGTGACTGGCCATGCAGTCGGCAAGATGCATCTGCATATGCTCCTCAAAATAGGGAAGGGAAAGAAATCTCTTGAGTGTGCTTTTTCTCATGTTAAAAACATCTTTGAACTTAAGGTGCTCAAGGATTAGCTCGGAAATCCTCTTTATCTGTTTTCTCGAGAATTTAAGTCTCCGACAGATAGTCTCCGACATTCGGACTCCCACCCTGTCGTGTCCGTCAAATCTTATCCTGTCGGATTCTCTGTAAGTGGGAGGCTTGCCCACGTCGTGGAGAAGCGCGGCAACGGCAAGCTCCTCGGAGTAGTTGCCATCGGTGTTGGCGTAGAGCGTATCCATTATAAGACAAGTGTGTTCAAACACATCGCCTTCGGGATGGAACTGAGGAGGCTGCTGCACCCCATGCATACATTCTACCTCCGGGAGAAAATGCTCCAGAAGGCCGCAGGAGCTGAGAAGCCTGATCCCGTCTCCGGGATTCCGGCGGGTAAGTATCTTGACGAGTTCCTCCCGTATTCTCTCCCCGCTCACAACTGATATCCGAGAAGCCTCTTCGCGAATAGCCGAGATCGCCGCCCCGTCAAGCTCAAAACCGAGACATGCAGCAAAGCGCACGGCTCTCATCATTCTTAGCCTGTCCTCGCCGAACCTCCTGCCGGGATCTCCTATGGTTCTCACAAACCCCCGCTCAAGATCCGAAAGTCCCCCGACATGATCGTAAAGCTCCGCGGAGGCGGGATCATAAAGCATCCCGTTTATCGTGAAGTCTCTTCTCCGGACATCCTCTTCGGGGCTTTCGGTGTAATTGACGCGCTCCGGATGCCTTCCGTCGCCGTACCCGGACTCCCTCCTGAAAGTGGCAACCTCAAACTTCATGTCCCCATCCATAACGAGCACCACGCCGAAGCTCTCTCCCACGGCCACGGTCCTGGCAAACGCCTTCTGCACCTGCTCGGGAGTGGCGCTTGTCGCTATATCGATCTCATCGCACTCAACGCCGAGCAGGGCGTCTCGCACGCAGCCGCCCACGAAAAAGGCTTTGTGCCCCTTTTCCCCGAGAGTCCTTACTATCTGAAAAGCCCCGGCGAAATTTTTCTTCTCGAAATCAAGTTTCCTTTTCACAAATCCCCCACCACGGCGCGCAAACCGGTTAGAATCATAGTTTCTAATTCTACCCGAATCACAATCCGTAAAGGCGGTCCGAAAAAAATGGAAAACAGAAACTTCAGAAACTTCCTTCTGCGAAGAACGAAGGAAAACGGCTCAAGGCTTCTGTTTCAGAAAAAAGACGGATGGAGCTGGAAACAGATCACCTGGCCCGACCTCCTTACCGAGGTTGAGAGCATAGCATGCTTTCTCCTAAATTCGGGCTTTTCCACGGGAAGCAGGATCGTCACGCTCTCGCCAAACACGCTGCCGTGTCTTTTTTTCGAACTGGCGGTCCTAACTCTGGGGGGAATCTGTCTCCCCGCAAGGGGTGTCAGGGAAGTGGGGGAAATCCTCGCGGATTCCCCGGGAAGCTGCTTTGTTCTCTGCGCGGGCACGGATCAGGCACGCGAGCTTCTCGAGACCCCCGCGCTCGGAGAAAAAATAGAAAAAGCCTTTCTGAGCGCAAATGAGAAAGCTCCCGTTGAGGGGAAGGTAGTCAGTTACTCAAACGCCGTTAAATTCGGTTTTCTCGCCAGAAAAAAACTCAAGGATGAAATAAACGCCGTCGGAAGCTCGGTGGAAGAGAGCGCCACGGCCGTAATATTCGGAGCGGGAGGCGGCACAGAAAAGAGCAGAAGCTTCTCCCAGGGAGAGATGCTTGATCTGCTGCGTCTATCGGAAGAGGAACTGGGCGAGGTCTCGGTTGAAGACCAGACATTCTCCTATCTTCCCGGAAGCGGTTCCTTCTCCAGGTTCGCCAATCTGCTTGCCCTGCAGACCGCCACGAGGGGTGCCGTCGCTGAAGACACAGAAGATTTTTTCGCTGACGTCCGGGAGATAATGCCGGTAATGCTTTTTCTTCCGTGCACTTGGATCGAAAGCATCGTTAACAGGCTCCGGGACGGAAACGGTCCGGCGGAAAATCTGAGAAGCGGCCTCGGCGGCAGGGTAAGGCTTCTGCTTACGGATGCGCTGCCGTCTGAGGAAACAAGAGACCTGTTGCTTTCAGAGAACATCTCCGTCGTCAGGCTCAGAAGTCTTTCGGTTGTTCCCTGAAGATCAGGACTGCGGTTCGTTTTCCGTTCCCTCAACGCTGCAAAACGCCCTGCCCCTCCCGAGCCTCAAGACAAGCCTTTCCCTCTCTTCAAGCGTCCGGGAATCCTCTACTATCTCCCCGCTTTTTTCTTTTGAGACGATGGCGTATCCTCTTTGCAGAACGCCGAGGGGATTAAGCGAGGTGAGTTTTCCCGAGTAGTTCTCCACGCGTCGCTCAAGATTCTCGATTCTTGAGGTCATGTGATACCTGAAGCTGTTTGCGAACCCGTCAAGCTGCATGGAGAACATGTCGACACGGCTTGTGAGAGAAAAATCGAGTCTGCGGCGCAGCTGCGCCAGATCTTCGGTGACATCCCTTTTTTCCCTTACCGCAAGCTCAGCGGCCATGGAAGGAGTAGCAGCCCTCACGTCCGCCACAAGATCGGCTATCGTCACATCCACTTCATGACCCACCGCCGAGATAACGGGAAGCGGAGAAGCCGCTATCTTTCTCGCAACCCCCTCATCGTTAAAGGCTATCAGGTCTTCTTTCGACCCCCCTCCCCTGGTCACGACGACAAGGTCCAGAGCCTCCATTGAGTAGAGCCTCTCAAGGGCCGCCGCTATCTCTCCCGGAGCGCCGTCTCCCTGAACGCTCGCCGGGGAAATAACAACCTCTACGTCGGGAAATCTTCTGTGCACGACCTTGATAAAATCCCTCACCGCGGCCCCCGAAGGGGAGGTAACAACACCTATTTTTCGGGATAGGAACGGAAGGGGGCGTTTTTTCGAGAGATCGAAAAGGCCTTCTTCAGAAAGCTTCTGCTTGAGTTTTTCAAGCGCGAGGGCATCCGCTCCAACGCCTTTTGGCTCCATGTCGCTTACATAGATCTGGTAAACGCCGTTTTTTTCATAAACCCCAACCCGCGCGGCGCATATGACGTCCATCCCGTTTTCAGGAGTGAACTTTATCCTCTGATTAGAGCTTCTGAAACAGGCCGCGGATATCTGTGAGTTCTTGTCCTTAAGAGAGAAATACCAGTGGCCGCTTGCGTAGTGTCCCTTGAAGTCCGAGATTTCTCCCGCAACCCATATAGTCCCCCCGCCGAACTCAAGCTCTATGGCCTCTTTTATTGAGGAGTTAAGTTCCGATACGCTGTATATTTTTCTGTCCATCGCAACGTTGTAAGTTAATCGACCGAAGCGCCGCCCGCAAACGGAACAATGAGGAAAACGGAATTTATAAAAATTCCGGCGCCGCTTCGCGCGATCACTCCTCGCCCTTCCACGGTTCGCCTGGGAGAAGTTCAATCAAGCGCACAGAAACTTTCGCGGCCGACTCCTCCATATCCCAATGCCGTCCTGGAGCCAGCAACGGCATTATATCCTCTTCAAAACGCGGGTCCTGCAGTTTGTCCTCCATGTTTCGTTCAAACAGGGCGCGGGTAACGTTGTGACCTTCCCGCTTCAAATACTCGGTAAAAGCGGCAATAATCCGGTCTGGATTGACCGATGCGCTGTCAAGCGCGGTTGCCAGGTCGAAAAGATCCCGACCTTTTTTACGCTGATAAAGAGCGCGCAGCTTCGTACCCAGAAGTTCGTCAAGCGAGTAAGTGACAACATCGGCGCTTCCGCTGAACCAGGAAGAATCAACGGAGAAAGGAATTTTTTCGTATCCGAAAACGGAGAAATGCTCATTCGGATTGATTTCAATTTTAAGGGTCATACGCAGTGGCGGCGTGTCCGCCGAATCAAACCTGTAAAGAAACTTGATAGAGCGGCGGCTCTGTTTCCACTTGGGCTTGCCGAGCCACGGATCGAGAACTTGGCGCAAGGCATCCATCACGTGGCCCGCAGGACCGGAATGCATCCTGACCAGGTCAATATCCTCGGAATAACGTCCCGGCGGCTTAAGGTAGAGTTTGTAGAGCGCGGTGCCGCCCCGGAATGCGAGTTCGGAAGCCAGTACCGGATGCGAAAATATTTCCGCCACCGCGCGGCTTATTATAAGATCCTGTTCGACATGAAAATCCCGGATCCATGGAGCCTGGTTTCGCCACTCGGCGATGTATTCGGGCAGAATCATACCTCGGACTCCACCTCGGCGTTTACAAGCACCCGCCAGTCATCATCGCGCCAGGCATTATCCACAGACGCATAAGGAACGAGAGGGGTAAAGTCGCGGGCACGGCAACGGACATAGGATTTAAGCGGCCCCGCCTTGTCTTCCGCATCGACAAGCTCCAGAAGATATCCAAGGCGCTGAGCCCACGTAAGCGGAGCGGTGCGCGCGGCCTCGCACAGCAGATCAGGATCAATCTCTTCAGCGAGTTCGCAAAGAACCGTCGCCACATTGTCCCAACCCGCGGACTTTCTCGCGTAACCCACAAGGTCAATCGCGGTCGCTTCAGGGCTTGAAAGCATAATGGTTCCGCACCGGGTGTTACGACTCATGAGCGGAACCTCGGAAATGCGCGCCCGGGAGATGAAGAAAATCCTGACCATGCCGCAGAAAATCGGTCTGTGGTTCCCGGCGACGGCCACCTGAAAAATCTGCGGGCGGTGATGGGCTGCTCCGTGATACTCGGCCGCGGACAATAATGCGACATAGTATTTACGGTTTCTGTGTTTCATGAGCTGTGAGATGAACTGTTCCGGGGGCAGACACCCGATACGCCTGTATTCGGGAGGAATGATGACATGGAACCCTCTTGAGGGACTTGCGACAAGCCCCTTTTTCTTAAGCCTGTTCAGGGCAAGCCCGGCTGCGGCATCCGATACGCCCAGCGCGGAACGCATCTGGGCGGTGGTGAAATGATACCGGCCGACGGAAGCGAACCCGTCTATAACGTCGCTTGCTCTGGGATGATTCTTGTCCATCACATTCTCCGTATTCATACGCAGAAACTATCACTATTCAATACTCTAAGAATATAATATCGGAAGTCAAGCTCGCCTTCTTCCGTTCCGTCAGAGTTATTCTCCACTGCATTTTCCGTATTCATATGCAAAAAGTATTATTATTCGATATTTTGAGAATATAATATCGGAAACCAGGTCCGATATCCATCCCGAATATAAAAACTCTGCAGAAACTTAACGAAAGGGTCAAAGACGAAGCGGGAATTACTCAAACAGATGAGGAGACTGACTTTTTACTTTCTCAAGAATCTGCTCTGAAACCCTGAGATTTTGAAGGCTCTTTAGAGCGAAAAGCTGCGGAGCCCGCAATTTCTTCGCACCTCTAAGATTGGCATCCCTGAGAATCGCACCGTCGAAATTCGCAAGCTTGAGATTAGCTCCGGCAAAATCGGCACCCGTGAGATCAGCGCCCAGCATATGCGCGCCTTCAAGATTCGCGTCCCTCAGCACCGCGCCGCGAAGATCGCACCCCTCAAGGTTCACCCCCCGCATGTTAGCCCCGGAGAAATCCGCGCCCACGAAGCTGCACCCCTTGCAGAAAGCAAGCTTGAGAGCTGATTTCGCAAACACCACCCCGTCAAAATTGAGTCCGTTAAGGTTCGCCCAGCCAAGATCCGGCATGACGTCGGGTTCATCATCGCGCCACCGGTTCCAGGCCGCCGCTCCCTCCTTTGCTTTCAGGACATGCTCAGAATCAGCCACGGCATCACTCTCCCGGCAAGAATCCGAAAACCTGAAACGCGGACAGAAGAATGTAAATTGCAACCGCTACAAGTATCAGGCTTCGAAGAAGTCCCCTCACTCCTCCCTTGGACCTGCGCCGCATACTCTCTCCACAGGAAAGACATACGTCCATTTTTGCGGTGGTCTCGTAACCGCACTCTTCACATCTTCTGACGGGCCGCATGGGCATCAGACTGCCTCTCCTCCTTCCTTGACCACCCTTCCCAAGGCAGAACGAACAAAAAGCGGATGTACTTTTTCAATTTCTCCCGCGAGCTGCCCGATCACGTTTTTTATATCCCACTGCGCGCCCTCCGACATCCGAAGATTCGTCAGGTGGTATAACTCCCAGAGATCAAACCTGCCGGAGACTCTCCTGTTATGGGCATTTGTGACGACGTAACTTGCTACGTCACGAAAACCGGCTTGGACAAGCTTTTCATAGAAACTCTCGCTTCTCGCGACGGCTTCGAGCAGAAGCTCTTCGGTTCCTGATTCCGTAATGTGCGGCGGAACAGTCACGCCCTCTCCCACAGAAGGCTCCTTAACGGTCCAGATGACTTTTCTGTGCCTGAGCAGCTGATGCCACGCCGCCTCGCTAAGGACAAACTCCGCGTTGTAGTTAACCGATCTGAATATACCGACCGGGTTATCGTGCTTTCCAAGAGAGCGGACAGCGCTTGAGAATATCCCCTCAAGCTCCGGGGTGTTCTCGGAGAGATGTCTCTCTATATCGCCGACCGAAAGCTCCGAGAATTCAAAAAGAAGCCCTCTTGCGATCTCCCTTAAGGCGTCGGCCTGAGGACTTTCGCTTCCCCGTCCAGTGTAGTCAAAAAGAGCGACCGAGGATCCGTCGCGGGGACTGTCCCCCGCGCCGTCATAAAGACCGGCCGAGAGTTCCGCAAGCGCCTCGCGCGTTTTTACTATGTAGGGGTTCTCGTCAGCATACTTAACGAGGGTCGGAACCGAGAACCTGACCTCGTTTTTTATCTCCTCGGCCCTGTCTCTTGCCTCCTTGTAGCGGCTTGAGAGAAGGGTGGAGATGGTCTCTTCCACCGCCCTCGCGTTTGCCGTCATTCCGAGATTCGTGAGCGTTGAAAGATTAAGAGCGTATCTCGCGTCCTCAAACGCTATTTTCTCAAGCGCCCTGAAATGGGCCTTTTCATCCTTGCCCCGGGGAGCGGGAAATTTTTTCTTGAGAAAAAGAAAAAGCTCGTCGTTAAGTCTTGAATAAATATCGTACTGAAAATCGCAGAGCTCTTTGAACTCTCTTTCTAGGGCCGGGTGCGAGCCGAGCTCGCCGGGAATGTAGTTATCGCCTTTGCGCGGTCTCTGGTATCTCTGGGAGTACTCGGTGAACGAGAGGAATTCGTTTGCGCATTCGAGCAGGGAGGAGAAAAGTCTTGAGACCCTCTCAACGCCTATGTGCACGGTGGCGTGCTCGGCAACGGAGGCGTGGCCGTAGTTAAGAACCCACTTCTCATGGAACTTCTCCGCCCTGTCCCTCCCCATTTCCTGCTCCCTTATGACGGTGTCTATGTTTTCCCTGAAACTTTTGGGACTTCTGCTTACGTAGGCGAAGATTACTGCAACGACTTCCTCGGGAATGTTGCTTATGGTGTAGATGTCTCTGTCAAGATTGGAGACGTAACGCTCCATTTCCCGGGTGATCTCTTTATCGTCCATTTTCATCTCGGCGGACAAGCCATGCTCTCCCGTTCCCCTCTCATGGCTCCCGCGGTTCAGGAGACCGTATGGGTTTCTTTGAGTTTATCGACTATGTAAGGCATGACCTGGCTCGGGCTTCCGTATATGACGGCGCTTACGTAATTGTCGGCCGGAGTGTTCCTCTCGCCGATAATAACGACCTTGTTCCCCTTGTTCATAACCTGGAAAGGAAAAGACGCCACGGGTTCGATCTCCAGGTTCGCCCCGACAATTATGAAAAGATCGCAGTGCTGAAGCCTCATCCAGGACTCTCTTATCTCCCAGTGAGGAAGCGGCTGGCCCGGAAAAGACAGGGGAGGCTTCATCTGGTCGCTCTGGCATTCCTTGCATTTCGGAATGCCGGTCTTGCTGTCTTCAAGAGAAAGCAGAATTCCGTCGGTACGGTAGTCGTTTCCGCATTCGTGGCAGTGGACCCAGTTTATCGTGGAGTATATCTCTATTACCTTTTCGCTGCCGGTTTTGCTATGCAGACCGTCGGCCGCCTGGGTCAAAACGCAGTCGACATTGCAGATAAACTCCATTTCATAAATCGCCTCGTGGGCGGGAGAAGGCCGCGCCTCGGAAATTCTGGGGTAGAAATCCTTTATCTTTTCCCAGTACTTCTTCCTCACCTCGGGCCGATTCTTGAATTTTCCTATGTCGGGATTGAAGCTCAGATCTGAAACATCCGGCAGTCCGACCTCAAGGGAGAGCTCGACTCCCGTAAGAAAAACTATCTGGGAGGCCTCCCGTGCCCACTCCACTGTCGCCGAGAGCGCGTCCTGTTCCTGCTCGCTCATTTCAGGCTTTGATTATAACCGCTTGCGCCGACTGTCCGCAAATCAGTCAGGAACCGTCTGCGACAAACAGATTCAGAATTCGAAAACCCGCCTTGCCGCCGCAAGCGGCATTTCGGCAACGACCTGTAAAGGATATGTTTTGGCAGAGCGAACAGGTAGAATATCGCACCGTGAAGACAAAGCCCAAGGAAATAAACGAATTTACCGAAAAAGCTCTTCAGATCGTCTGGGATGACGGAGAGGAAAACATATTTTTCTATGAAGAGCTCAGGGAAATCTGTCCCTGCGCTACCTGCAGAAAACTCAGAAAGAAAAGCAGGACCGGAAAGCTTCCGTTTAAAAAGCGCATCCCCCTCGGAAAAAGCAGCATGGCGCCGGAGAGAATAGAGTATGTCGGGAATTACGCCCTGAGATTCATAGGCGAGAGCTGGTGTGAAACCGGATTCTACACATTCGACTTTCTAAGAAAAAACAGCGTCGCGGGAGAATAGAGACGGAAAATCACGCCCGCGCGCTTATGGAAAGCCACTTTCTGGTAACGAAGTGGTCTCCTTCCTCATTCACTTCCCCATGCAGCAGAATTGCGGGTTCGACCGCGTTTTTCATGGCATCGGAAGCAGCCTCGTCAGGATAGCCGTGAAGAGCCCCTGAAGCGTACTGCTGAAAGGAACTTATATGCTCCCAGGCTTCCTTTGTAAGGTCTGCGGCAAACTCCTGGGCGTCGACGAGGTCAAATCCCACCTTTCCGACCAGTTCTTCGTAGTAGGAACGCGGATGAAACTTCGCGGCTTCGGCTCTCTTCTCGACCTTTGTCCTGTTAACTCCCTGTTTTTTAAGGAACTGGACGGCGTTTTTCACCTGGGTCCTGTAGAAAGGTAAGGTTTCCGTGGGCCGGGCCCCCTCGTAAAAAGAGGTGTTGAAAAAGAACCAGCCCCCGGGCTTAAGCGCTTTTCTGATAGCCTTCAGGCTCAGAATCTGCTCTTCTTCGTCAAGGTAATGTATACCGTTGCCCCATATCGCGACATCAAGGCTTTTCGGAGGAAAATCAAGTTCCTGAATGGACGAATTGATGAGGGTCAGCTTGTCGATCTCCTTCTCAAGCCTGCTCTTGGCAAGCTTGAGTGCGCCGGCCGACTGATCAAGGCAGAACACCGCGGACTCCCTGAGATTCGCGGGAAGCGTATCGAAGAAAAGCTGAGCCATGGTTCCCGCGCCTGTAGCGATGTCAAGAAACCTGTCAAGACTCTCAACGCCCCTGTCAACCATTATCTTGACCCAGTTTCTGGTTATATCGCCGTTTACCTTCCGGTATTCTTCAGTATCGGCAAAGGGTTCATAGTTGTAATCTTCTACATGCTTTTCCATGGTGTCTCTCTCCTCGGTTCGCAAACTGCCCACGCAACCTACCTTATATAGCCTGAATTCTAACACAATAGCAACAACAAGGAATCAAAAAAAGCGCTCAAGGTGTCGAAATCAGAATTGAAACAAGCCCGGTCACGGGGTATTTACAGCGTAATTGTAACAGAGGAATCGAGAGACTTGCCTTGCCGGTGAGACTTGCAACTCCTAAAATTCGTGTGTAGAGTTTGCAAAGCAATACTGAAACATCAAAGTATCCCTTCGTCTGCCATAATAACCGAACATTTGCTGGAAATTCTTGAAAGGAAGCGGAAATGAAAAGTCACGCATGCATGTTTAAGTTCAACACGAGAGAGGCAGGGGAGGGGTGAGATTTCTCGGAATATTCCTTCTGTTGGCAATTGTTCTCGGTTTTGCGGGTTGCGGAGAAACACAGCAAGAAGCCGGAAATCAGCCACCACAAACAACAAATAAGCCAGACCGGCAGTCCGGCCCGCCACCAACAGACCAGCAGTCCGGTCCGCCACCAACAGACCAGCAGTCCGGTCCGCCGCCAACAAACCGGCAGTCCGGTCCGCCGCCAACAAACCAGCAATCCGATCCGTTGACAACGAAACAGCAGGCCGACGCGCCGACGGTGACCATAGAAGCGATCCCAGCGGGTGACGAGAGCACGATGGTGCAACTCCGAGCGACACTGACAGGTGGTGTCTACGACGGTGCGCCGGAGTATTTCTGGCAAGTTGACGACGGCAGTCTCGACGATCCAACTTCCGCCACTCCAATCTGGACCCGCCCGCCGGTAACCACTGACATCAACCATACCGTGCGCCTGACTGTCACCGTGCGCGGTACGGGAACGAACGCCCAATCCGGCACCAGCGACACGGCAAACGCAAGCCGGAGAACCCTGGTGCGGTACACCACGTCGGATTTGCCGATGGCCGACGCGCCGACAGTTACCATTAATGCCATTGCAACAGGTGAGGAGAACTCGACGGTGCGGCTCCAAGCGACGTTGGCGGGTGGCGTCTACGACAGCACGCCGGAGTATCTCTGGCAAGTGGACGGTGGCAGGCTCGACGATTCCGCTTCCGCCACTCCAATCTGGACCCGCCCGCCGGTAACCACTGACATCAACCATACCGTACGCCTGACTGTCACCGTGCGCGGCACGGGCACAAACGCCCAATCCCGAAGCAGCGACACGGCGAGGGCGAGCCGGACAACCCTGACCACACCGCAGTTGCCGGTGGCCGACGCACCGACGGTTACCATAAATGCCATTGCGACAGGTGAGGAGAATACGACGGTGCGGCTCAGCGCATCCCTCACCGGCGGAACTTACGACGGCAACCTGAAGTATGACTGGCGGGTGGACGGCGGCAGGCTCGACGATTCCGCTTCCGCCACTCCCACTTGGACGCGCCCTTTAGTAAACTCCGATACCAATTACACCGTGCGCCTGACTGTTACCGTGCGCGGTACGGGCACAAACGCCCAATCCGGCACCAGCAATACATCGAACGCGAGCCGCTCTGCCTCGGTGCGCAACCGACCCCCGGGTCCTAATCTTGTTGTAGAGTCGCCATCGGTCAGCAAGTCCGCGCTGGTATCAAGAGAAGCTTTCACGCTGAGCGTGATAGTGCATAACCGGGGCGATCAACCCAGCAAGAAGACCGAAATCCGCTATTATCGCTCATTGGACGCAACGATTGACAATACAGACTCGTGGTTGGAGATTGACAAGGTGCCCGCGCTTATGCCTGGGGAGACCAGCCCGCAGTCCGACGACAAACGGACAGCGCTCTTTAAGCTAGGCACATACTACTACGGTGCGTGCATCGCTAAAAGCAACAACTGTTCCACGGCCGTGCGCGTGGACGTCCATAACCCCGACACCTTCATTGAAGTGCCCACAGTCACGGTGAATCCGGTGGCCAATGGCGGTGAAGGCACAAAAGCGCAACTGTCGGCAACACTAACCGGTGGGAGATACTTTCTCTCCAGCTATCAGTGGTCGGTGCGCCCGCGAGGCGGCAGTTATGTGCCACTGCCTGCCAGCGGCAGAACGGCTGAGTGGCTGCGACCCTACGTCACAGCTAACACGCAGTACCAGATCCGCCTTGTTGTGTACGTGTGGAAGGAGGGCCAAGTACCTCTGCAAACCGCCGCGAGCACCATATTCACCACAGTCACTGACCTCGGGAACGAGTTGCCGAGAGTTAAATATAGGGGCTACGATATTGTCCATGCAGGCTATCAGAATCAGTTACATGGCGGCGAGTCGCTTCGGCTGGTGCTGCTGCACAATCCCATAGGCGACAGGTATGACACCACTCAATTTTCATGGTCGGTGGTGAGGGGCGGCGGTCGGATCGTGCCGGTGCCGGGACGTACGCTCAACGACCGAATCGCGGTCTATCAGGCGCCCGCCAATGTATCCTCGCAGTTCAAGGCAACCATCAGGGCTACTGTGACCTATGACGGGGATGGAACCACAGCCCTAGCGGGACAATCGCAAACAAGCTGGAAAAACCTTGAACTGGATGTCCTCCCGAATCGCACGAGGCCGGTCAACGACCGGCGGGGACCAACGACGGAACGCGGCGATGAATACGCCGACGGCTACGCCTTCTGGAACGGCGGTCAGGATGTGCAGATAACTCACAACCCATATATCAACACAACACCTGGCCGCACGATCACCTACTCGTTTCCGGAAGCGCCGTTCACATGGGGCAGCAAGGCACTGCAACCCCTGTTCCGTTCAGATATCTTCCCAATAGACGAGACCCGAGCCAGGCAATACACTACCGAAGGCCTGCGCGATAATTTCCGTCAGGCGTTCGCCCATTGGGAGCAGTATCTGAACATCCGGTTTCGCGAGGTTGCCGATAGCACAACAGCCAATCTGGTCATTGGCAGGGACAATTACGAGTTAAGCGCCCACGCGTATACCTTGACCAATGGCGATTCGAATTCCCAGGCAATCGCAGCAGGTGTCCGCCACGTTCGTCTCAACGATAGTGGACAATTTGAGACTCCCCTTCACGAGATCGGGCATGTACTCGGGCTTGGCCATCCGCACACCCAAGGTTCAGGTGCGAACCTGGATGACGCGGTCATGGAGTACCTCGCACACGGTCGGAGTTCCTCGATCCCACCACCAAGGCTTCAGTTCCCAGCCGACATCATCGCCGCGCAGCACATCTGGGGACCGGCGTCCGGCGCTCCGCGCACTGTGCCGGACGTACCCGCCACGGCAACATTGACCTACGATCAGGAGAATGACACGCTGACGGCAACCTGGACAGATGTAAAAATCAACGGCGGCACCGACGTGACCGGATGGACTGTCGATTGGCTGCTCGACAGCAACCCAGCCGACACCGACTCGTACCTTGGCGGAGGCACGATCGAACGCACCGACACGATCACCAATGCTTCAACGCGAAGCGCTACCTACACAAACCCGGAGGATGGCGACTGGAGCGTACAGATCAGGGCCGTTAACGCCGTCGGTGCCGGACTGCGCAAACGCGCGCCTGGCACGGGAGATGGAGTCACGGTGAACTAGGAGTCGGACACGCATTCGGTGTTTTTCAGGGTAGTTGTCGCATAAAATGTTTCATTCGCCCTAACGATTACCTCCAATAGTCTCCAAGTCAAATTGATTTGATTCATATCAAGCTACTCTCTTGCAGTTGTCGGGATTAAGAAACACCTCTGGTAT
>JAJDUA010000066.1 GCA_022826905.1 Candidatus Dadabacteria bacterium
ACTAATCCCATCGCAACGGCATTTGACGCCAGCTGATTCAGACCACTTCCTCCAGACAGACTGCATCCCCCATCTGAGTCTGAGGCTGCTTCCGGATCCATCGGATCATCACTTGAGTCCGGGGGATCCATCGGATCATCACTTGAGTCCGGGGGATCCATCGGATCATCACTTGAGTCCGGGGGATCCATCGGATCATCATCACCGGGAGTGCCGCCAGGAGTACCGCCAGGCGTGCCGCCGGGAGTGCCGCCGGGAGTGCCGCCAGGCGTGCCGCCGGGAGTGCCGCCGGGAGTGCCGCCAGGCGTGCCGCCGGGAGTACCGCCGGGACTACCGACTGAGCTCTCGCTCTGTCTTTCTGCCATCTCGCATAAATCTTCTGCCAAGCCAGTTTCATCCGCATCCCCCGTCCCTCTCAGCAACACATTTTCCAAGTCGATTTCAAGATGAGAAAGATCCTCTCCGGGTGTATGAGGAAAATAGCAAACAGCTTCTGTATCCGTGTCTTCAAAACTACTGCAACGAGCACTCTCAATGGATATTTCTACCTTGCCAGTACTACTACAGTCGTATGAAAGTTCAACCATCTTTGTATCCATCCCGCCGGCATCCCACTCCAGCTCTCCATCTGATATCCCATTTATAGTCGCCGGGGATGTCGCTTCTGCTTCCCATTCAATCTTGTAACTGTCGTCTGATACTGCCGCCTTGTTCGGTGTAACAGAAAAACCGTCTCTTGCGGGAGCTATGTTAAGCCAGACAGTCTGCTTGTCCTCCCAGTTAACCGTATGTTCCTTGTCCGTGCCAACCTGGTAATCCTGCCTGGGATAAGCACCCTCCTCATAATCGTATACATATCTGAAGTTGCGTCTGATTCTTATACGCTCAGGGCTAATGTCAGGGTCAGGGACTATCCTTAAGGTAAAAGTCTGCGGAGGAGAAGGCGAGTCGTCCTCTAAAGTATCCAGCACTAATACCGCTTCGGTATCTCCTGCCGCAAAGGAGACAGTCTGCGGAGAACTTCCTTTAAACGGCCAGCGGGCATCACCATCGGGGTTTTCTGATATGATCTCAACCTGGACATTAAGACAATCCTCTGTAGGATCAATAATGTCAGCAGGGTCATCGTCAGGACAAGTCTCCTCGGCTTCATGAGCCTTGTCGAGCACAAGGGTTATTTCTGCCGGATCGTCCTCTATCACTCTTGATGACCCACCATCCTTGAAACTTGCAGTGACCACCCGGGCAACATCATCATCCATCCACGCAACCGTATGCTCCTCTTTGTCTCCCAAGACATACTTGACCGGGTGATCGCCTATCGTGAGCTTATACTCCAGTGGCGACTGAACCAGATTGTCATCAGTTAAGATAAGCTCCAACGTTGCTTCTGTCTCGCCCTCATCAAACACAGCCTCGAGTGCTTCTGACTCCAGAAATGGCCAGTGATCATTCGCGGGATCCACCGCAGTCATACTCACTTCAACTGTATAGGAGGTTTCTCCTTCAAGCGGCGTAATAGCCTTATCGCTCGTAAGAGTTATGGTGTGAAAAGGTATACATTGGCCGCCGTCTTGTTTATACCCTTCTGGACAAGTAGGCACGCCACCAACATATCGTAGCTGTAGAGCAGGAAGCTCCATAACATCTGACCGGACAGTCTTGAAACCGACCACTGGGAAATCATTGTCTGTCACGGTTAACTGGTATACACCAGCATTATTAGCGTGAAGCACGTAAGAAGAAGGGTCGTCGTTTTGTATTTCAACACGAAACCTCGACGCTGGCGGGTCCGGAAAAACATTGTCATCAGGGAGCTTAAGCGTTAACGTTGTCTCGGTCTTGCCAGCCAGAAATCGGACAGACTGCTCGCTATCCGCTTGAACAGCAAAGGGCCAGTGACCAAGTGAACCAACTGGTTTGACCATATATTTAACGTCAAAAGTGCTGTTCACAGCAACCGGATTTGCTCCAGTCGCATCAACGCTTTGAATTTTTATATCAATAGACTCGCCTTCGGTAAACTCGCCCTCGAAACCTGCGCGGCCAGGATTAGATAGAAAGCCACTGCTCGGTTCAAAAGCTATTCTTGGAACCTGCGCAAGGGCATCCCCTCCGACCGCAACCATCAGCAGCAGTAAAAGCAAATATCTCATTTTCCCCTCCTTTAGCCCTGAGACTAAATTTGATTTCATTCTCCTTTTTTCTTCTCCCCTCCCCGTCTCAGAAAAACCCCTCCATCGCGGAGAACCAGACTTTCCGTCCGGTCGACAGGAACTGGCAAGGCCGGTCCTCTTTTAACACCGCGATCTTGGGCTTCTTACCCCGTAAAGTATTGCTAAGAATACATAAATGGGGGGGGGGGTCAAGCTTTTTTGACTTTCTTTCAGAAAATTTCCTGAATTAACAGCGGGTTTGGAGTGAAATTATGGGCAAGGCAGGCGAAACAATCCCGTGACGCAAGGGCATTGTTTTAATGTAATTTGAGCAAGTGAGAGGTGAGCAGTCTTGCAGTCTTGTCGGTAGATTTCCCCGCATAAGGTCCGAAGCCGAACCGACTCCGCTTGCCGGTTATGTCGTGATCAGATTACGTGAAAAGTCTTCCGCAATCCGTGAGGGTCTTGTGATAGAAAGGGGAATGGCATCCCTTTGTTCCTGCAACCGAACATATTCAATAACTGAGGGTTTCTCAAAGCAGTTCTGCCGCATATCCGGGCTCGCCTCAGAGCGCAATAGCGGCCACCTGCCATAGAAAAGCCCGGGCAGAAACAATCAAGACATAGGAAAGTCAAAGAATGCAAAGAGGAATCAAACCGTTGCGGCCAGAGCGGCATCTGTGTTCATACCTGTTGAGAAGCACGGAAAGGAAAGATGCAATGCCGAAGGGGGGAGTCGAACCCCCACGGGCGCAATGCCCACAGGATCCTGAATCCTGCGCGTCTGCCAATTCCGCCACTTCGGCCCTTATCTCTCCACCCAAGAAACCAGGGTGGGATATGAATTCTTTTTTTTCAGATTTTTCCTGATAACCGCCCTTACATCCTTTGTCACGGGAATATCTCCTCCCGTTATTCCGGTTGAAAGAGCGGTGTAGACGTCGCTTTTTCCGCCATCTAGAACCATCCCGGAAATACCGGAACTTATATCCAGAGCGGAATCCACTTTCTTAAGGACTTTCCTGGCTTCTTTTGCGGACACGGTTCTCCTGGTGCGCCTGTACGCTATCACCTCGCCGGCCATCCTTCCGACAACACTGTCCTTTATCTCCCGGGGATCATTCTGTCTCTCGTTGACCGAGACCCCGGCAGCTTTGATAGTTGCCATTATCACCGTTTTTGAAGCCGTGCTGAAATTCACCTTCTTGTCCTCTGGATACACTGTCAGGTAGTTTTGCGCCCTGGAGAAAAACTCCTCATCCATCCCCTGAATCATTCTAATTTCCCCGACGCTGTCAAGCGGACCGTCCTTTATGTAGTAAGGATTTTCAAGTCCCGCGTAATAATCCGCGCCGGCTCCGCCGGAGTCCTGATTGTTCACGCCTCCCTCCGCCGCCCCGTCAAGCCAGTTCACAAGGCTTGCCACGAAAAGATCCGACTTCTCCGTCTCAACACCAAGAAAACGGAAAAGTTCAACCAGCTGGGTGCGCACCTGAAAATCCACGCGGCTTGATCTCTGGTCAACAAGGGCGTTTAGATTCACCTTTGCCCGCTCGTCCGTAACCCGAAGCCCTATGTTTCCCTCACCCACGGGAAAAGAGGAGATGGAGAGGCTCCAGCCGTCGGAGCCGTTTCTGGAAACAATAGACTGCCCCAGCACCCCTGGAAGCACCGGCAGATCCTCTGGGGCAACGTTTCTTAGAAGACTCCGAACGACCCTCACACCCGATTTCGCGATATGCCTTGCCTGAAGCTCGCTTGAGCCGTTTACGGATATCTCGTAGCTCACCCGGGTTGAGTACATGAAATCAATGACGATAGTGGAGAGTATGGCGATCATTATGACAACGATAATGAGCACTATCCCTCTCTCGGATTTTTTCGTATTCTTTTCCCTCATTCAGTCAGCCACCGGTATAGCAACGATCGTCGAGTGGGCCTCTTCCTGCCCGCCGTCCCCAAGAAGAACAATCCGGATCTGCACCGCCTGGGGCAACCCGCGCATCGCCGACGAATCCCACTGCAAGAGTCCCTGCTCATTGCCAGGGGCAGAAGGCCTCCCCGTAAGGAAATTCACCCGGAAGCCCACCACCCTCTCAGAAAGCGGATACACCTCTCCGGCCCCGTCATTTCCGATCCAGTAGTTATCCTTTCTCACAAGGGCACTCATCCCGTCGCGAAGCTCAACCAGGTAGTAGGATATCTCGCTCTGGCCGGACTGGGTGGAGTGATGCGCGGGGTCGGAGGCAAATGAAGTGAAGACAATCCTGCTGTTCTCTCCCTCAAGCCAGCCCCTGAAGGAGGGACGAGCCGCGGGGGAAAAACTTTTGGAGTTCATGTTTCCCCGCGCGAAGGCGTTTACAAGATCATGGCGCATTTTGAGCATTATGATGTTTGCCTCCTGGATAAGTTCATTCTCAGTCTCAACCCTGCGTTTTGCGGTTATTACCTGGGAGAAGGAACCGTAGAGCATCGTAAGCGCGATTACGGTTATGGAAACGGCGATCAGTACCTCTATCAGGGTGAAACCGCTTCTGCCGTCAGAGATGGACGAAGGTGACTTCATAACTCTCCTCCCCTCCGTCCCAGGTTATTATGACGCTCACGAGATTCATTCTCGCCTTGAAATGCGAGAGATTAAACGGGGAAACAGACACGTGCCACTCAAAATCCGGATGATTTTCAAACCTGCCGCTTCTCTTTGAATCCGACGGAATTCCCTCGGCGTCAATCCGGGAAGCTATCTCGTCAGCGAGGCTCATGGCTATCATGTTGTTGGTAGCCTTTGATGCGAGGTTTATATTGTGACCCACGGTTCCCAGTACGGCCACCATGGCGAAGGCAAGCAGCCCGACGGCAACCATGACTTCAAGCAGGGTGAATCCCCGGATACCTTTTTCAGAAACCCTCATAATATTCCCCGCCTAACGCTCAGCCACGTTCGCGAGCCGGTCGCTGAACTCCACATACTCGTCAAAAACCTTGGTGGCCCCGGTGTATGGGTTTGTTGAAAGCGTGAAAAAACTGTCCCTGTCGGCGCTTATGTGAATAACCGCCGAGTCAACCGCCCCTGTCGGCAGAAAAAGTATGAACACGTCGCTTCCCGAGCTTATCTTGCGCTGAGTTCTCTCGGTCTGTATGTCGCTGAAGGAGACCCCGCGGGGAAGTTCCCTTCGTCCGCCCCCGGATATCTCTGCCGCGCGGAACCGGTTCCCCTCCATAACCTCGGGCCAGTACTCCCCAGTATCAATATTGAAAGAAAGCCTGTATACGCGCTTTTCAAAAACGGCCTTGCTGTAAAGGTGTCTTATGGTCGTGACAATACCCCTTGAAGCGCTTCGCAGTTTCATGTCATCCGTCCTCAGCAAACTCGGCATCGCGACGGACAGGAAGGCTCCAAGCAGGAAAATCACCACCAGAAGTTCAATCAGCGTAAAGCCGGCCGATTCCCTTCTCATCTGTCTCTGCTTGACAGATCGTCATCCGAGTTCCCCACCCCGTCAGGACCGTTTGACCTTACAAGGTAAAGTCCGTCCTCGGTCTGGTCGGCGCCGAAATACACAAACTCGTTCCCCCAGGGGTCAAGCGGCACGCTCGCGGATTCAAGATAACGTTTCCATCTCTTGGCCTCCCTGCCCACCGTCACCGGTTCTACCAGTGCACTGAGTCCCTGCTGGGTTTCCGGGTAAAAGCCGTTATCGAACTTAAAGAGCTGAAGCGCCTGTTCGAACTGCCTGATCTGTATCATCGCCTGTTTTTCCTTCGCCCTCTCCCCCTGGCCTATTACGTTGGTGCCCACTATGTAGGCAAGCCCCGCTATGATAAGCACAACCACCATAATTTCAATAAGAGTGAATCCCGACTGGGATCTCATTTTAAATACCTCCCTGTTCAGCCTATTACAGAAGTAAGATTAAGCACCGGTAAAAGTATAGCGAAAACTATAAAACCCATCACGACCCCCATAACAAGTATCATTACCGGTTCAAGAAGAGAAGTCAGAGTGGAGAGCATGCCGTCAACCTCCGTGTCGTACATGTCGGCAACCTTGGAGAGCATGTGCTCAATTCTGCCCACCTCCTCGCCCACAGATACCATTCTCACCACAAGCGGAGGGAATATTCCCGTCTGTCCCAGACAGATTCCAAACGCCGAACCCTCGGCCACCTTGACCCGGACATCCTTTATATTCTCCATGTAAACACTGTTTCCAAGAACCGATTCGCTCACCCGGATAGAGTCAAGCAGGGGAATGCCGCTTGAAAGCAGCGTCGCAAGCGTTCTTGTGAAACGGGAAATCATCACCTTTGAGGACATTTTCCCGAACACGGGAATCCTGAGGGAAATCCTGTCAAAGACCTTCCTGCCTGAAGGGGTCCTTGCGTAGCGGCTCACAAAAAAGAATACCGCCGCGAGAAAGACCAGAATGAATGCGAAATTCTGCCTCAGGAAATCGCTTGCGCCTATAAGCACCACCGTGATAAGAGGCAGCGCCTTATTACTTGAGGCGAATATGTCGGCAACCTTGGGAATGACGAAAGTCATCATGAAAATCAGCACGCCCAATCCCACGACAAACATTATCGCCGGATACACCATGGCGCCCCTGATCTTGGAACTGAGTTCAAGCTGCTTCTCAAGAAAGTCCGCGAGGCGGTCAAGCACAACGTCAAGGGTACCGCTTGCCTCGCCCGCGCGCACCATACTCACATAGAGATCGGAAAAAACGCTCTTGTGCTCCTCAAGCGCGATGTGAAGGGAGCTGCCTTCACTCACCCGGGTTCGCACCTGAGAGAGAATCTCCTTGAGCTTTTGGTCATCGGTCTGCTCGTAGAGAGCCACAAGTGATGTCTCAAGGGGAAGACCTGATGAAATCAGGGTTGAGAACTGCCTTGTCATGACGGCAAGATCCGAAACGCCCACCCCGCTCCACGGAAAACTTATCGGCAAGCGGCGCGCCCCCGCGACGGCCTCTTTTATGGAAGAGGGATAGATGCCGTCTTTTCTGAGTCTGTCGCTTGCGACCCTGACTGACTCCGCGCTCAGAACCCCCCTTACCGTCTCGCCCTTGTCGTTAATGGCCTTGTAGTTGTAAACAGGCATCTCAAACAGCTCTTATAAGGATAACCGCGCCCTATGTCTCCGCGGACTCCTCTTCAGTGACTCTCAGCACCTCGTCAATTGACGTCACACCTTTTGCGACCTTGTCCGCGCCGTCCATCCTCAGGGTGACGAGCCCGTTTCGCAGCGCCTGATCCTTAAGCGTGGTGGAATCCGGATGCGTGAGGATGGTGTTTTTAAGCCTGTCGTCAATAAGCAGTATCTCAAAAATTGCGATCCTGCCGGAAAACCCGGTCTCCATGCATTCCCGACAGCCCCCGGCCCTGTATATCCCTTCCACGGGACACGCTTCGCGCGCAAGCCCAAGCCGCGCAAGCTCCTCGTCAATCGGCACGTACCGCTCCCTGCACCGCTCGCAGAGAACCCTGACAAGTCTCTGCGCTATAACGGCCGAAAGTGTGGAAGCTATCAGGAACGACTCAACCCCCATGTCCGCAAGCCTTGTAACGGCGCTCACCGAGTCGTTTGTATGCAGAGTGGAGAATACCAGGTGTCCGGTGAGCGAAGCGTTCATGGAGATATCGGCAGTCTCCCTGTCTCTTACCTCACCCACGAGTATTACGTCGGGGTCCTGTCTCAGTATGGAGCGAAGCCCGTTTGCGAACGTAAGGTCGACCTTGGTGTTGACCTGTATCTGGTTAATGCCCTTTATCTGGTATTCAACCGGGTCTTCTATGGTGATTATCTTCTTGTCGGGAAGATTGATTCTCTGCAGGGCGGCGTAAAGACTGGTCGTCTTTCCGCTTCCCGTGGGCCCCGTAACGAGAATGATCCCGTGAGGACGCTTAATAAGGGATTCCACCGTTTCCAGTTTTCTCCCTTCAAGCCCCAGCTGCTCAAAGCTCATCAGCACAGAAGACCTGTAAAGCAGCCTCATTACCACGCTCTCTCCCCACGAAGTGGGAACCGTCGAAACCCTTACGTCGATATCCCTTCCTCCGATCTTCAGTCTTATGCTTCCGTCCTGAGGCTTTCTTCTCTCAGCTATATCAAGTTCAGACATGATTTTCACGCGCGAGATCACCGAAGACTGCACGGTCTTCGGAACTTTCGTCACGTCGTGCAGAATGCCGTCTTTTCTGAAGCGTACAAGCACTTCTTTTTCGAAACACTCTATGTGAATATCGCTTGCATGCTCCCTTACCGCCTGGAAAAGAAGCGTGTTTATGAATTTTATGACCGGGGCCTCATCTTCGGCCTCAATAAGATCCTGGGGTTCAGTAAATTCCATGTCGGAGAGTCCCGAACCTTCACTTATATCCTCCGACACAACGTCTTTGCCCTGCTCGTAAATCCTGTTAATGCTGTCGGTCAGCACGCGCTCAAGAACAATGTAAGTTTCAAGTGAACAATTAAAGCGGGAGCGGACCTCGTCAAGGGCGTAGAGTTCCTGAGGCGGGGCAAATACGATTTTGAGCGTTCCGTTGTCCTTCTTTATGGGGAGTATTCTGAATCTTTTCGCGAAGCTGATCGGAAACTGCTTTATCAGTTCATAATCTATATCGTCTTCGGGAATCGATTCGATTTTTTCGACTCCGTAGAACTCCGAGAGGACTTCAAGGGCCGGGGAATCCTTGAGTACGTCGGTTTTGAGCAGTATGTCTTCTGTGTTCCGGCCGTTTTTCCCTTTAAGCTCTTCAATCCTCCCCATAACCTCGGGGTAACGCTTGCCTATTATTTCGTCAAGAGCCTTCATTTTCCAAAAACTCCCCTACTCAAGCGTATTAAGATCCCTTCTATTAAGCAAGGTCTTTCTCTTCTGGTAATCCATAAGCAATTGCTTCATATCGCTTTCCGTCTCAACTATACGCGGAGTAAGAAGTATCATCAGGTTAAGCTTCCTGCTCTGATTGCGCTTGAACCTGAACAGGTTTCCAATCAACGGAATATCTCCGAGCAGAGGTGTTTTATTGTGAAGCACCTCTTCTCTGTCCTGAACCAGCCCGCCTATAACTAGGGTCTGTCCATTTTTGACTATAACCGAGGAATCAGCGCTTCTTGTTGTAGTCGCGATGCCGAACTGGGCGGTGTTGAGTCCCGCAGGAGCCTCCCTGGTTGAGGAAACCTCGGTCACTATGTCAAGGTTAAGGTATTCTCCTTCGCTTATCTGAGGAGTGATGCTAAGTCTTATTCCTACCGGCAGCCTCTCGATCGTCTGTACCGTCACGCCGCTTGTTCCCACGGTGCTACCCATCGGAAACGGGATTACGTCCGCCACGACTATTTCGGCCGGCTCATTGTCGGTTGTAATGATGCTCGGAGTTGAGAGGACGTTGACGTCGGTTACGGAACTCAGCGCCTGGAACACGGCGGAGAACGAAGGAAGGGACGGAAGCGGACCCGAACCGTCGGGGTCAACTTCCTCTCCCACCACTCCGAGGAAAAGCCCCGAAAGACTTCCAATGGAAGTCGTTGCAATTGTAGGGTCGGCCGCAACTCCGAGAAGACTCGGGATGCCCGGCAGCTGCTGTCCGACGAAACCGAGGTTGTCTCCCTCGACTGTGACACCGAGACCAAAATTTGTTCCAAGCGCGTTAATATTGTCAAGGCCTACCTCGAGTATTGCGGCCTCCACAAACACCTGCCGTCTCCTTACATCAAGCTTGTCCACTATCTGCTTGACCATTCTGTACTGCGTGAGAGAACCGATCACTATAATGGAATTTGTCGCCGGATCTGAAGTTATCTTAAGCCCATCGTCCGAAGACACTGTAACGGAACCACCGATCTGATCACTCCCTCCCCTGTTGATCTTCCCGCGTTGGGAACCAAGACCGCTTGCATCTCCGCTATCGCCCAAGTTACCCTCTCCGAGACGGCTTGAAGCCTGACCGGTTCTACCGGACTGCCGTCCCTGGTCCCGGTAGGAGACTGAAGAGATTGAGCCCCCTTTTCCCTCCGTGAACAGATTTCCCAGAACTTCGATTATCTGCTCGGCGTCGGCGTTTTTAACAGGTATAACGTAGACATCCTGCTCGGCGTGTTCGCTCTCGATATCCAAAACAGCGATCGTCTCCTTTATCAGGGAAAGATCCCTCGGGTCAGCAATCACTATTATGGAATTTGTCCTCTCGTCGTTTATCACTTTAAATCCCAGGAGATCAGAGCTTCCGGTTATCAGACCGTCATTCTTCCCTTTTGACGGCCTGGTCTTCGAGCCTTTAGGGTTGAATATCTCAAGCAGCTTGAAAATAACGTTGGCCGAGCTTGTGTTATGCACTTTGATGAACTCTATTTTCTTCTGGTAGTCAAGATTCGCAATCACTTCGGTTATTTTGTTCACATTCTGTTCATTATCAACCACCACCAAAGTATTTGACGGTTCGTGAGCCTTCATAAACCCATCCTTGCTGATCAGAGCTCGAAGGACATTGGAAACTCCCTTGGCTTTTACGCTCTTTAGCTTTATAAGCTTCATCACGTACTTCTGGGAAGATTCTCCGGGGTCGAAATCCAGCCGCAACGGAACACTCTCTGACTTTATCCCCTTTTTGGGAACGACCTTGTTGACTCCCTCCGCGCTTATGACCGAATAGCCGTTCATATCAAGCAGTATTTCAAAAATTCTAAACGCATTCTCCTTCTCGAAACCACCCTCGGGAGTTATGATCGTCACGTTCTTGTCCCTGATCTTGTCACTCAGGAGATAAACCTCGGAGGTGATCTCGCTTATGGTCTTTACCATCTCATTAAGCGTCATGTTAGAGCGAAGGTTGACCATTCCCTCACCTTCGGGAATCTGCTCACCATCCTCACCGAAAACCTCATCGCCTGAGAGTTCAGCTGCTTCCTCGCCTGAATCCTCAGCAACCGCGGGCGGCACTTCCTCAGGCTTCTCGGGCTCAGGGGCTTCCCCGACTTCTGCTGCAACTTTTTCCTCCGCTGAATCGAGCGGCAGGCCGGGGTCCTGAACCAGACCTTCCAGAGTTTCGTTGCCCGAAACTTTCACCGCATCTCTCCCAATAGGCTTTAAGTCTTTCTTGCCGGGATCCTTCGCGGTCTCCTCGGCCAGCAGTTCCGCGGCTCTCTCGTCAATATCAGCGGGTTTTGTGGGCGAATCATCTTCGGATTCCTCATCCCCCGCTTTTTTCAATTTCGCACCCGGGGCGACGACGACCCTGGCCCTCGTAAGATCCGGAAGCGGCTCGGACTTCTCCGCAGAAGCCAACTGAGGACAGAGAAAAGAGACGGAAAAAATAAGAAGCGCAGACAAAACTGGGAAAAGATTTTTATTCAGAAGATATTTCATAATTTGTTTTAACCCTAAGAGACTGATTTTCGTATCAGGCCTAGTAAATCGTGTACCGGTTGCTCTTTCTTTTACCTTTTCTCGTAAAATCAACGGTAAACTCACTCTGGCCCTTCAAATCGGTAAAAAGCGAAAGAGCACTCTGCACGTCGTTTAAAGCAACTTCATTTATCTGGTGAACTATATCCCCGCTTCTAAGACCCATCTTATAAAACACGCTCCGGCTTTTCACTCCGAAGATCTTGATACCATCATCGCGCGGCACAATCCTGGCCTCGGTTATTAAACCGCTGGGTTCAGCGAGCAGCTCGTCAAACATCATTCTCTCTATCTGGTACACGCCCTCGCTGACTTTGCTGACCCCTGAAGCTCCTGACTTCTTTGACTTAACAGACGGTTTACTCCTTGCCGAAGAACCCAAGGGGCTTTTTGCAAAAACGGATTCAAGCTCGTTTCCGCAGGTAATCAATTCTGGACCTTCCGCTCTTCGTATAGTTACTTCGCAGTCGTCTATTTTCACTACCTCCACCTTTTCGGACGCTACAAGATCAACCAACTGCCTTTCAGAATAACCCTTTATTTTGCTATTTTCCATATTCTTTATCACGGCAATGCTCTTGCTGGATGCAGAATCAGCGCGGCTTCTGAGTATGAAAGTTCCAAGAAGTTCAAGCTTGAGGGAAGTTTTCGGAGTAATTTCCCCCTCGAAGACTTCCGAGAAATTACCCGCTTCCATCTGTCCAGCATAACCACCCGCCCCAAACAGGTTTGTTTTCAGTATAGAGTCGTAGTACTCCCTTGAACGATAGGGAATCTTAACCCGCCCATACTTCTCCTTGTACAGGTATTCTCCCGTCAAGCTTCCCTGGCCGGACTCTATCTTGCCGCGCAGACCGTTGTTGATCGTTGCCGAGACCGAGTACGCGATGGCAGTTATCAGCAAGATGTTTACAAGCCAAGAGTACTTTTTTAAAAGAAACAAAACCATAGTCGGTTCCTAAATTAACTGCACCTAACTTAACAGAATACCTCATTATTTTGTAATATCCCCATTGCCGCAGAAAAGCTCACAATCCCCAAGCGGCCCCAGAGAGCAATTTTTCAGATATCCATCCAAAGTGTTCCCTGACTTCCGTTCACTTTCCCGCGGAAGCGTTGACAGGAGAATTTCGAAGCACGGAGGAAAAATACCTCTTTTCAAGAGCATATATATCAAAGGCAAGTTCCGAGGCACGCTCAAATCCCGACCCGCAGGAAGCGCTCTCGCTTATTTCTCTGAAAAGCATTCCCATCTCGTACCACTTATTGCCGATGTCGTTCATTTCATCGGGAAGGCCCGCTCCGTAATAAGGGGAAAGCGCAGGGGAGACCTCCTTTAGGAAGTCCCTGTAAAACCACCTGAAAGCGGCGCCGCAGACCCCCCTTCTGCATATGACCTGATAAGTGAATCTCGAGGCCCACTTCCAGTCAGCAATACCCCTCCAGCCCGGAAGATCCTCGGCCCATTTCCTTATAACCTCAATGCTTGAGGTTCCCCTGAGGGTGGTTCTGCCTTCAAGCATCATCTCGGCGTTTTTCCTCACGGCGCCGAGAATGATCTCCTCGGAGTCAAGGCCGTCTTCTAGAGACTCCACTTCAACCCAGTTGTTAGAAAGGGGATACGGCCTTGCTTTTGAGCTTCTTGCTTTCTCCATGTTCTCAAAAGAGACGGTCTGAATATCCGCAAATGAATTGTCCGCCACGTAAAAAACGGATTCGGAGTCGTCATATCCGCATACCGTAATTATGTGTCCCGGGAAATGGGTGCTGGAGTCAAAGTACTCAAGGTAGCGGATATCGGCCTGTATCAGCACCGGAATGTCCCTGTCAATAAATTCCCTGAGGCAATCTGAAGCCCGTCCGTTGTCATCCTCGTACTTCCAGTCGGTAACGTCAACGCCAAAACTCCTAAGAAAATTAATTTCCATGAGAGGTCCGCGAGGCTGTATAATCCTGCTCGGGCTCATTCCCTGCTCAAAAGAGTAATAAAAACCGAGCCCGGCTCCGAGCCCGAAACACATCTGCTCCGATAGATCGTGCCCGTAGTAGAAACAGATGTCCCTTAAGGCCGCGGAACCGCAGTGCACGCCCTTTAAGTGTTTCCAATCATTTATTATCTTCTTCATAATAAGCTGCAGCGCGCAGAGAACTAATATAGCCGGAAATCGATATCACTTAAACACCCCGCGGGAACCCTGAATCCGCCGCGTCCATACGCAACAGTATCGACAAGCAGACAGTCGCATTGTTCGAAACGGCTGAGACTGACTTCAGGGAACCTGGTGGCGGGGGCGTGTCCGCGGCTGTTTCTCAAAATAGAGCCGGTGGTCAACCGGGCAGATTTCCGCCGCCGGACGGTCAATGGCGGATATGAGCCCCGAATTCCGCCGCGTTCGCCCCGCCGCGTACTGAAAGCCCGGACCGGAAGTGAACTCGTCACACTCAAGGCACGGGTTCAGTCCGCCGCCCGGGTCCGAATGGGCGTGGCCCATATTGTTTGTCAGCATGTTCCAGAGACCGTAGTGTTCAATGCATGTGGTCAGGCAATGCCGCCTGGTGTGCACAATGTTGTAGGTCCAGGTTTCCGCGCATTGTTCTTCAAGGCCTATCTCCTTCATAAGACGCTCATTGATACGGACTGCTGCAAACTTCCTGGCACATGTTCTCGCTGGCGTCGTCATATCCGGTTTCGCCATGCAGGCCGTTGATTTGTCAAGCTCATACCCCAATCATTCCCGGCAAAGGATACCGAAGCATTTTCCGGCCAAGGTAGGTCTCGCGGTAGCGGGGCTCATAGGGACTGGAAGTCATAAAGCCTTTGCCTGCCGACCGCGAAGCCCCTTCTGTCTCTATCTCTCCCGTCCCGATGCCAAGCCGGTCAAAAACCTCAACGCCGTTTAGACCGAACTTCATAGGGTAGATAAGTCCGAATCTCTTCGTAATCCACTGTCATAATTGAGTTTTTCCAAGAACAGGGCGACTTTTAATCTGCTTATTTGTTCCCATGTTTCTGCTCTTCTGCTTTTTCTTCTTTTCCCTTGACAGAACTATATACTGTGTTACTATTGTTCCCATGTCATTACATGTTGATATTATTCCAAACAGAAAAAGCCCTCCCACCATACTTCTCCGCTAGGCATGGAGAGAAGGAAAACGCATAAGAAAGAAAACTCTCTGCAACCTCACTCACCTGCCTCCATATATCGTTGACGGCATAAGAGCAATGATCAAAGGAGGAGTCGTATACAAGGACATAACAGAAGCTTTCCCAGTGGTATGTCTCCGTGGTTGCCCCGGATGCGTATCCCGCTGTTTTCTCCGCACCAAAATCAGGCAGGACAGGATCAGAAGCAGGTTGAACACGGTGGCCAGC
>JAJDUA010000006.1 GCA_022826905.1 Candidatus Dadabacteria bacterium
ATTCTGTTTCGGGGTCTATGCAATACAAATCACAGGTCTTGGGCAATGCTCTTCTTCGCTCGGGCTCGCCCTCGCTACGAAGAGCATTGCCCCCTGTCCATCTCCGTGCTAAACTCCCCTGAAAGAAGATTACCTGAGTCAGTGTTGCATTTCGGAATTCAAGTGGTGGGACTAAAAAATTTAAAGATCAGAATTTTCTCACGTGCAAAACTGTTTTTCCTTTTTCAGAGCGTTTCCCGCAGATACAGATTACTTAGAAACAAGCTTACGGTTTCCTCTTCCAGCAAGCACGCCAAGGGTCTTTTCACTTGAAGTTAGTTCCCTGAATTCCAGACGTTTGACGGTATCCACGTATATCCACCGCGACTGCGCTTTTTCCGGAGTAAAGCTTACGATCATATAGCCGCGGTTCTTTGTGTTTGAGTAGACGAGGTCATCGATCAGCACTTCCAGGTCCCGGGCGAACTCCTCGGCCTGCTGCGGTTCAAGTTTCAGGTAAGTCTCAAGGCCTCCCGAGGACACAGAGGGTGTTGCGAACTCAACCCCCACCTGGTTGCCTCTCAAGTCCCTGAGATTGCTTGCCCATCCGTTATGCGTATCCCCGGCAAGCACCACGAGGTTCTTGTTCCCTCCGTAGGCCGCGCCCAGCACCGCTTCGCGCTCCGCTGGGTAACCGTCCCATGCATCAAGATTATAGGGAAGCACCGTACCTATACGGCCCCGTTCACCCTGAGTCACGGAAGGATCATCTTGAAGCGTCTGCCTCTTGATCTCGGTCAGTTCATTGATAAGACCCGCAACCTGCGGTGTGCGTTTGCCGAGATCGGGAATTATTTCAGCGGGAATATTCATTCTGCCCATAAGCACCTGCTGGCCCAGTACCTGCCAAGCGGCAGTTGAGTCGGCAAGCTTCCCCTGAAGCCAGACAAGCTGGTCCCGACCGAGCAGGGTTCGGTCCGCAGAACCGATATCCTCACGAAAACGCCGGGCGTCAAAACCGGTATCAGGGTCAAAATAATCCTTGTAACTAAGCTGTTTTTCCCGTCCGGCAAGGCGGGTATCGAGCATGAAAAGTTCAACCAGGTTCCCGAAAGAAAAACTGCGGTAGACCCGTCCGGAATCATTCTCTTGTGCTGGGCGAACCGGCATCCACTCGTAATAGGCCCGAAGGGCGGCTTCTTTGCGCGCATCGAAACTGCCTTCACCTTCGTTATGGTTCTGCGCACCACCCACATAGGCGTCGTTTGCAACCTCATGATCATCCCAGACGGTGATGAACGGATGCGCAGCATGGAGAGCCTGAAGCTGCGGATCAGTCCTGTATAGAGCGTAACGACCTCGGTAATCGTCAAGCGTAAGGATTTCCTTATCGCTGTATTCTGGAAAATCCCTGCCTGTTCGCCCGGCATTATCGTTTCCAGAATCCGGCGCCTTGCCGTACTCGTAGATATAATCGCCGAGGTGTACTACGGCATCGACGTCAGCCGTTTTCGCCGCATGGCCGTAAACGTTAAAGTAACCGCCATGAGAAGTAGGATAGTTTGCGCACGAAAACACCGCCAACCTAACCGAATCCACATCGCCTCTGGGCAAGGTCTTGGTACGGCCGATAACGGACGCAGCATCACCTGAGCGGAAACGGTAGTAATAAACCGTTCCTGCCGAAAGGCCCTCGACATCAACCTTGACGGTGTAATCGCTCCTGGCCGTGGCGCTCTTAACAGAACTGTAAACAAGGCTTTCGAATTTCTTATCCGAAGCAACTTCGACCTTTACCCTGATTTTTCTCTGAGATTCCTGCGGAGTGACTCTCGTCCAGAGAATAACCCTGTCATCCAGGGGGTCGCCGCTTGCAACACCATGTTCAAAACTCACGAGTCCCGAATCGCCGTAGAGCACGAGGCTAATAGCGAAAAGCAGAAGGGCGAAAAGCATAACCACAGAACCATGAACAAGATGTTTTCTCAAGAACACAGATGCAATTCCTCCCTGCGCAGAGCAGTTTTACAGTTATACACCCAAAATCAACAGTAATTCAGACACCAGACGGAAAAGACAGCCGAACCGAAGTCTCGACGTACCGGTTTGTTTGCCCCGCCAGTTCTTTGACAACCGAAGCGTTGTAATTATTATCTTGACGTACTTTCAACGGAACAAAAACACGATGGATATGAAGCTAGAAGAACTAAAGTTCAACGACAAAGGCCTTTTGCCCGTAATAGTGCAGGACCGCTCAAGCGGGCAGGTGCTTATGCTCGCATATGCGAACAAAGAGGCTCTCGAGCTGACAGTCAAGACTGGAAGGACCCACTTCTGGAGCAGATCAAGAAAAAAGCTCTGGAACAAAGGGGAAGAATCAGGCCATTTTCAGGACGTAGAGGAAATCTTTGTTGACTGCGACTGCGATACGGTGCTAATAACCGTGGAGCAGACCGGAGCGGCCTGCCACACCGGAAGGCCAACATGCTTTTACAGATCGGGAGACATGGAAGAAAAAGCCGCCCCCGTGTTCGAGAAAGCTTCACTCAGAAAGGTATTTTCCGTAATAGAGGACAGGAAGCAGAACCCCAAGGAAGGCTCTTATGTAAGCGCCCTTATGAAGGGCGGAATTGACAGGATACTTAAAAAAATCGGAGAAGAAGCCGGCGAAGTAGTAATAGCCGCCAAGAACAGGGATAAGGATGAACTCGTCTACGAACTTACCGATTTGTGGTTCCATTCCATGGTGCTTCTCTGCGAAGCGGGCCTTGACCCTCAGGACATATCGGATGAACTTGAGAGAAGGTTCGGCAGGCGCAAGGAAGAGTACGCGCAGAAGAAGTAGTACACGCAAACGCAACAGCGCGGGAAGTCTGGACGGCACCTGCTACATTTTGCCCTTGGGAGGCCTGTGCTTTTTAGGCCTGTCCTTCTCCTCTATGTACTCTCCTATGTGAGTTCTCTTTCTAACCGAAGGCGGCAGGTTCGAAAGATCGGGCTTAGGCATATTGGTTGAGAGGTCTCTGGTAAAAGCGAAAGTCGAGATAACTTTCTCCACCTTCTTTTTCTCCCCGCAGGAGCACTTTACCTTTTTCTCGTCCCCCTCTTCGTATATAAGCTCGGAAAATCTGTAGTTTCGCATGTTGAAAAGCGCAAGCAGGGTTCCGTCCTTAAGGTAGAAGTCGCTGAATACGGAATCTTTTCCCTTCCTTCCGTGCTTCGCAACTATTTCTTCACGTTCAAGGTCGACAACTTCTATGGCGTAGATGTTGTCATATTTCTCGACAAGGCCTTTTACAGTTTCCTTGTTCCGCTTTTTCTCAAGAGTCTTGAGTGATTTCTCAACATTGTCTCTGCACTTGATGCACTCAAATTCATAGAGGGGCATTTGCGTCTCCTATCTGTTGAAATACTGGTTCAGGTGATCCTGCCCTACCCAGTCGCTCGCTATCTCTTCATCTTTTTGCTGCTTGTATTCAAGATGCCATCTAAGCTCATCCCCGGGACCCGGAGCTCGTTTACTCTTGTCGTCGAATATGGCCTTGAAAGTGGAAAAAACCCTTCTCACCGTCTCGGAATCGTCGCAAAGAGGGCACTTGACTTCATCCTGCTCGTCATCTCCGTACACAAGGTGGTCGAAACGGAAGTTCTTGAGTTCAAGGTAAAGGACCTTCCCGTTATCTAGCTTGTAACGAAACCTTCTCGCGCCGCGTACACCCCTTTCCCCCAGTTCGAAAAACACCTTTCCGTCCTTGTCGCTTGTGACTTCAACATAACAGAAGTTACGGTTCTGCTTGAAAATTTTCCTTGCGTTTGTCTTGGTAAGCTTGGCGACCAGACTGTCTATGTCCGTATTGTAACTCTCCATGCAACTGTCGCACTCATATTCGTATAACGGCACCTTACGCCTCCGGAAAAACTTTTAGTTCGGAAGATTATAAACAATATAATCTGAGTTTAAAGCCCGAAAACGACGAAGCGGGTGAATTACTGCTGAAAGAAAGGCGATTATGGTTCATAATGTAGAAGAATGAAAAAAGCTGGAAAGCCAAGAACGTCCCGCGGGCGAAACGGAAAAAACTATCTCCCCGTGAGTAAATATCTGGATTTCGTCGCCGTCGACGTCGAGACCGCGAATTCAGACGTTTCAAGTATCTGCCAAGTGGGAATCGCCGTGGTCAGGTCAGCGGAGATCAAAGACGTATGGACGCAGCTTGTTGATCCGCATGACTTTTTTGATCCGTATAATATCGCCATACACGGCATAGACCGCAAGATGGTAAGTGGCTACCCCGGGTTTGAAGAATTGTGCGACAGGATCTCACGACACCTGGGAGAAATCGTCGTAAGCCATACATTCTTTGACCGCAGGGCAATCTCAAAAGCATTTGAAAAGTGTGGGAAGTCTCTTCGTTACGGAACCTGGATTGACAGTGCGCAGGTAGCGCGGCGCGCCTGGCCGGATAAGTATTCCCTGAGGGGTTACAGTCTCGGGAATATCGCCCGGGACCTCGGGATTCATTTTCGCCACCACGATGCCGGAGAAGACGCAAGAGTCGCTGCAGAAATCGTTCTGAGGGCACATGCAGATACCACACTCGAAACAAACAAGCAGTGAAAGACCAGCCCGCGCTGCCACATATGCGTGTTACACTTGGTAGCGTGATGAAGGCAATGGTTCTAAGGATAGCAGACCGGTAATTTGGTAACTTGGCCCTAAAAGTCAGTCCGCATCTTTAAGCCATCTCGCCAGAGCTTTGTCCGGATCGGTTATCTCTTCTACAGAACCATATAAGTAAGCTTCCCAGCCTTTTTCAGGCATGCCGGCAAACAGCATCAGGTTGAGCGGATAGACCTCGCTGTCGGTACATCTGCGGAAGTCATCCCGGAACAGAAACACGGGTTTGCCCCAGGCAATAGCCATTCCCAGTTCCACCATAACCCCTTCGTCCGGCGGACATCCGTTGACAACCGCAAACAATCCATCGGCCTCACGCACGTCCCTAAGGTCGGACTGCCCAACACGATAGGCCCAACCGGCAACCGCCCTATCAACCTGATTATTCCGGGAAAACGGCTCCCATATCTCGGCTCCCATTGATTCCAGAACATCAACAAGAGCCACCAAAGGCCCTTCGCGCTGCTGTACGGAAAAGCCGTAGGGATTAGCCAGATACAGGGTTTTTCGTTTCGTCATAGTGCTTCCGCCTGAGAGTCAGAGCGATTCAGGCTTCATGCCGTGGTCGGACAGTAACGCTTCAAGCACAAGCCTCTATTCTCCATCCGTTCCAGATGCACGGCGCCCTATCTTTCCAAGTCTCTCATGAAGTTCCACGCTGTCAAGCGAGTCAAGCGGAAGGGCCTGAAACGCAGCGATAAACTCTTTGAGCAAGTCGTAGGCTCTTTCAAAAGCTTTTCGTTGCTCAGTTTCAGTTCCCTCAACGCCTGCGGGGTCAGCAAGACCCCAGTGAGCCGTCACAGGCCTGCCCGGCCACACGGGACAAGGTTCATTCGCCGCGTTGTCACACACCGTAAAGACAAAATCCATTGAGGGAACATCCTCCACCTCAAACTCATCCCAAGATTTGGAACGCAGATTCTCAATGTCGTGTCCCTTGCCGAGCAACAGATCAAGGGCATGAGGGTGAACTTCTCCCCGAGGATGACTGCCCGCGCTGTAGCCGATAAATTTTCCGCCGCTATTGTGATTCAAAAGAGATTCGGCAATAATCGAACGGGCAGAGTTGCCCGTGCAGAGAAACAGCACCCTGTGGGTTCGTTTATTTGATGGCTTCTTTTCTTCCATAATCCTTCCCTTTCGGCAAATTTAACTCTGTAAGTATGCCTGATAGTTTAGAGTGGATTATTCCTTGCAAATAAAATACCAAAAGACAATCTTGATAACAAAGATTGACAAAGTTTGTTATCAAAGTATCTTTTATAGCGCAGGTGCAAATTAATGAATGTTTCACTCACACCCAAATTGGAAGAGTTCATTCGGGAGAAGGTTTCATCCGGACTTTATAACAATGCCAGTGAAGTAGTTCGCGAGGCGTTGCGGCTGTTAGTCAAGCGAGACAACACATCAACTGATAAATCCTTGACAACTCCATTAACCAAAGAAGAAATCCATAAACAGATTTCTTCTTTGGAAAAACCGTTGCGTGACAGAGGAGTCAGATCCATCTTCCTGTTCGGTTCAGCCGTTCGAGATGAAAACACTTCAACAAGTGATATAGATGTTTTTATTGATACCGACCCGGGAATCTCCTTCAGCTTGCTCGATTTGGTTGATGTAAAATATTTTCTTGAAGATAACTTGAGATGTGAGGTGGATATAGTAACAAGAGAAGGACTTCATCCGCACATTAAAGAAAGTGTAATCTATGAATCTGAACAGGTGTTTTAAATGTCAAAAAATCCTACTCTCTACGCCGACCAGATCCTTGAAGCCATAACAAATATTTATGCAGACATTAATGGCAAAGACTTGCAGAGTTTTTGCACTGACAGACGTGTACGTCAGCTTGTCGAAAGGAACTTGGAGATTCTGTCTGAAGCAAGCCGTCGCTTGCCGGATGAATTTAAGCAAAAGGAATCAAATATACCATGGCGGAACATTGCGGGAATCGGTAATGTCCTAAGACACGATTACTACAAAAGCAACCCGGAGATTTTGTGGGAAATATGCCGCAAGGACTTAAAGAATCTAGAGGATGCCGTTGAACGCATACGCCAAATGCTCGAGTAAACCAGTGGTTCTATACAAGAATTAATGTACCAAAATTCCGTTTAGGCGCCAAGCCTCGGTAACATATAATCTCTCAATGGCCGAAAACAAAGAAATTCTCGTAAAGACCGAGGGTTCAATCTGCACCCTTACTCTCAATCGCCCTGAGAAAAGAAATTCCCTTACCCCAGAAACTCTAAGACTTTTAACCGAAGAATTTCTAAGACTAGGAAAAACCACTGAAATCAGATGTGTTGTTATAAGAGGAAGCAGGGATAGGGCTTTCTCCTCAGGATATGATATAGCCGCAATATCCGAGGAAGAAATTGCGATAGAAAACGGCCATCCCCTGACCGAAGCCATGCAGGCGGTCAAGTCCTACCCTCTTCCCGTAATAGCAATGATAAACGGTCATGCTTTCGGGGCGGGACTTGAACTCGCAGCGACCTGTGACCTAAGAGTATGCGCCGACGACGCGAAACTCGCAATCCCGCCCGTAAAACTGGGAGTCACTTATCATTACAGCGGAATAAAACAATTCTTGAACTTGGTGGGTCCCGGGTTTACGAAGGAACTCTTTCTCACCGGAAACCCGGTTAATGCCGAAAGAGCTTTAGAAAAAGGACTTGTCGACCACGTCGTAAAAAGAGACAAGCTTGAAGAGTTCACTTATGGGCTTGCCGAGGGAATAAGTGAAAACGCCCCGCTTTCCATGATATCGATGAAAAAGATGATAAATATCTGGGAACAAGGTGGGCCGCTATCGGAAGAAAATGAAGAACTCATAAGATCCCTTTTTGCCGAGGTGAGGGAAAGCAGCGACTCCAAGGAAGGGAAAAAAGCTTTTCTCGAGAAGAGAAAACCGGTTTTCAAGGGAGAATAAAGGCTCCTGGGGTTCAGTCCCCGTAACCGAATTCGCTTATTCAGAAAATCCCGGCTGGCCCGTGAAGACGTCGTCGCAGGAGTATTTCGGCCCCTCGGGCAGGTATTTCTTCAGAGACCCTGCAAGATCCGTTTCTCAGTCGGCATTAAAGGGGTTAAGATAGCGCACACCCGCAAGAGCCATATGCTTTTCATTCCGAGTTACGACTACAAGGTCTCTTTCGAGTGCCGTAGCTGCAATCAGGCCGTCAATTTTCGGGACAGGGTCAGGTACTCCAAGTCGTCCCCATCGTTCTGCTATGGCCATGTCCACATCAATAATGCGATCCTGAAATTCAAGCACCGTGAGGTTAAGCCACCAATCCAGATTTTCGGCCGAAATAGAATCCCGTCTGCGAACCCGTTCAACACCTTGCCTCAGTTCGCCGATAGTCAGAACACTCAGAAACAACTCGGATGGTCTGCGTTCTTCAAACCAACTGACAACGCGTGGGTTCGCCCGGTCACGTTTCCGAAGCTCGGATATTATGTCGGTATCTAGCAAGTAGCTCATAACCTGACCGTGCGCGGTTGGGATGGGTCGCGGTCAAAGTCGGCATCGTCGCCGACAGCTGGAATGGAAAGCAGGTGCTTGATGAACGACTCTGGTGGCTCAGTGACTATTTTCTCGATCAACTTGCTTCCCTTCTCAGACAGCTCCCAGATTCCTCGAGGTGAATCGTCCCGCAGGTAGCCTTCATTGACCAACTTCAAACGTTCTCGGCGGATGGAGTTGCGCCACCTCCTGTCCCCAAAAGAAAAATTCTTAAAGTCTCCAGGCAGCAAAACCGCCGTCATGTGTTTCTCCATGACCGGATAAAGGTCTCTCGTTCGCGCAGACCCTCCCATTTCATAAATCGTCCGCAGCAAAGGCTTTCGAAACTCCTTTCCCGAAGGTCTTTCGGCGGATTCAACACCGGAACGTTTATCGAGGATTTGGGTTTTCACAGTCTCCGGTTCCGTCTGAGTCCGGGTCGAGGTACGGCGCAACTTCTCCGCCGCATCAAGAGCCTTGCTCATTGCTGATTCCGCGGTGTCTTCCAAGGGTTCGGCCCAAGTTTTGAGACGCCGCAGGGTTTCATCCGATATTCTTATTACCGGCATAAATCACCTCGCAATTTGTTACATAGTAACATTGTAACTCCAGAAAAAGCACTGTCAACACAACAAAAGCCACACAGGAAGCTCCCGACGGTGCAAGGAGAAATGACGGGAAAGTCCGCACGCCCTATCCGGCAGGCAAGGGTTTTTCGTATCAGTCCCCGTAACCGAACTCCTTTATCAGAAAATCGCTCTGGGTCCAGTTCTCTTTAACTTTAACCCAAAGTTCCAGAAACAGCTTAACTCCCAGTATCCTTTCAATATCAACCCTAGCCTCAGAACCGATTCGTTTTAGCATTCCCCCGCCCTTTCCTATAAGAATTCCCTTGTGACTTTTTCTCTCGACGTAGATTTCCGCGTTTATTCTGATCAGGTTCCGCTCCGTATCCTCGCTGAATCCCGAGACCACCACGGCAACCTTGTAGGGAATCTCTTTTCGCGTGAGGTTGAACACCTTCTCCCTTATGAGTTCGCTTACGTAAAAGATTTCAGGCTGATCGGTGAAAATGTCATCGGGGAAATATTTCGGCCCTTCGGGCAGGTGTTTTTTGAGAAGCTGCGTGAGATCCTCCACCCCGTCGCTATTAAGAGCAGATATGGGAACTATTTCGAGGAACTTCTCAGAAAATCTCTCGGCAGCTGAAAATATCGACAGGAGCTTTGATTTCTTTATCTTGTCGATCTTGTTTACAACAAACAAGGAAGGTTTCCTGAGCATTTTCAGTATGGATTCATCAGCCGCTCCGAAAGGCTTTTCGACATCCGTAACAAACGCCACCAGATCAGCGTCCGAAAGAGCTCCGCTTACAGCTCGGGCCATGGATTTTCCAAGCCTGCTTTTCTCCCTGTAAACCCCCGGGGTATCAAGAAAAACCAGCTGCGAATCATCAAAAGTCCTTACTCCCAGAATTCTGTTCCTGGTAGTGCTCGGCTTATCTGAAACGGCCGAAACTTTTTCTCCGACAATCGAGTTTACAAGAGTGGACTTGCCCACGTTGGGCCGTCCAATCACGGAGATAAACCCCGATCTGAAGTTCTCTGTTAAGTGCTCATCCGGCATGGAAAACTACCTCTGTTCAGCAAACAATCCTGCTCTTCCCAGTATAATTTACCGCAAACTTTAACACAAAAGCCCATGCGCCGGTAAAAACGGCAACGGGCCCAGGCAGGTAACAACATGACTCGCTACAGGGAATCTGTACGTCCGGTTATTCACTGGTTCAGAAAAGACTTGAGACTCACGGACAACCCGGCACTCTCAAGTGCGGCTGAATCCGGTCATCCTGTGCTGGCCGTTTACATACTTGAAGATGGCGATTCTGACCCTTGGGCACCCGGCGGCGCCAGCAAATGGTGGCTTCACCACAGCCTCAAAGCACTCGACCAATCCTTAAAGACTCTTGGAAACAGGCTGATCCTGCGCCGCGGTCGACCGCAGGAGGTTCTGCGAGAATTGGTAGCCGAAACCAGTGCCGCGGCGGTATACTGCACTCCGCTTACAGAACCGCACGCGATCAAGGTCGATTCAGAACTAAAGCATATTCTTAACGAACTCGGAACCGGATTCAGGGCACTTGACGGGAATCTGATTTTTCCGCCCGAATCCATTACGACAAAAAACGGCGAACCCTACAAGGTGTTCACCCCTTTCTATAAAGCCTGCTTGAAAACGTTTCCACCGTCGGCACCCCTGCCTGCGCCAAAAAAGCTTCCATGTATGAAAGAACCTATCAGGAGTGATTCGCTTAACCAGTGGAAGCTGGTGTCAAAGAAACCCGACTGGAGTGCCGGGTGGCTTGATATGTGGACACCGGGTGAAACGGGAGCTCTCGGGCGCTTGGACTCATTTCTGGAACAGTCGGCAACTGTATACGGAACGCAACGCGACCGTCCCGACATCTTAGGAACTTCCAAGCTTTCTCCCCATCTTCATTTCGGCGAGATATCACCAAGGACATGCTGGCATCACTCTCTTGCAAGAGTAAAACCTGAATTGCAAGATGGCCTGAAATCCTTTTTTCGCCAGATTGTATGGCGGGAATTCTCACATCACCTGCTTTACTACTGGCCAAATTTTCCTGAAGAACCGTTCCGACAGGAATTCAGACGCTTTCCGTGGATAAGAGACGAAAAAGCGCTACATCAATGGCAACTCGGGCTCACGGGATACCCAATAGTTGACGCAGGAATGCGCGAACTCTGGGCAACGGGCTGGATGCACAACCGTGTGCGCATGGTCGCCGCTTCTTTTCTTGTGAAACACCTTCTTATCCCATGGCAGGACGGCGCCGCCTGGTTCTGGGATACTTTGGTTGACGCGGACCTTGCTAACAACTCAGTAAGTTGGCAGTGGGTCGCGGGCTGCGGGGTTGATGCAGCTCCGTTTTTTCGTATTTTCAATCCTATCCTTCAGGGTCAGAGATTTGACCCCAACGGCACTTATGTGCGACACTGGGTTCCTGAATTTGCGAATTTACCGAACAAATATATTCATGAGCCATGGGTGGCACCCGAACATATACTAGAGGACTCGGGGGTTTCTCTGGGAAGTGATTATCCGTTCCCAATAGCAAATCATATGGCAGCCAGAAATCGTTCTTTAGCTGCTTTTAAGCAATTACGGAACTAGACTCTTATCCCTTACTATAACTCCATAAGAATTTCTGAAAATTACAAAAAATTCAGTTTTGGACACTGTAATTTTGAAAACTCTACGCTAAAAGTTATCCTTAGATAATACTGTATGCCCCAAAGTTGCTACAATGGGTGTCCATAATTTTTGTTACTAACAACCAGCAATTCCATACCAGTGCTTCGATAATGAATCTCGATATGTGTGTGTGAAATTTCAGGTAAGGAGGAAAAAGGAATGTCCGATACTATAACATTTGAAAAACTCCAATCTGCAGTAGCTGGCGATGCGGTAGCTATCCGGTCGCGGTTAACTCTACAACCTGCCGGTGGCGAAGGAGATAAGATTTTCCCACCTTCCTACGCTGTTGAAGGAAGTACACACAAGTACGCTGTTGAAAATCGCCAGATAGGTGTTAGCGATAAGATATCAACCACCGTATTACTAGATTCTGTTGCGTCTCAGGCGAATAGAGCAGAACTGGCGTTACTTGAAGGTTGGGAACGGGGCGAATTAGTTTTTCCTGTTCCTTTTGTAGATTTTACTGAAACCAGCGGAGTAACGGATTATGAAAGGCTTACAGTCCTTGAAACGCCACACCGGTTAGCGGATGCTATTTTTCGAGACAGCCTTCTTAATGGAACTTTGTTTCGCCTGTCCGAGATTGGACGTTCCATTACTGATGCAACACCACGTAACGCCACCGCGCTGTTCCGGTATTCACCCACGTCACTTCTTTTCGGCATGTGGGATTCCACCGGTCCCAAGGGAGGCTTGGGTTCTAGATTTCAACGATCCTATGTCTCTGAAATCATAGGTTTTGATGCCTCTATTGGGAAAAAAGTTGGTAGTCGTATTGATCCATTACAAATTGAGAAAGTTTCTCGCGAAAACCGTGTGTTTAAGAGCAGAGACAGTGCTGAAGTTTGGACACATGACCCAGACCTCGCCGAGCTGGACGGCAAAAAACAACCCGTACTAGCCTCGCGGGGCAGTACAACCGGGGAAGCCGGACAACCTTCTAAAATCAACCATGGGAATATCCCTCCTTCAATTGATTCTCTTGCTGGCGGCGTTACAATCTCTAAAGCTCTTCAGACCACCGTGATTTCTCTTGCGGCATTACGTCGTCTTCGCTTCCGAGGATTTAACCGTAATGCTGAAGCAGCTGCACGCACTGCAATTGCAGCATTAGGAATCGCAGCTATTGCGTATCAGCATGAATTGGACTTTGACTTAAGGTCACGCTGTCTTTTACTCCCACAACACCTTCCACGCATAGAAATGTTAACCAGAGATGGATCAGCCGGAGAAATCTTGTCCATGGATCGAACGGCGGCAGTTCAGATTCTCAAAGATGCTGTGTCAAACGCCGCAACGGAAGGAATAGGTTGGGAAACTGAAGAAATTCGTCTTGTCCCGGCACCAAAATTAATTGAGCTAATTCGACGGAGCCATAGCATCTCTACCGAAGAGCAAGTTGCCGGGTAACAATGTTAAACCTTGATAAATTCGGCATTGAGGTCAATTTCCTGACGGGTCGTTGCGTGTCTTCTTCTCACAACAACCGCAAACGGTCTGAGTGGCCACCGCACCCAGCACGTTTATTCTCTGCGATGGTGGCAGCATGGGTAGGTGCCGAAAAACCTAACTTATCAGAAAGAGCCGCTTTAGAGTGGCTTGAGACATTACCTCCACCAAGTATTGCTGCTTCCGATGCTGTTCCGCGTACGGTTGTATCTCACTTTGTACCTGTTAATGACCCCTCAATTATTCCTAGAAAATGGTATGAGCAGAGGGCAAGGAGGATTTCTGACTTAACAAGTGAGCTACAAAGGGAACTTTCTATATCCGGTGGTGAAATCACAAAAAAGGCTGCTCGCACCCAACGCAAAATAACCGAGCTTACAGATGTCGAGAACCAAATTCTAAATACAGGAAACACCAATCCGTCGTCAGCGCTCGAAATGTTCCCCGAATATAGGGGCAAACAGGAGCGGTTTTTTCCGTCAACCACACCTGATGAACCACGTGTTACCTATCTATGGAATATAAAGCCACAGGACAATATCTTGAAAGCGTTTGACCGGTTACTCAAGCGAGTAACAAGGCTCGGACACTCTTCTTCTCTGGTCTCCTGTAGGATAGCAACTGAAACTCCAGAACCAAACCGCATACCAAATGATGAGGGGGAAAGCATGCGTGCCTTCCAAGCCGGACAACTCAAATATCTCGAAAAAAAACATGCTTATCACATGGGAACCAAACCTCGTTCTCTCCCGTATATCGATGTTAGTTACCGAACTCTCCGCGATACTGATTCTTCAAAATCATTACAAATGCCAAATACAGCAGGTGAGTGGATAGTCTTTGAATTTTCACATGAATCACGCAATTTTCCTCCAACAAAGATAGTAGAATTAACGACGGCAATGCATGCGGCGATCTTGCATTATGCGGAAGAACCGATTCCAGAAGAAATAAGTGGACACAGAACGGATGGAAGTCCCACGATAAGACCACACGTGTCCTTTCTTCCTCTACCGAACATAGGTTTTGAGCATTCTGATGGACGCATCCTAGGAATTGCTGTTTCCCTACCGAAGGTACTCAAGGAATCTTCGCGCCGTGCTGTACTGCGGGCTATTGGAAGATGGGAAAACGAAGTTTCAACTCTTCAGTCCCGACGCAACAAGAAAACTACAATAGTCCTAAGGCTTACTCTAGGAGCCGTAGGTGTTATGAATATGTATCGACTGCGTAGTCCTACTTCTCTAGTTTCGTTGCGACCTCCAATCTGGCAACATGCGTCACGCCATTGGGTATCGGCAACACCGATCGCTCTTCCCAGACACCCCGGTTCGCTTTCTAGGGGTACTAGTTCCGCCCGTGCTAAAGCTTGGGCAGAAGCTGAATCCGCTGTACGAACTGCATGTAGCCACGTCGGACTTTCAGAACCACTATCAGTAAAAGTTTCCCTCAGCCCATTTCTCGTAGGTGCCAGACCAGTAAGAAGTTATCCAGTATTTAACCAGAGAAACAAAAATGGTAAGAAGCTGTTTCGCCAACTCGTACATGCCTCTTTGAAATTCGAAAACTTAGTGAGTGGACCATTAGTAATTGGTTCTGGTAGGTTTCGCGGATTAGGTCTAATGCGACCAGTTACTGATCCAGATGAAAATTATTTAAATTCATAGAAGAACCAAACAAGTAAGCAAGATTGTTGCATAATTTCTTGTTTTAGAAAGTAGTTGATAAAGATTGCGGAGTATAAAAATGTTGAAGCCTGGGGATTTTACACCCTTCTTTCGAGATGTCCACGGATACGAACCGTTTCCTTGGCAGCAGCGCTTGACGGACCAAGTACTAAGTAAGGAGTCTTGTGTTTGGCCTCGCATTCTTGATTTGCCTACAGGAACCGGAAAAACCGCTGTACTTGACACCGCAATTTTCACAATGGCCATCAGGCCAAATGTATGTCCTCGGCGAATTGTTTTCGTTATTGATCGTCGAATAGTTGTAGACCAAGTCTACAAACGAGCGCAAAAAATCAAAGAGCGAATCGAGTCATCAGATACTCCAGTTCTAAAAATGGTCCGAGAACAATTAGAAAAACTAAGCGACGGAGAATCGCTAGGAGTCGTTGCGTTAAGAGGTGGAATTCCTATTGATAATGGATGGACCCTCAGCCCAGACAAACCATGGATTATAGTTTCTACAGTTGATCAATTTGGTTCGCGGTTGCTGTTTCGTGGCTATGGAGTAACTCCTAAAATGCGCCCTGTTCACGCTGGTCTAGCGGGAAACGACTGCCTTGTAATTCTAGACGAGGTACACCTTAGTCTTCCCTTTGCAGAGACTTTAGATCGTGTATCAAAACTAAAGCGCGGAATCATACCTCGACGTTTCAGTGTAATTGAAATGTCTGCTACTCCCAGCGACGATAACGCAGTCAGATTCGCCTTGGATAAAGCTAGCGACCTAGGAAAATGTGAGGAGTTACGTTGTCGCGTAGAGGCAGTCAAAAAGGCTGAACTGCTTTCTGTTCGAAGTCACGACTCTATACCTGCTGCCAGTTTGAAAAAGGTCAGGTTTATAGAAAAAACGAGCAAAGATAAGGGAGTTCGGTCTGTAGGAATTATAGTTAACAGGGTGCGGGTTGCCCGAGAAACATACTGCATACTCAAAGAAGCTGGATTCCGAACCTTTATGCTTACGGGTCGCATGAGACCTTTAGATCGTCTAGATATTCTAAATGATATCTCTACCGAAATTGATCCCGACATTGAAAAACACGATAATGTTCTAACCATTCTGGTGGCGACACAAGCTATTGAGGTGGGAGCAGATTTCAGTTTTGATGCCTTAATCACAGAGTGCGCGCCGGTTAACAGTCTTCGGCAAAGGTTTGGGCGTCTTGACAGGCGAGGCAGAAATTTTGCCAGAACAGGCGTGCCAGCTCAAGCTTGGATTATTGGTCCTAAGTCGATTGTAGAATCCAAAAATCTCGATCCAATTTACGGCAATTCGGTCAAGGCAACATGGAGAAGATTAAAACATCTACTAGATGTCAACAAGCAAATTGACGTTGGACCACTGTCTCTCCAAAATTTTCCAAAGGAAGCAATAGCACCAAGAATCTCAGCACCATTACTTTTAAAATCACATATAGATACATGGGTGCAAACGAACCCTGAACCGACTATACAACCTTACTTGGACTGGTTTCTTCACGGCATAAATATTAAACATGTTCCAGATGTTTCTATTCTATGGCGCTGGGACCGGTCTTCAGAAGCACTCTCGCTAGTTCCTCCCAGAAATGCTGAATTCCTACAGATTCCGGTTAATGCCGCAAAATCATGGTTGAGCAAAGGGTTGGAAATAGATATAGCAGACGTTGACTCATTCACAAAAAACGAAGACGGTTCAGACAAGCTGGAACCAGATATGATGGAAAGCTGTGTACGGTGGGAAGGTTTTGCCGAAGGTCCTAAACGTATACGCGTCACACAAATTCGTCCAGGCGATATATTAATTCTGAGACCGGACCGTGGCGGCTTGAGTGCCGGAACATGGGACCCATCTTCAGTCGAAACAATTACCGATTTGGGCGATGAAGCACAACTCGCCTACGGCAAGAGAGCAACCCTGCGACTTGATTCCCGTCTGCATCCCAATTTGCACATTCCAAATCCAACAGATGCTGCAACCGCTGATTATCCAGTTCGGGATAAGATTACTCAGCTACTGAATGAGTTGCGCAATACCTCTAAAGACAGGACAACATGGTTAGTTCAAGCTGCAAACAAGCTGTATAAAGGTTTTGAAATTACTCCAGTCGGTCTTGATAATAGAAATCAAACTTCCTGCTACTATATTTTAAGTGAAAGAAGCTCCATAACACAAACTCCTTTGGTGGAACCAGAAACGATGGATGGTTCCGATGAATCTGGAGCATTTACCGGGACTGGGGTGCTATTGAAAGACCATCTTGATAGTGTAGGAAAACGAGCAATGCAGATTGCTCAGCGTTTGGGTTGTACGCCTGAACTCGCTGAAGATCTGAACCTAGCCGGCCAGCTACACGACATCGGCAAAGTAGACCATCGATTTCAGAATCAATTGGTAGGTGGAGATTCAGTGACATTGGAAATGCTTGACCAACCTCTGGCTAAATCGCTACCCGGTGTGCCCAAGGTTCAGATATACCCAAAAGGAATGCGACACGAAGCGGCAAGTTTAGCTATGGTTAAATCAAATTCTAACATTCTTGCAAAAGCTCATGATCCCGACTTGGTTTTACACCTAATAGGGACGCATCACGGTTGGGGCCGCCCACTACTCCCCATCATTAATGATCCAGAACCCCAGAAGCTTTCTTACACAATTGATGGACATGTTTTAAAAGAAGTGAATTCCGATTTTGTTGAAAGTTCCTTAGCCATCGATATGGCCGATTGTTTCTGGCGTGTCCTAGAAAGATATGGATACCACGGATTAGCATGGTTAGAAGCTATTCTGCGTCTTGCTGATCATCAGCAGAGCGCACAGGAGAAATTACTATAATGGTGGACGAGATAAATTTAGAAGGTTTAGACGGGACAAATCCTTTGGGGTTTCTAGCCGCCCTTGGCGTACAAGTAATCTTCGCCTCAGAATCCGAGCAACCCAAGTTGTGGTGGACCAAAGAAGTTGCCCCTCATGCAGTCGTGGACAAGAACTTCACTGTTGATCGGATCACAGACCAAGCGTTGAAAATTTTTGCCTTGTGGGAATCCAGTCCGGCCCTAAATCCGAAACACCCAGATGGTTCTGTTCTAAGTAGGGCCGATGAACTCAAGCTCTCCCCGGAGGATATTCGCACATATCTATGTCAAGTTAACGAAAAGGATCTTAGCAGTTATCTCATCAGTGCGCTTGTAGCAGAGGGCAGCTTAGACAATTCTCACGTAGCCAAGCCGTCCGATCTATATTTTACAGCTGGACAACAAAAGTTCTTGGATATGGCACGTAAAATTCTAAAAGGGACTTCCCGATCAGATGTACTCGAAGGTCTTCAGGGCCCATGGACTTATTCAAGTGAACTCCCTTCTCTCATGTGGGATGTGAACGACGACCGAGTGTATGCATTAACCGCAAATAACCCAACAAAAGAAAAAAAGTTGACGAATCCAGGTCCCGAGGCTTTGGCAATATTGGGGTTGACTCTATATCAGGTATTCGCAGGTCGAAACCGAACGCTTACGCTTGGATGTTCTGGAGATTGGAAAGCAGGCTATTACACTTGGTCACTATGGAGTAAACCCTCATATCTAAATACTGTTAAATCTCTCTTGACTCATACATCTCTTAGCTCCCCAAAAGAATCGAATCACCAGTACTGGTTTAATTCTTGGGGGATAACCACAATATTCAAATCATCAATTCGAAGATCACCACAAGGAGGCTACGGAACTTTTGGCCCTCCTGAAGTTGTATGGAAAAACACACAGAGTCAATAAAAAACTTGCGATAATCAATGTTAGCAAAACATTTTCTTCTGTAATTTGAACTCAACCTTTTGAAACTAATGTAGTGTCCTAATTACATCTTTAGTTTTGTTCCGCAAGTGCTCTCCGACCTCTTCCTACTTTCTCTGTTATCTCCTTCACAGACTTCGTCCATACCAGCGGACGAGGATTCTCATTGTACGTATCCAAATAGTTCTTTATGCTTTTTTCCAAATGCGCAACTGATGTGAACACACCCCGGCGTATCTGCTTCTCCGTAAGAGTTGAAAAAAATCGCTCCACCAAGTTCAACCACGAAGAACTTGTCGGTATGAAGTGCAGATATATCCGCTTCTTGCTCTCTATCCATTCAAGCACATCTTTGTGCTTGTGCGTACTGTAATTGTCCAGAATGATATGTATCTCCAAACCCTTGTCTACAGTTTTCTCCACTCCCTTGAAAAACTTCAATACCTCCTGATGACGATGCTTGCGGTAGGATTTCCCTACCACTTCCCCCGAAGCTATGTTCAGTGCCGCAAACAAAGATGTCGTTCCATGACGCTTGTAGTCATGCGTCATCGTGCCACTTCGATCCTTCTTCAGCGGCAACCCCGGCTGAGTCCTGTCAAGCGCCTGTATTGAACTCTTCTCGTCAAAACTGAACACCACCGCATTCTCCGGCGGATGCACATACAGCCCCACCACGTCCACAAGCTTCTCTTCAAACTTCGGGTCGTTACTCAGCTTGAACGTCTTTATCAAGTGGGGCTTCAGCCCATTGGCCCTCCATACCCTGTTTACGAAACTGTGGGTAGTTCCCATGGCCCTCGCCATGCTGCGACACGACCAGTGCGTTGCGTCCGAAGGAGTGGTCTGCGTCGTAGCTTCAATTATCCTTGTGCGCAACATCTGCTGCTCCTCGGAATTCCTCCCGCCATGATTGCCTCCCCTGGGACGTTCCTTCTCTATGCCTTCTATCCTTTCCTCCGCAAACCGGTTGCGCCACAAACTTACTGTGGGCTGGGACAGTCCGAGTTCAGCGGAAATCTCTTTGTTTGTCTTTCCCTCAGCAGACATCAGTACGATGCGAACTCTCTGGTGCAATCCCACAGATATAGTCCGAGATGATGAAAGACGATTTAGCTTTTTCCCTTCTTCTTCCGATAATTCTATTGCCGCCGCAATACGCATTAATTTTCCTCCAGGCTATGGTATTGTTATTTTACCACAGCAGAAGAATAACTAAAGGTATAACTAGGACACTACACTAACTATATGAGCGATAAACAGCAACTTTCCCTGCCATTGCCTCCATCGCCAGTTAGAGATGATACGCCATTAGTTCCGGCAAGGATGGTTAATGAATGGGTATATTGCCCTCGACTTGCATATCTGGAGTGGGTGGAAGGTGAATGGGCCGATAGCGGAGATACTGCTCAGGGCAAGCGTACCCATGCACGAGTAGACAGAGGCGGAAAACAACTGCCCTCCCCTGATGACATCGGCGATGAAATGTCCAAAGCACGATCTATTACGCTTTCTTCGGAACGCTTGGGAGTCATAGCGAAAATGGATGTCGTGGAAACCGGCGAAGGGGTGGCAATACCGGTGGACTTCAAGAAAGGCAAACGCCCACATGTCGCCGCTGGCGCCTATGAACCCGAGCGCGTGCAGGTCTGCACGCAAGCGATGATTCTGGAAGATAACGGCTACGAGGTTCCCCAGGGCGCACTCTGGTACGTCGGCTCCAGAGAAAAAGTTCCAGTCATTCTGGATGACGAACTTCGCGCTAAGACCATCAGCGCAATTTCAGCCCTGCGTGACGTCGCCACTTCCGGTCGTAGACCACCGCCACTGGAAAACAGTCCCAAATGTCCTCGCTGCTCACTAGCCGGAATATGCCTGCCAGATGAAACCAATTTGTTTTCAAAGAAATATACCCCTCGCCCACTTAACCCGTCTGATGACCCGGCACTTCCTTTATACGTTCATACGCCCGGGGCAAGACTGCGAAAAAGCAGTGAGAGATTGGTTGTAGAAACCGAAGAAGACTCAATGGAAGTACCAATGATCGACGTTTCCCAAGTTGTTCTGTTGGGACCAGTGTCGATTACAACTCCCGCACTTCACGCACTTATGAGTAACGAAATTCCGGTATCCTGGTTTTCCTCCGGGGGATGGTTTCTCGGTCACACTTTTGGAACCGGCAATGGAAACGTAGCCGTGCGTGAAGCCCAGTATCATGGTGCCTTTGATGAACATAAATGCCTGGCCCTATCCCGCAATTTTGTCGCGGCAAAGGTACAGAATTCACGTACTATGCTCCGTCGGAACTGGCGTGCCGAGAGAGATATGGAGACCAAGGATCAAGCACTGGAAAAATTGAAACGTATAGTCAAAAAGGTACCTAAAACCGATAACATCCAAGAATTATTAGGAGTTGAAGGCGAAGCGGCAGCAGTTTATTTTGCTTCGTTTGAAAATATGCTTGCTATACACCCAAGGAAAAACCTGCCAGGTTTTTCCTTCTCCACACGCAATCGTCGGCCTCCCACAGATCCTGTGAACGCTATGCTTTCATTAGCATACGCATTGCTAACAAGAACCTTCACCTCAATAATCTCGGCTGTTGGGTTAGATCCCTATATGGGCTTTTACCACCGTCCACGACATGGTCGCCCAGCACTAGCACTTGATATGATGGAACCGTTTCGACCCATTATCGCCGACTCCTGCGTAATCCAGACCATAAACAACGGAGAAATCAAGCCGAAAGACTTTATTTTCAACGGCCCGGCCTGCTCACTAAAAGCCAACGGTCGTAAGGCACTTATTTCAGCTTTCGAACGTCGCATGGAACAAGAAACCACTCATCCGCTTTTTGGTTATCAGGTTTCCATGAGACGATTAATAAATGTCCAGGCACGGTTAATGGCTAGACATTTGCAAGGTGAGATTCCGGTTTATCCCAACTATTTACCCCGCTAGAAATGCCAAAAGAAAATCTTTACATCGTCACTTACGACATCTCAGAACCTAAACGTTGGAGAAAAGTGTTTAAGTTGATGAAGGGTTATGGTCACTGGCTACAACTGTCCGTATTTCAGTGCAGATTAACCTCTAAACGTCATGCACAAATGTGCACACGCCTAGAAGAATTGATAAAACCAACGGAAGATCATGTGCTAATCCTTGATTTGGGTTCCGCCGAGCAAGTTAATCCTAATGTCGAAAGTTTAGGAAAAAACTACAAAATGCCAACAAGAGAAGCTATAATTGTATAAACAATGCATGCGGAAAGGAGCTGCCGGACTTGTTACGAGAACTTCAACAGAGAAATAATTACGGAGAGCGCTCGCATCCCAATTTTTCCTTATATTTCATGGACATAGGGAATACCGTCACAGTTGCTTTTCCAGATATTTTAGTTTTTATGATTAAACACAGATTAGGTCTCGCAATATATAAGAATAATTTAATCCCCAGAACAGGTTAGGAAAGGGTAGATTTTCCGAGGCAAATTGCCTCGGCCTCATTGAAGCCCATCAGCGCGTTAGCGCAGTCAAGGATTGGCTGGCCTATTTTCCGAGGCAAATTGCCTCGGCCTCATTGAAGCCACATGTGAAGTACATGGAGATGAAGTCGCTCTCCTTATTTTCCGAGGCAAATTGCCTCGGCCTCATTGAAGCCGGGTCAGGTCTAACTTGCCATTCATCCGGCAAATAATTTTCCGAGGCAAATTGCCTCGGCCTCATTGAAGCGATTGACCAGTGGACGCGTCCAAAGAATGGTGCAGACCCATTTTCCGAGGCAAATTGCCTCGGCCTCATTGAAGCTTTGAAGAAGCCCGGAGGTGTTGAAGCTTTTGGTCAGATTTTCCGAGGCAAATTGCCTCGGCCTCATTGAAGCCTGTCGGAGCCGACCTCGGTAAGGTAACCGACAAATTCATTTTCCGAGGCAAATTGCCTCGGCCTCATTGAAGCTTTACCAGTTCGTGCGCGTCCGCGGCCGCCTGCGTTATTTTCCGAGGCAAATTGCCTCGGCCTCATTGAAGCTTACGTCATGATTTCGGGTTTCCGTATTTGAAAACATTTTCCGAGGCAAATTGCCTCGGCCTCATTGAAGCGCTGACCAAGCACAGGGAGGGTAATAATGATTGAATTATTTTCCGAGGCAAATTGCCTCGGCCTCATTGAAGCATCTCGGATTCCGTCATGCCAGGGCCAAACCTTCGTGATTTTCCGAGGCAAATTGCCTCGGCCTCATTGAAGCACGATATCATCGACGTAACGCTCGTTAATCGTGACGATTTTCCGAGGCAAATTGCCTCGGCCTCATTGAAGCCACCCCGTTCCCTGGATCAGGTTATCCGCGGCCCTGATTTTCCGAGGCAAATTGCCTCGGCCTCATTGAAGCAGGAATACCGGCCGCAGCTAACATTCGCTGAAACTCATTTTCCGAGGCAAATTGCCTCGGCCTCATTGAAGCGAGATTCCAGATTTCTTCTCGGTCTACCATGTCGCTCATTTTCCGAGGCAAATTGCCTCGGCCTCATTGAAGCTCGAGATGTCCGGACTTTATCAATTCTACCACTGCCATTTTCCGAGGCAAATTGCCTCGGCCTCATTGAAGCGTTATTCCCTGATTTTTTTGAGACACCACTTGAATTCCGAAATGCAACACTGACTCAGATAATCTTCTTTCAGGGGAGTTTAGCACGGAGATGGACAGGGGGCAATGCTCTTCGTAGCGAGGGCGAGCCCGAGCGAAGAAGAGCATTGCCCAAGACCTGTG
>JAJDUA010000051.1 GCA_022826905.1 Candidatus Dadabacteria bacterium
GCGACGAATACCGAAGGAAATTCTTTCCCCGGGATTGTGTCTGAAACTCCAGTCGGGCTACGCCCTCCTTCCGTTTCAGACACAATCCTCAGAGTATCATCTTGATTGACGCGCAAGTCTCAATTTGATTGACGCGGTAGAGCAGGTTCTTATTGACATTTCTCTAGCTTAGGTCCACGGTTAATATAGATTCCGGTACTCTTTTCACTGGTAAGGACCGATATGCAAGAGACAAAAGCCCTTATAGTTTCCCCGCACCCCGATGATCTTGAAATAGGCATGGGGGGAACGGCCTGTCTGCTTCTGGAAAAAGGTGTCGATGTGATTTCCGTTGTCGTTACGGATGGAAGGAGAAGCGCGAATCCGCTTGGTATTACGCAGGAGGAACTTGTGCGGACGAGGGAGCTGGAAGTCAGGAAATCATCAGAGATACTCGGAGTGGAGATTTCTCTTCTGGGGTTCTCCGACATGGAATCTGAGTCGAACAAGCGTGAATTCAATTTCAGGATAGGGGAAATAATAACAAATCTCTGCCCAAATGAGATATACCTTCCGCATCCCGAGATCGACAAGCACAGAACCCACAGGACAGTTTCCCGCCTGACGCTTGATTGCCTTAAAGCCGCAGTTGAGGAAAACCCTTTTGAGTGCGAATGCTGGTTTTATGAGGTATGGACGCCTTTTCCCTCATACGACCGTATCGAGGATATAACATCTTTTGCCGATCGCAAGCGCCAGGCGATCGAGGCCCACAGAAGCCAGACGGCCTACAAGGATTACACAGACGGAATAATGGGCCTTAATAGGTACAGGGGGGCTTTTCACGACACTGCGGACGGATTTGCGCCGCTTTGGGCCGAGGTTTTCATAAAGCATGACTCCGGGTGATCTTATCTCGGAACGTATTTTCTTTTCCTTGACCAAAGAAGCAGGTCAAATTCATCAAGACCGATTCCCAACTCGTGAGCGGCTTTCGTCATAAGGTTTTCGGTTTCAAGATATTTTTTCTTCGTCAGTGGATATTTCGTTTTGCCTATGACCCCCAGTTCGAAAAGGGATGCCAAGTTGTTTCGGTCAAGAATCGCATATCCGGAGAATCCCAGATTCTTCAGAAAATGGCTTGCCTGCATGTATCCGAGTCCTTTTATTCCGGGGTTCTTTGCAAAAAATTCTCTTCTTTCCACTCTGTCTTCAAAGGAACTGACAAGTGATTTCAGAAGAAATCCGTGTTCTTTCTTAAGATACTCTCTGGTAAAAACGATATAGCGGGACGCGTTCTCGGCGTATTTATGAATTGCTTCGATGCATTCCAGCAGTTCGTCTTTTTCTCCATCAACGAGTTTTTCTCCTATGGCGTTCATGCATTGGTCGGCTGTTTTGGGACCGACCCCGGAACTCAGTATGCAGAATGAAAGTTCACGGAATATCTGGCGGTCGTCGACCTTCTGAAAAGCCTGTTTGAATTCTAGAAGCCGGTTTTGTATTTCTTCTTTTTTAAGTTCGTAGAGTTCCAGAAGTTCTCGTTTTTCTCCTTCCGTCATACGAAAGACCTTGTTTTTTGATGTATCACTTCAGTATTTCGCCTGTTTTCTCGCTCCACAGAAACAGATCCATTTCATCGAAATCAAATCCATTTTTCTCCGTGAATTTCTTAAACTTGGTTTCAATCTCAATGTATTTTGACCTTGAGTGTGGTGCCCGGGCGGACTGCGTTACACCGAGTTCGAAGAGGCACTGGAGTATGTGTTTGTCAAGTATCGCGTAGCCGCGAAAACCGACATTTCTTAAAAAATGACTTGCTTCCTTGAAGCCGAGCCCCTTTATATCCTTGTTGAGTGCGAGAAAGTCTCTTCGCTCTGCCGGGTTTTCAAAGGAGAGAAGAAGAGGTCTTAGCTTGAGTCCGTAACGGCTGGCCAAATAGTCTCTTGTGTGAATCACGTGTTCTGAGCGCACGTTTGGAAATCTGTAAACTCCCCGTAACTTTGCCCTCAGTTCATCCTTGGTTGCCCTCGGAAGTATACTCCTTACGGCCCTAATGGCGTTCAGCCCCATCTTTGCGCTTGTTCCGGCCGTGAATATGCAGAAGACGAGTTCTTCGAAGATTACTTCTTCGGAGGCGTTTTTGATGATATTCTCAAATTCCCCGAGTTTCTTTCTTATTTCCGGGGCTTTGTGCGGAAGGTCTTCTCTTATTGACCGTACTGTCAGCATCCGGGATTTATTTGTAGATGACGAGGTTTCTTCCGGCGATCAGTGTGGTTGAAGACATATTGTTCCACCTTTTGATCTGGGGAACCGATACCCTGTAGCGAAGCGCCAACTCGCTCAGCGTGTCGCCGGGGATTATCTTGTGGTGCACCTTTTTCGGAACGCTCCGCGGCACATAAGAGTAGGAAAGTCTTTGTGGAATGGAAAGGGTTTTTCCCGCTATTATAAGGGAGCCCTTGAGGTTGTTAGCCCTTTTTATCTCGTCGATTGTAGTTCCGTACCTTTTTGCCAGAACGTAAATATTTTCCCCGGGGCGGATTCTGTGCTTTACGTATACGACATTCAGTCTTGCAGGTATCTTCAGCCTCTGTCCAGGACGTATGATTGAACCCGAAAGGCGGTTTGCGTACTTGAGTTTCTCGACGGAAGTTCCGAATTTCCGGGCTATCTTCCAGAGACTGTCGTCAGGTTTTACCGTGTATCTTGCGGGCCTTGTCCTGAAAGGGGTCTGAACGTCCTTGAGAGCCTCAACTTCGTTTTTGACGGCGAGGAGTTTTTCTGCGTACCCCGTGGGAACCTTAAGCTCATAATTTTTTCCAGGGGGAGTGGAAAGCCCTATAAGCGAGGGGTTGTACTTGGAAATTTCTTTGTATCCCATGTCAAGCAGGTTAGCGATTTCCGCAAGACTTCTTCTGGGTGGAACATTCACGGCCTCGTAATCCTTGTCCATTTCCGTAATCCTGAAGCCGTATTTCTCAGGATTCTTGGCTATTATCACGGCGGCGTTGAATTTCGGCAGATAGTTTCTAGTCTCTCTGGGAAGCTTTCTTGATAGTGTCCAGAAATCAGTCGAACCTGTTTTCCTGATGGCCCTCGATACTCTTTTTTCTCCGCAGTTGTAACCGGCGAGGGCAAGCTCCCACGAACCAAATTCTTTGTGCATTTTTTTGAGGTATTGTGCAGCTGCCAAGGTTGATTTCTCGACATTCATTCTTTCGTCTACCCAGTAGTCTATTTTGAGTCCGTACTTAAGGCCGGTTGGTCTTATGAACTGCCAGAGCCCGACGGCATTCTTGTTTGAAACGGCGCGTGGGTTAAACCCGCTTTCTATAAGAGGCAGATAAGCGATCTCAGGAGGAATTTCCTCGGAGCGAAGTATTTCCTTGATTTCCGGGAGGAATTTCCCGGAGCGCTTCAGAATCTCCGCGAAATTTCTCTTTCCTTTTCCCGAGAACCGTCGGATGTAGTGCTCAACCCTTGAATTTGTCTTTACCTCAAATCTTACGTCTTTATATTTCTGCGAAGCATCAGGCCGATCGACTGCTGAGATCTCTTCGGTCTCAGCCTGCTGGTTTTGCTTGTCAGTTTCAGCAGAAGATCGGGTTGCGGTACCAGTATTAGCCTCCTCGTTGATCTCTTCGATTTTTTCAGTCCCTTCGGTATGACTCTGCGGAGCAACTGCATGCTTGGCTGCTGGGACTGCTTCGGTGTGCTGGGCTAGGTCAGGGGATTCGGCTTTTTGTTCTTCTGAAAATATTGGGGGTTTGAACAAATCATGGCTTGAGGCGGTGGAGAAGGTCCATGGCAGAAAGGCGGCGAACAGAACCCAAAGTATCAATGTTAAATTCATGTTAATTGTTCCCTGCGGAAAAACCATCCATCCTAACTCGTGTAAGTCTTAAGTCAAATATGGGACGGCAATGTTCCGAAGAGGGGCTTCCGGTTTATTTTTCTATCGGTTATTTGTACAATAATTGTAACCACATAGTTCTAATAGTCAAAGTATGTTTTGGGAGATTTCTTAAAAACAGAGCTCTCCCAAGTTTTTCATAAAAGATTTCTTTTAAATACGTTGGGAGTCATAAGTTGAACAGAAAAACAATTGCGGTTCTTTTCGGTGGTGTTTCGGTTGAGCATGAAGTGTCGCTTGTTTCCTCGAGATTTATCATCAGCAACCTTGATCCCTCAAAATTTTCTCTGCTGCCGGTTTTCATTTCGAAGGATGGCAGATGGCAGAGGGCCGTTCTTGAGAACTGGCAAGAGGGGCATACTCCCGACCTGATTCCCGACTCCGAGATCGTTCCCATGCTCTATGGTTCTCCCCCAGGCCGTTTCGCTGAAGTGGTCAAGGGAGAGATAAAGGAGATTTTTTCCGTGGACGCCGTTTTCCCCGTTCTCCACGGAACCTTCGGCGAGGACGGATCGGTACAGGGTCTCATCGATCTTATGGGTGTTCCCTGCGTGGGAGTGGACCTGTCTGGGTCTTCGCTTTGCATTGACAAGATAGTTTCAAAAACCATCCTCAGGGATAACGGTATTCCGGTTGCCCCGTTTTTCGGTTTTGCAAGAGCGGATTGGCAAAACGACAAGGAGACAACTCTGCGCCGCATAGAAGACGAAATAGGATTGCCCTGTTTCATTAAATCCTCAAACCTGGGTTCAAGCGTAGGGGTTTCAAGGGTGAGTTCTCCTGAAACAATTGCCGATGCTGTGGAGGCCTCTTTTGATTTTTCTGAGAGGGTGATCGTTGAGAGGGCCGTGATGAATCTGAGGGAAGTGGAGGTAAGCGTAATAGGGAACCAAGACCCGCGGGCATCGGTTCCTGGGGAACTCGTTGTGGAAGGAGGCTTTTATGATTACGAAAAGAAGTACCACGACGAGTCAACGGAATTCCGGATTCCCTGCGACCTTGACCAAGAGCTTCAGGAGAGGGTGAGAGCCCTCGCTCTTGCCTCCTATGCTGCCCTTTGCTGCACCGGTATGGCGAGGGTGGATTTTCTGGTTGACGCCGATACGGATCAGGTGTTTGTAAGCGAGATAAACACAATCCCCGGATTTACTCCCATAAGCATGTACCCGAAACTCTGGGAGGCAAGCGGGCTCTGCGTCGGGGAGATGCTCGAGACTCTTGTTGAACTGGCTGAGCAGAGACATCGGATGAGAAGGGAACTCAGAACGGATTTCTCCGGTTCCAGCTAGGATTTACTTGCCGAGAATGTCGTTTTTCTGTCCCCGGAAAAGCACAAGGAAGACGACCCCGGCGATTATTGAGGCTCCGCCGAGAAGTTTCGTGACCGACGGCAGGTCGTCGAAGAAGACATGTGCGAAGATCAGCACGAAGATCGACTCCATCGGCATGACGGCGGTTGTTCGTGAGATATCGAGAAGCTTTATGGCGTGGAACTGGCTTCCTTTTGCTATGTATGCTCCGCACGCGCCTCCACCCGCCATCACAAGTGCCTGTTTTAGGCTTGGAGGTTCAAATGTCCCGGTGAGAATTAGGTAAATGAAAAGGACTATGGAGACTCCCAGGGTTCTGAGCGTCGCGACTGTCAGCATGTTCAGGTCCTGCGCTATCTTCTTTACCATAAAAGATAGAAAGGAATATAAAAACGCGGCCCCGAGGGCCATAGCGGTTCCGAAAATTAGATAATCCTCTCTCTGGTAGGCGACCACCGCTCCGCCGGCCACAGTCATGGCTATTCCTACGCTTTCCCCCTTGTTGAGCCTTTCACCGAGAAAGATTATGCCGAGCAGAAGCGCGAAGAGCGTCTGGGCCTTCATCAGGAACGAGGTAAGAGCCGGCCCGATCGTCCAGAGCGCAACCATCCACAAGGCGGCCCCTGCCGAGGTTATAACGGAACTCCAGATGAAAATGGCGCGGTACTCTCGGATTCTTCTGAGTTCCTTTCTCTGGGAGCGAAGAAAGGGGAACAGGATCAAGGCGACCACAAAAGCCCCGAAGAACCAGAAAAAAGTGGTGGTCTCCGGGTGAAGGTCGCTTCGCTCAAGCGCCTTTCCTATCGCGTAGGAAAGTGCCGTGAAAAAAGCGGTGGCTATCAGAAAGAGATAGCCCTTTATGGGAAGTTTTTCTTTTTTATCGGTGTTCATTGATTCTTCTGCTTCTCCACAACCAGGCTATGGCTGCGCCCGAGATATTATGCCAGATGCTGAAAAGCGCGGCGGGAAGGGCGGAGAGATAGCCAAAGTGCATCTGGGAAAGAGCTGCCGCGAGTCCCGAGTTCTGCATTCCCACCTCAACGGATATCGCTCTGGCGCTGCTTTCTCCGAAACCCATTGCCTTCGCTATAAGATAACCGCATGTGAGACCAAGAGCGTTGTGGATTATTACTATGAGGAGAACCACTGCGCCGATGGTTTTTATGGATTCTGCGTTCAAAGCCACTATTATTCCCACCACAAAAGCTATAACAAGAGACGATACAGAGGGCAGAAAGGGCAGGACGGCCTCTGATTTTCTCCCGAGCAGCTTCCTCAAGATCACTCCGAGAAACACCGGTAGCAGTACTATCTGGAGGGCGGAAATAAAAAGGTCAGCGACCGGAACGTCTACCCACTTTCCCGCGTAAACGTACATGAGCGCGGGCAGGAGAAACGGGCAAAGGAGCGTTGAAACCGAAGTCAGCGTTACGGAAAGCGCTAGGTCGCCCCTTGCCAGATAGGTGATCACGTTTGACGCCGTTCCTCCGGGGCACGAACCCACGAGAACGACCCCCGCGGCGATCAGGGGAGACGTCCCGAAGGCGAAGACAAGCAGGAAGCCCAGAAGGGGCATCACGGCGTATTGGGCGAAGATGCCCACCAGGATCTCAAGCGGTCTTGAAAGGACTCTTCTGAAGTCATCCGTTCTGAGCGTTATGCCCATGGCGAACATTATCACCGCGAGCATGGGCACTATGAGGAATCCGAGATTCCGAAAAACGGAAGGAAAAAAGTACGCTACGGCTGAGAACAGGATTATCCAGAGGATGAAGAATCTTGTTACGAGGTCTGTCAGCGAAGTTAAAGCGCTTTTCGTTGAATTCAATTTTGTTTGTTACCGTCGGGGCCGCCGGGGAAGCGATTGCAGGGGGTTTTATCGCTTCGGCTCAACTCCGATTGCTATTTTCGAGAACCCTTGGGTTTTTGCCAGATCCATGGTGCTTACCACCGGGCCGTGCATGGCCTCGGAATCCGCCCTTATTATTACCAGGGTGTCTTTGTTGGGTATCTTCTGAAACTCCTGCTTTAAGGAGTTGGCGGAGCGCATAAGCATGTCGTTGAAGTAAACTTTTCCGTCTTTGGCAATGTGTATGTTTACGTCTTTTATCTCAACGATTTCGCCGGTTGCCTTCGGAAGGTTGACTTTTATGCCGCTCGATATGGCGAAATTGAGCGTAAGAGCAAAGAAAATGAGGAGGTTAAAGACCACGTCCACTATAGGGGCGAGATCTATACCGGACCTGCTAGAATCTTTTCTCTGAGTGAATCTCATAGGGATGCCTTTGCGGAAAAAGCTTCAAGTATTTTCTTGCCTTCATCTTCAAGCTCGGAGATTATCTCTTTGAATTTCCCATCGGTGTACTTGTAGGCTATGAGTGCCGGAATCGCTATCGTGAGTCCGAGGGCCGTCGTATAAAGGGCTTCCGAGATGCCTCCCGCGAGGGAAGGCGGATCCACTATATCCTTTTCCGATATTACGGCGAACACCTTTATCATGCCGGATATCGTTCCGAGAAGCCCGATAAGAGTACTTATGCTGCTTATTGTAAGCAGAGTCTCAATATATTTTTCAAGACCCTGAGCCTCGGCTTTTCCTACAGTTTCAATAGCTTCGTGCATCTCTGTCTTCGATTTGCTCGAGTTCTGCGCAGCCGCGAGAGCCATTCTGGCTACCGCAGAATCATTTGATGCGGAAAAGGATTTTGCCTCCTCAAGCCCTTTTGTCTCGACGGTTTCGTACAGGCTTGAAAGAAACTCTTCAGGGAGGATCTTTTTTCTCTGAAGTATGTGAAGCTTCTGAAGAAAAATCGCAAGTCCGAATATGGAACATAAAATCAGGGGGAAAATATATATTCCGCCCTTGGTAAACAGATCAATAATAGCGTCCATGGGGATTTATCCTTGAATAGAGAGGTTTTTGCTCCGAAGTCTGGGTTTTCGTACAACGAAACCATTATAAAACAAATCCGGGTTTTGTCCAAGCGAAAATTTAGGGAATCCCTTTATTTGCTTGGTAATAGCCGCTGCCCTGGGTTTGCCGAGCTTTCCCTAGCTTCGTATTGTGTAATTGTTTTCCGCGGTCTTTTTCGGGTAGATTTTCTAGCTTCAAACCTGTGGAGACTTACATGATGACTTCCGATTTTGAATATACTGATGGTGAACTTTACATTGAGAAAGTTCCCGTGAGGAAAATATGCGAGAACTTCGGAACTCCGGTCTATATTTACAGCCACAACTCTATCCGCTCAAGCTTCCTTGAGTATAAGGAGGCGTTTTCTGAAATCGATCCTCTGATCTGTTATTCCGTAAAGGCGAACTCCAATATATCCGTACTCAAGATTTTCTCCTCCATGGATTCCGGTTTCGATATAGTTTCGTCGGGGGAGTTGCGGAGGGTTGTTGCCGCCGGGGGAGACACCTCGAAAGCGGTATTCTCGGGAGTCGGAAAGACCGAAGAGGAGATAGAGGTCGCAATTCGCTCCCGGATACTTTTTTTCAACGTGGAATCCGAAGCGGAGCTTCAGAAGATAAACGATGTGGCCGTCTCGCTCGGAGAGAAGGCCCCGGTCGCGATAAGGGTTAATCCTGATGTTGACCCCGACACCCATCCGTACATATCGACGGGTTTTGAGAAAAGCAAATTCGGAATCGGGATCGCAAAAGCGGTGAATGTATACAGAAACGCCTCACGGATGGGGGGAATTGAGATAAGGGGAATTGATGCCCATATAGGTTCCCAGATATTTGATCTTTCTTCCTTTTCCGAGTCCATATCTAAGCTTGTCTACCTTGCCGACAGGCTGGGGGAGGACGGGATTGAAGTTTCCTACATAGATATAGGAGGGGGCCTTGCTATAAGCTATGAGAGCGAGGAAAAGCCACCGGCAAAATCTGAGTACGCGCGGGTTTTCGAGGAACATCTTCGCGATACCAGTTACGGACTGGTCCTTGAGCCCGGCAGATCAATGGTGGGCAATGCGGGAATAATGTCTACTAGGGTGCTTTATGTTAAGGAGGGAACCTCAAAGAAATTTATAATAGTTGACGCCGCGATGAACGATCTTGTGAGACCTGCGTTTTACGATTCGTTCCACCGGATAGAGCCGGTGCGTGTGGGATATTCTCAATCCCGCGAGGTGGTGGACATAGTCGGCCCGATATGTGAATCGGGTGATTTTCTGGCCAGGGACAGGAGTTTTCCCAAAGTTTCCGCGGGAGAGCTGCTTGCGGTTTTCAGTGCGGGGGCGTACGGTTTCGTGATGTCGTCTAATTACAACACAAGACCCCGTGCTGCCGAGGTTCTTGTAAGCGGTGATAGGTACTGCGAGATAAGGGCAAGGGAAACTCTCGAGGATCTGCTGAAATCTGAGAGCATCGCGGAATTTCTCTAGCGGGAGTTTACCGTCTTCACGCTTGATTTTGCCATAGCTTACAAGTTCCTGTCAATGGCGACAAGTCGTAACCACCTGTTTTCATTTAAATTCTGATATTTTTTGCAGTACGTGTACAGACTTGTTGCACGTGAA
>JAJDUA010000046.1 GCA_022826905.1 Candidatus Dadabacteria bacterium
ACGCTTTCCTTGATGTTTTTGTGAAGAAAAAAACGAGAAATCCAGGTGTCCGGTTTCAGCGAGAATTACTGTCCGAATTCAATGAGAATCGCTGTCCGGTTTCAGCGAGAATCGCTGTCCGGTTTCGATGAGAATACGCACCGAGCATGACCAATAACTCGGAAGCCAAAGTTTTCCCCGGCACAGTAGGGAAAAATACAACCCTTTCTCTAATATAGTCAAGAAATTGATTGTGAATAAATAGTATTGAGGCTATTTCAAGGGTGGAAGTAAAATATCAGAATCTAGAAGAGCAAGTAAAGCAAATCAGGTTTTATGTTCTATAATTTCAGTTAAGGAACATAAACCATTATTCCATCAGAAGCCTAAAACCTTTGCTCATAAAACTAACATAAAAGACTTCAGCATGTCAAGAATTAAAAAAACTTTTAAAAAATTCCTGCAACTTGTTGTCAGTGCTAACAACAAACTTTTTCCAGAAGGAAACAATGCACAAATCAGGTAACCAATGACAGCTGAATATAACGCCTGAGAAATCGTGTGTCGGTATCGAGAATTTTCAAACCTCGCAGTAAGCCTCACGACCGGTTAGTACTCATCAGCTTAATCCCTCACGGGACTTACACCCTGAGCCTATCAACCTCGTAATCTTCAAGGGGTCTTTAGGAACTTACGTTCGGGAGATCTAATCTTGAGGCAGGTTTCCCGCTTAGATGCTTTCAGCGGTTATCCTTTCCGAGCATAGCTACCCAGCACTGCCGCTGGCGCGACAACTGGTACACTAGAGGCTCGTCCACTCAGGTCCTCTCGTACTATGAGCAGATCCTCTCAAATCTCCTTCGCCCGCTACAGATAGGGACCGAACTGTCTCACGACGTTCTAAACCCAGCTCGCGTACCGCTTTAATGGGCGAACAGCCCAACCCTTGGGACCTTCTCCAGCCCCAGGATGCGATGAGCCGACATCGAGGTACCAAACCTCCCCGTCGATGTGAACTCTTGGGGGAGATAAGTCTGTTATCCCCGGCGTACCTTTTATCCGTTGATCGATGGCCTTTCCACACAGAACCACCGGGTCACTAAGACCTGCTTTCGCACCTGCTCGACCTGTCAGTCTCACAGTCAAGCTCCCTTATGCCTTTGCACTCTACGCTTGGTTTCCAATCAAGCTGAGGGAACCTTTGCACACCTCCGTTACCTTTTAGGAGGTGACCGCCCCAGTCAAACTACCCGCCTAACATTGTCCTTGATCCGGATAACGGACCTAAGTTAGAATTTCAGAACTACAAGGGTGGTATTTCACCATTGCCTCCACTCCGCCCTGAAGCGAAGTTTCACAGGCTCCCACCTATCCTACGCATGCAGCACCAAAACTCAATGCTAAGTTATAGTAAAGGTGCACGGGGTCTTTCCGTCCCGTAGCGGGTATCCGGCGTCTTCACCGGAACCACAATTTCGCTGAGTCTCTGGCCGAGACAGTGTGGCAATCGTTACTCCTTTCATGCAGGTCGGAACTTACCCGACAAGGAATTTCGCTACCTTAGGACCGTTATAGTTACGGCCGCCGTTTACCGGGGCTTCGGTTCTGAGCTTCTCCGAAGATAACCCATCCCCTTAACCGTCCGGCACTGGGCAGGAGTCAGGCCCTATACGTCCACTTGCGTGTTTGCAGAGCCCTGTGTTTTTAGTAAACAGTCGTTACCACCAATTCACTGCGACCCATTTCCGCTCCAGCCGCGAGGGCTTTCACGTACATATGGGTACCCCTTATTCCGAAGTTACGGGGTTAATTTGCCGAGTTCCTTAGCCAGAGTTCTCTCACGCGCCTTAGTATTTTCAACTCACCCACGTGTGTCCGTTTAGGTACGGGCACTCGGTCGTCAAAGTTTAGAAGCTTTTCTTGGAAGCATGGACTCAATCACTTTACGAGGCTAACGCCTCTCGTACTCACTTCTCAGAGTATTGAAAAGAGGTTTTACTTGTCTTTTCCTCCTACAAGCTTGAACCGGGATATCCAGCACCCGGATGACCTATCCTTCTCCGTCACTCCATCACTCAAACCGAATGGTACGGGAATATTAACCCGTTTTCCATCGACTACGCCTTTCGGCCTCGCCTTAGGTCCCGACTTACCCTGGGAGGACGAGCCTTGCCCAGGAAACCTTGGGTTTACGGCGAGGTGGATTCTCACCACCTTTATCGCTACTCATGCCTGCATTCTCACTTCCCAACAGTCCAGGCTTCCTTACGGTAACCCTTCGACCCGTTGGGAACGCTCCCCTACCGCTGCGTACAAGTACGCAACCCGCGGCTTCGGCAACGAACTTAGCCCCGGTTCATTTTCGGCGCAAATTCGCATCGACCAGTGAGCTGTTACGCACTCTTTAAAGGGTGGCTGCTTCTGGGCCTACCTACTGGCTGTCTATGCCAATTCACATCCTTTACCACTTAGTTCGTATTTAGGGGCCTTAGCCGGCGGTCTGGGCTGTTTCCCTTTCGCCGATGGGACTTATCTCCCACCGACTGACTCCTGTGCTAACCCAGCGGCATTCGGAGTTTGTCTGGGTTTGGTAGATCTTTCGACCCCCTAGTCCAATCAGTGCTCTACCTCCGCTAGTCATCACACAAGGCTATACCTAAATATATTTCGGGGAGAACCAGCTATCACGAATCTTGATTAGCCTTTCACTCCGATCCACAGCTCATCCGACAGGTTTTCACCCCTGACCGGTTCGGGCCTCCACAAAGGTTTTCTCTCTGCTTCACCCTGGCCATGGATAGATCGATTCGCTTCGGGTCTATCCCCAGTGACTGGCGCCCTATTCAGACTCGCTTTCGCTACGACTACACCTATTCGGCTTAATCAGGCCACTGAAGATAACTCGCAGGCTCATTAGGCAAAAGGCACGCGGTCAGGCATTTCCATAAATGGACATAGCCCTTCCACTGGTTACAAGCAGATGGTTTCAGATTCTATTTCACTCCCCTCACTGGGGTTCTTTTCACCTTTCCCTCACGGTACTGGTTCACTATCGGTCAACGGCACGTATTTAGCCTTGGATGGTGGTCCACCCAGATTCCTCCAACATTCCACGTGTGCCGGAGTACTCGGGATCCCTCTAGGGCTCATCAAAGTTTCGCTTACAGGGCTATCACCTTCTGTGGCAAGACTTTCCAGACTATTCTGCTACTTATCAAAGTCCCATACTGAGGTCCCACAACCCCGAAAGGAAAATCCTCTCGGTTTGGGCTCTTCCCCGTTCGCTCGCCGCTACTAAGGGAATCTCGGTTGATTTCTTTTCCTGGGGGTACTGAGATGTTTCACTTCCCCCCGTTAGCTTGCCATCGCTATATATTCACAATGGCATGACCAAGGTTTGCTCGGTCAGGTTTTCCCATTCGGAAATCCCCGGATCAAAGCCTGTTAAGCGACTCCCCGAGGCTTATCGCAACTTACTACGTCCTTCATCGCCGTCCGTTGCCAAGGCATCCACCTTCTGCTCTACATATCTTATCTGCGAGGCGTGAAAATCCTCGATAATACTAACAACACGATCAATTCTGTTTCTCAGCGTTATATTCAATTGTCAAAGATCGAAAAAGCATTCAAAAATTCTTTTTTTCTATGGAGGTGAACGGGCTCGAACCGTCGACCTCCTGCTTGCAAAGCAGGCGCTCTCCCAACTGAGCTACACCCCCTAGTGGTGGGCCTAGTTGGATTTGAACCAACGACCTCACCCTTATCAGGGGTGCGCTCTAACCAGCTGAGCTATAGGCCCCGTTGCCTTATAAGCGCAAAAAATACTTTTTCATAAAAAGCAGATGGCGAGCGAAAAAAAGACAGATATCTCCGTGAAAAAGGAGGTGATCCAGCCGCAGGTTCCCCTACGGCTACCTTGTTACGACTTCACCCCAATTACCAGCCCTACCTTAGGAACTTGCCTCCCGAAGGTTAGCACAGCTACTTCGGGCAGAACCGACTTTCGTGGTGTGACGGGCGGTGTGTGCAAGGCCCGGGAACGTATTCACCGTGGCAATGCTGATCCACGATTACTAGCGATTCCAACTTCATGCAGGCGAGTTGCAGCCTGCAATCTGAACTGAGACTAGCTTTGATGGGATTGGCTTACTCTCGCGAGTTCGCAGCCCATTGTACTAGCCATTGTAGCACGTGTGTAGCCCAAGACGTAAGGGCCATGATGACTTGACGTCGTCCCCACCTTCCTCCGGCTTGTCGCTGGCAGTCTCTTCAGAGTGCCCACCCGAAGTGATGGCAACTAAAGATAGGGGTTGCGCTCGTTACCGGACTTAACCGGACACCTCACGGCACGAGCTGACGACAGCCATGCAGCACCTGTGATAACTGTCCCGGGCAAGCCCGGAACCACCACATACTTTCGTATAGGCTTAAGTTAACATGTCAAGTCTTGGTAAGGTTTTTCGCTTAGCATCGAATTAAACCACGTGCTCCACCGCTTGTGCGGGCCCCCGCCAATTCCTTTGAGTTTCAGCCTTGCGACCGTACTCCCCAGGCGGGATGCTTAATGCGTTAACTACGGCAGGGAGAAATAAATTCCCCCTACCTAGCATCCATCGTTTAGGGCGTGGACTACCCGGGTATCTAATCCGGTTTGCTACCCACGCTTTCGTCCCTGAGCGTCAGTTCCAAGCCAGTTGGCCGCCTTCGCCTCTGGTGTTCCTCCCGATATCTATGCATTTCACCGCTACACCGGGAATTCCGCCAACCTCTCTTGGACTCTAGTCAGGCAGTTTTGGATGCAATTCCAAGGTTAAGCCTTGAGCTTTCACAACCAACTTGCCTGACAGCCTGCGGACCCTTTACGCCCAGTAATTCCGAGCAACGCTTGCCCCCTCCGTATTACCGCGGCTGCTGGCACGGAGTTAGCCGGGGCTTCCTCTGGAGGTACCGTCAAGACAAAAGTCCCATCGTCCCTCCTGACAGAGGTTTACGACCCGAAGGCCTTCATCCCTCACGCGGCATCGCTGGGTCAGGCTTTCGCCCATTGCCCAATATTCCCCACTGCTGCCTCCCGTAGGAGTCAGGGCCGTGTCTCAGTCCCCATGTGGCCGTTCACCCGCTAAGGCCGGCTACCCGTCTTAGGCTTGGTAAGCTTTTACCTTACCAACTACCTGATGGGACGTGGACTCATCCAAAGGCGATAAATCTTTTACCACTGTATCCTTGGATACTGTGGTCTTATCCGGTATTAGCTCCGATTTCTCGGGGTTGTCCCAGACCCTAGGGTAGATTATCCACGTTGTACTCACCCGTTCGCCGCTTTACTCGCGACCGAAGTCACTTTCTCGCTCGACTTGCATGTGTTAGGCGTGCCGCCAGCGTTCGCTCTGAGCCAGGATCAAACTCTTCATAAAAGTTTAAAAGAATTTACGGATACTGCTCTAGTTCGCCCGCTATCATCTGCTATTAAATTTTCAAAGATCAGTTTTCAAAATGGGTGGAATATAGTACTCACCCACCGGAAATTGTCAATTTAAAAAGAACAAGAGAAAAAGAACAACTTCAAACAAAAAAATGAAAGTGAGCCATCATACTAACGGACGGTTTCGGTTTGGCAAGGGCTTAAAAAAAATTATTTTCGAAAACCAGAAACAGACGTTCCGATTCCTTTCTTCTAACTGCTAATGAAAAGACTTGAATGGGAACCGGTGCGAACCAAGTGCAGTTTATCGTCCTCAATGCGGCAAATAAGAAGCCAGTCCGGTTCAATATGAGCCTCTCGATAACCTTTCCAGATTCCTTTCAATTGATGGTCCTGATATCTTTCGGGCAATAATTCCTGCTTCCTGAGAAATTCTATCAATTCCTGTATCTTGACTTGCTCTTTCCCACGATTTTTCGCTCTTCGCATGTCGCGCTTGAATTGCGTGGACAAAACAAGTCCAAGCATGTCAAATGCCAAGGTCTTTAAACATTTCCTCGACGCTACTGTAATGCGTACCACCACCACTCTCCAGTTCTCTCATGGCTCTGACAGTGGTAGCATTAGGTACTTTAATAACAAATGGCAACTCCTTCTCTTGCGCAACCCGCAACAATAACAGACGAATCGCATCGGAAATTGTCAAGCCCATAGCCTCAAGGACTTCCATGGCTTCTGTTTTGACATTGCTGTTAATTCTGGCCCGTACGACGGTATTATTGCTCATATCGAACCTCTCGGATTTATAGTCTCATTCATCATAAAGTTGGTACGCACGCTATGTCATGGAAGATGGTCAAGCGGTATTAAAACGAGCCCAAAGCTGGCAGGAATCTCTACTTCTTCAATCGAACTCGGGGAGAGGAGTTCATCTCCAGTTTTTTCTGTCTCAATCACGTAGTCCAGAAGTGCTTCCCGGGCATTTAACAACGCCTCGTCCCTAGTTGAGCCCATTGACACAACGCCAGGAATATCTGGAAACGAAACGCCATAGGCTCCTTTTTCTCCATCAATCAATGCTGGATATCTGATTATACCGGTTCGAGTTCTAGTTTCCACATAGTTTCAGCTCCCTCACAACCCAGCGGTGCGTATACATGCATTGCGTCAGCAACAATTCTAGCGGATGTTCCCTAAAACAAGAAATTTAGGTTTCGAGAGAATGTGAAGCAATCCAGTTCAAAGTTCTCAGGAGCACCCTGTCTCTTGAATTTAAGGAATGAATACGTAGAATTTTCCTTTCGAAAATACCGCGGGATAAAAGACCCCGCCGTGGTCTCCCCGAAAACATGCGAAAAGAACCTCCCAGAATAAAAATCTACAATTCCCTCTCGCAGAAAAAAGAAGACCTCGTTCCCTTTGAGGGAGACAAGATCCGGATGTACGTATGCGGCCCCACGGTATATGACTCGGCCCACCTTGGGCACGCACGCTCCGCCGTGTCTTTTGACATAATACAGAGATTTCTAAGGTACGCTGGTTACGACGTGCTGTTCGCGAGAAACTACACCGACATAGACGATAAGATAATAACCCGCGCGAAGCAAGAAGGCGTAAGCTGCGAGGAGATATCCGAGAAATACATAAAGGAATACAGAGAGGACATGGCCTCAATAGGGGTTGAGACTCCTGATGTAGAGCCCCGGGTAACCGAGCATGTGGAGCAGATAGTAGCTCTTATAGAGAAGATAATAGAAAAAGGCTTCGCTTACCGCTCGGGCAACAACGTATTTTTCTCCGTGAGAAAATTTCCGGACTACGGAAAGCTCTCTTGCAGGTCGCTTGATCACATGCTTGAAGGCGTGAGGATAGACGTTAACGAAGAAAAGGAAGACCCTCTTGATTTCGCGCTCTGGAAGGAGTCAAAACCCGGAGAGCCGGCCTGGAAAAGCCCGTGGGGAGACGGAAGACCCGGATGGCACATAGAGTGCTCCGTTATGAGCATGGAATACCTCGGAACCAATTTCGAGATACACGGAGGGGGAAAAGACCTTGTTTTCCCGCACCATGAAAACGAAATAGCCCAGTCAGAGGCCGCCTCCGGTGAACCCTTTGCAAAATACTGGCTTCATAACGGCCTGATAAGGATAAACAAGGAAAAGATGTCAAAATCCCTCGGGAATTTCTTTACCCTCTCAGAGGCAACCAAGAGATGGTCCCCCGAGGCAATAAGGCTCTTCTTCCTCTCGCACCACTACCAGAACCCCGCCGATTTCTCGGAGAAAAGCATGCATGACAGCGAGGCAGCGCTTGAGAGAATATATCTCACCCTGCTGAGAGCCGCCGAGGCGCGGGAGGCAAAGGGTTCCGATCCCGCACTTGAGGGTTCGATCAAAAAATTCGAGGAGGATTTTCACTCCTCGATGAACGATAATTTTAACACCGCTGACGTTGTGGGAAATCTCTTTGACCTGATACGCTCGATTAACAGGTCGCTTGACTCCGTGGGAAAGACTCAAAGCGCGACCCTTGCGCTTGAGAAGATAAAGGAGATATGCGGAGTGCTCGGAGTGCTCTCAGAGGAACCGGCCGAGTACATGGAGAGAAGAAAGTCCGCCGCGAATCTCTCGGACATAGACCCCCTTGAAATAGAAAAGCTCATAGAGGAGAGAAACTCGGCCAGAAAGGAAAAGAACTGGAAAAAGGCCGATGAGATCAGGGACTATCTGAGCTCCAAGGGAATCGTGCTTGAAGACCGCCCCGGCGGCACCGACTGGAAAGCCCAGAGGTCCTGACGCTGTCCATGAAGAAACATCGTCTTTTCTCGCTTCGTGAAAGCTCCTAGCACACAGTCGGGCGAAGCGGGAAAAACACGGACAGGAGGCAACAACTATCTGGGGAGCAATTATTGGAGACATCGCAGGTTCCATCTATGAGTGGAACCGTATCAAGACGAAGGAGTTTGAGTTCCTCGCAGACCACTGCTTCTACACCGACGACTCGGTGTGTACAGCAGCGGTCGCTGAGATCCTGCTTGACAACCTGCCCGCCGCGCCCACTCTGCAGCAATGGTGCCGAGATCATCCGGACCGCGGCTACGGCGGCATGTTCAGAAACTGGATCATGCTCCCTGATCCCGAGCCATATCACAGCTATGGAAACGGAGCGGCAATGCGGGTGTCGCCATCTGCCCTCCTTAACCGAAGCCGTCCGCTTGAAGAGGCTCTTAAGGCCGCCGACCGGGTAACCGAAATCACCCACAACCACCCCGAGGGAATAAAGGGAGCCAGGGCCGCCACGCACGCCATCTGGCTCGCCTTTCAGAAATATGGACCGGAGCACATACGCCGGACCATCGAACGCGAATACGGATACGATCTCTCTAGGACAGTCGACGAGATCCGACCTGGATACTCCTTCGATGTAACCTGCCAGGGAACCGTTCCCGAAGCTATCACGTGCGCGCTTGAATCGACAAGTTTCGAAGACGCCATTCGAAACGCAATCTCACTTGGAGGGGACTCCGACACGCTTGCGGCGATTGCCGGACCGATCGCCGAAGCTATGCACGGGATTCCCCATGATCTGGTGGCAATAGCGATGGACCGGCATCTCACCAACGACCCGGACATTGTCGACGTGATGACAAGAATGTACGAGGCGGTGGTCTGAGCTGGAAAACAGCTGGAATTTTCTCTTGGAAAACCATTTCCGGGCTTGCGGCAAAATTTCTCAAACAGCACGTTCTTTACTTTTTGCCATAAGGTAAAGAATATGCTATCCTTACCATTACCGACTTTGTAAAGAGGTGAAAAATGCCAAAAGTCAGCGGTAAAAGACAAATCACGCTCCCGGCCAGCCAATGCAACCAGCTTGGCATTAAGCCCGGTGATGATATTGAAACCTTTGTTGCTGATGGCCACTTAACCATAGTTAAAAAGGTAAAAGGGTCCGCCCGGAACCTGCTGCAGCACGTTAAGGGCGACCCTTCAATAACGGATCAGGAATCTCTGGAAGACTCCCTGGGTTCATGATCGCGGTCGATACCAATGTGCTGTTGCGTTATCTGCTGAATGATGATGAGGCGCAGGCCGATACAGCGGCCAGTCTGATCAAAGGCGCAGATACGGTTCTGGTAACTGATGTGGTGCTGGTAGAAACCCTCTGGACCTTAAGCGGGAAGAAGTACCGGCTCAGCAGAAATCAGCTGGCCGCAGTGGTTCACGCATTATTTGAGGAACCGAACATACGCTTTGAAGACGGGCCGGCCGTGTGGATGGCTTTAAATGACTATCGAGCATCTGACGGGACCGATTTTGCGGATTCTCTGATCATAAACAAGGCCCGTGTGGTAGCCAAAGCACAGAGCAGTTCATTTTCCGGTTCCTACACTTTTGATAAAGCCGCCCAGAAGCTGAAAGGGGCAAAAATACCATAGAACGGTTGCTGATCACGCATCCTTGCCTGCATCTCAACCAAGCCCGGCAAAGACGGACCCAGGTTAAATGCGCAGAGTATTGAAAAGGGCCCCAGACGTCCGGGCTAAATATAGATTCCCATGTATTCCATGGCCCTTTTGACGTTCGCCGGGCTCTGGGTCTCCCCCCTGCAACTGTACCAGCAGGAAGTGCACTTGGTTTTTTCGTAAAGGTCCGGTTTGTATTCGCTGTAGTGGGCAGCTACGGGCATCTCCGAGCAGCGTTTCAAGTGTCCGCTCGGGGTAACGTGTATCTGGTTGAGGCCGGCCAGGCAGTCGGGAACGCTTCCCCTCTCGAAATAGCCGGGGATTTCCCGCAGGTAGTACTCGGTTGAGAGTATCGTTCCCTTCCACTCCTTTCGAAGCGCAACCAGTTCCTCTACCAGCTCCCTCACTTTTGAGAGGGCCTCTTTCTTAACGAAGTGGTCCTCGTTGTTGGTTTTCATGACCGAGTAGGAACTGAAGGATATTGCTATGCCCCACTCCCTGGCTTTCTTCGCTATCTCGACCACCTCGTCGAGGTTGTCTTCCATGATTATGGTGTTAAGCACGAGGCTTTTGTCAGGAAACCTCTCCGCCAGTTCAGGAAGGGTTTCTGATAGTTTCTTCCAGAGACCCGGAATGCCTCTGTATGTGTCGTGTTTTTCCCCGGGAAAATCAAGGGAAACGGCGATCTGATCCATCCCCGCATCGAAAAGCTCTTCGGTTTTCTCTTCGTTAAGGAAATCTCCCTTGGTGACCATGGAAGTGAAAATGAATATTGAGCACCCCTTTATCTGTCTCACGATATCGGGAAGATCCTTTCTGATCATGGGCTCCCCGCCAGTAATTACCGTGACGAGGGGGTTTATCTTCTTTATTACGGGAGTGTAGTCGGAAAGACGCTCTTCGTGCTTTGTCTGCCAGTAGTCGCAGAAATCGCAGCGGGCGTTGCAAAGCTTCGTTATCTCAAGATTAAGGAGCTTCGGCCTTCCGGTGGCCTTGATGTAGAAATATTTTAATGTGCCGTTTAGGGCCTGTCTTGGATGTATCATCAACTCTATCCTTCCCGTCTATTATAAATTATCCAAGCAAATTACCAACTCTTACTCAGCAACCTTTGCTTGCATTGATCATTCAACCGAAAACCGTTATGCGAGAATTAAACCTGTCCGTAAAATCCCAGTTTGGATTTCTTCTACATCCAATACAAGCGGATCCGTTTGTCAAAGCAAGAAGAAACGTAGAATATTTTTGCTAAAAACTATTCTTGACTGCTTTGTTTTAGGGTATTATTATTTCTACATAACAAATATTTGTAGAGATAGCCTTATGATACATAAATTTCAGGTATCCAATTTCCAATCCGTCAGGGAAGAGATATCGCTTGATTTCCGTATCCCCGGAACAACTCCTGAACTAGATTGTTTCCGTAGGAACCCCTATCAGCCGGAAATCCGCCTTCCAAGCGTAATCGCTATGTTCGGACCCAACGGCTCGGGAAAGACGACCCTGTTGCGTTCCCTAGTCACCATCATGTCTTTCGCCGCAAACTCCTATTATGATTCGGGCTCTAATACGCTCAAGTCATTCATCCCGTTTCTAGAGCAGGAAATGATAACCCGCCCTACAAAAATCGGTCTGGAATTTGACACGAAGTGGTTTGGTCCCAACATAAGTGATACAGGTTCTCTTTACCGATATGTTCTTGAGATTGACAGGGACGATCTAGACATCGCAAATCCCGGCGTCAAATACGAATCTATTTATTCCTTTCCCAAGGGTCGCCCCCGGCGCCTCCTTGAGAGGGAACGGGGCAAGCCAATCTATCTGGCAAGGGACCTGAAGGTAAGCCCAAGTGACAACCGTCTGTCTGCCGTTACGCCTGAAGCTTCGGCAATCTCGGCTTTTGACAGAATGGGAGTAGAACCCTTTCCCAAGTTGGCTCAGGACCTTCGCAATATGTCAACCAACATTGTGGGTGCTGACCCGTGGCGTCCGGACACGGATGCGGTAATTCGCGCATATAGAGAGAATCCCGGACTTGCGAACAAAGTTTCCGAAAAGTTGCAACGTTTTGACCTTGGAATTAAAAACTTGAAGATATCACAAATTTCGGATGCCCAATGGATGATGATTTTCGAACACCAAGGGCTAGACGTACCTGTCGTACTTGGGGCCGAGTCAGCAGGCACGCGCAACATGGCACGAATGTTCCCTCTGATTGACTATGTTCTCGAAACAGGAGGCTTGGCAATTATGGATTCGCTTGACTCTGACTTTCACACGGAACTCGTATTGGAAATTCTCAATTGGTTCCGAAGAAAAGAAACCAATCCGGAGAATGCCCAGTTGATCTGCTCATTACATAATCCAGCCATCCTTGACGACTTGGAAAAAGAAGAAGTGTACATAGTCGAGAAGGACCGCGGCGGCGTCACACGCGCATACGGGTTACGCAACATCCAAGGTCTGCGTCGCGGCGGAAGCCTTCAGAGGCAGTACCGCAGCGGCTCCTTGGGAGGCCTGCCCATTTTCGGCTGACAGATGGTCCGACGACATATACGAATTCCCAGACGAAAACGCATATTTGTTTGTGCCGAAGGCCAAAGCGAACGCTCGTTTGCAAAGTGGCTGAAGATCCTCTGTGACGAACAAGGTGTTAACTTCTACCTCGATATAACTGTCAGCAATGGCGGAGACAGTCTCGCAATCACCGAACATGCGGTTTATGAATACCGAAGACGTACCCAGACCAGAGGGAAATTCTCAAGCGGACTGATATTGCTTGATTCCGACCGACTTCAACTGGACATACGGTCCGGCCGTGACCCGGAACCGAAGGCAAATTCAGAAAACCTGAAGCTGGTTTATCTGAAACCGAATTTTGAGGGTCTGCTGTCGAGACTCCACACCGGTCGGGAAAAACAAATCAGTTACAAAACTACCCGAGGAAACTGTATAATTAATGAAGAAACCAAGGGGAGGTAAAGCACTTGTCGGTAAAAACAATAGAAGTTGAAATCTACCAGTGTGATCACGTAAGTCCCGGAGGAGAGCAATGCGAACTTTCGGGAGAAAGAAACCAGATCAAGCAGTGCGTCAGGTGCGGAATGGATATCTGCAGCCGCCACTACCAGCTGATCACGGTCAACCGAAGCGGCAGCACCCTTCTTTCCTACTACTTCTGCTTTGATCACGCCGAGGAATTCATCGACGCGCATATAAAGGACCTCGGAGACACAAGACCCACCGGAGCGGGCGGTATGGGGAAATAGGCAGGTCCGGGGGACCATCCCCAGGGAACCATGAAACTCTCAACCAAGCAGATTTCAAGGGAAATAGACCGAAGGACGATTGAGGAATTCGGAGTTCCGGGCGTCGTGCTGATGGAGAACGCCGGAAGGGCCGTTGCGTCGGTCATCCTCGCCGAGTGCCCCTCCGCAAAGAAAATGGCGGTTATCTGCGGCGCCGGAAACAACGCCGGGGACGGTTTCGTAATCGCACGCCACCTTATTTCCTCGGGAAAAGAGATAAGCGTCCACATCACGGAGAAAAAGGAACGCTACAGTGGAGACGCAAAAACGAACCTCGACTCGCTTCTCGAGATAGAAGCCGACGTAAGGGAGCTCGGCGGAAAGCTTCCCAGGATAAAAGACACCGAAGTCATAGTCGACGCCATCTTCGGCACCGGACTCGACAGGGACGTGGAAGGATTTTACGAGAAGCTCATAAAATTCATAAACCGCCAGAGCGCCCGACGCGTTTCCGTGGACATACCCTCGGGACTTGACGCCGATACGGGACGGCCCCTGGGGGCGGCGGTGCAGGCCGACCTTACCGTCACTTTTGCCCCGGCTAAGCTCGGAATGTGCATTCACCCGGGAGTGGATTACGCTGGGGAGCTCTGCGTAACGGACATAACAATCCCCAGATCACTTTGGGAGGATCTCCCCTTTGAACTTCTCACGTTTGAAAAATGCCGTGGACTCATAAAGAAAAGGGCCGCCGATTCACACAAAGGAACCTACGGACATCTTCTCGTGCTCGCCGGTTCCCCGGGAAAAAGCGGGGCCGCGGTCCTCTCCGCCGAGGCGGCGCTTCGCGCCGGAAGCGGACTAGTAACCCTTGGGGTTCCGGGCAGCATATTCCCGGCCGTCGAGGAAAAGACGACGGAGGTAATGTCCGTTTCGCTTAAAAACTCAAAGGACGGAACCTTCCATCCCGACGCGCACGAAGAGGTGCTCAGGGAACTTGAAGGCAAAAAAACGGCGCTTGCCGTCGGCCCGGGGATATCGACATCCAAAGGCACGGGGAAGTTCCTGGAAAGGGTGATAACCCAGTGCGAAGTGCCGCTCACGCTCGATGCCGACGCTCTCAATATAATTTCAAAGGATCCCGGGATGCTCAGGAAAACAAAAATTCCCGCGGTAATAACTCCGCACCCGGGGGAAATGGCAAGACTCTGCGGCGTAAGAGCAAAACAGGTGCAGGATGACCGCGTCGGGATCTCGACCCGGTTTTCCGAAAGATACGGCTGTTACGTCGTCCTTAAGGGGGCGAGAACGGTCGTTTCCACTCCCGGCGGGGAGGTGTTCATAAATCCGACCGGAAATTCCGCCATGGCCACGGCCGGGACCGGAGACGTGCTTACGGGAATAATCGGGGGGCTCGCGGCCCAGGGGTACGACCCTCTTCAGTCATGCCTGCTCGGCGTTTTCCTCCACGGCCACGCGGCCGACCTTCTTTTAGAGGAAACGGGCACCGCAGGCTTTACCGCCTCCGAAATATCGCGTAAAATCCCCGCTTCTAGAAACTCCGTCATTTCATCCACGGAAGAAAGGCATTTCGCCACGGTAAGATAGCTCCCATGGAACCCGCATTCCTCCTAGAAGTAAGCAGACCCGAGCAGACTATGCTTTGCGGTGAGATAATGGGAAAACTGATACCCAGGGGCTCCGTCGTGGGACTCACGGGAGACCTCGGCGCGGGAAAGACGGTTTTCGCCAAGGGACTTGCCCGCGGCCTGGGAATAGAGGAGGAACCAAACAGCCCCACATTCGTCATAATGAGCTGCTATGAAGGAAGCGTGCCTCTTTTCCACTTCGATGTCTACAGACTGTCGGGCGGGGCCGAGTTCGAGGATACGGGCTACGAGGAATTTTTCTACGGAGACGGCATCTCCGTCGTGGAATGGGCCGACAAGGTGCGGGATGTATTACCGGGAAACGCTGTTATAATTGATATCCAATTCCCGCCCCAAGGGGATGAGGAATCGAGAACAATAAAGGTTGCAGGTAAGGAAAAATGGCTCTTGTCGTTCAGAAATACGGCGGAACAAGCGTTGCTAGCATCGAAAAAATAAGGCGCGTAGCCGAGCATGTAATAGCGACGAAAAAGAAGAAAAACGACGTGATAGCGGTGGTTTCCGCCATGGCGGGCGAAACCGACAGGCTGGTCGGCCTCGCAAAAGAGGTGATGGATCCCCCCGATGAAAGGGAGTTTGACGTGATAACCTCAAGCGGGGAGCAGGTATCTTCCGGCCTTGTGGCGATGACGATAAAGTCGCTCGGGGAGGATGCCATATCTTTCCAGGGACACCAGATAAGGATCACCACCGACAACATTTACTCCAAGGCGAAGGTAAAGTCGATTGACGACAGGAACATCCGGGTTGCCCTCGGGGAGAAAAAAGCGGTCGTCATAGCAGGATTCCAGGGAGTTGACGAGGACGGGAATCTCACCACGCTCGGGCGGGGAGGCTCCGACCTGACCGCGGTGGCGCTCGCGGCCGTGATGGGGGCCGACGCGTGCGAGCTCTACAAGGATGACGTGGACGGGGTTTACACCACGGACCCCGGGATCTGTCCCGACGCAAGAAAACTCAGCCGGATCTCCTATGATGAGATGCTCGAGATGGCGTCCTTGGGCTCCAAGGTGCTTCAGGCCCGCGCAGTGGAATTTGCAAAAAAATTTAAAGTGCCTATACATGTTAAGTCAACTCCAAGGCCCGAGGACGAGGGAACGTGGGTACTTGATGAGGATAAAGTTATGAAATCCATGGAAGAAGTTGTGGTGTCGGGAGTCTCCTACGACAGGGATCAGGCGAAAATCACCGTGACCCAGATGCCCGACCAGCCCGGCATAGCGGCCAAGCTTTTCTCGTCTCTCGCGGATGAGAACGTAGTGGTCGACATGATCGTTCAGAACGTGAGCACGGAAGGGTTTACGGATCTCACGTTCACCGTGCCCAAGTCGGATTTCAAAAAATCAATAGAACTCTCGGAGAAGATGGCCCGGGAGCTGGGAGCAAAGCAGGTGCTCTCCGACAACCTTATCTCCAAGGTCTCCCTGGTGGGAGTGGGGATGAAGACCCACTCCGGAGTGGCGTCGCGCATGTTCAAAGCACTTGCGAACGAGGAAATTAACATTATGATGATAAGCACTTCGGAAATAAAAATCTCCTGCGTGCTTGAGGAGAAAGACACGGAAACCGCCGTAAGGACTCTCCACAACGCCTTTAACCTTGGAAAAACCGATGAGTGACTCAAGAACCGTTGAGATATACGACGTGACCCTGCGCGACGGAACCCAGGGGGAAAACATATCCTTTTCCATACACGACAAGATCCGGATAACGCAAAGACTGGATGACCTCGGGGTGCATTACATCGAGGGCGGATGGCCCGGTTCTAACGAGAGGGACAAGGGGTATTTTGAGGAAGCGAAGAAACTGGGGCTCAAAAACGCGAGCGTCGCGGCTTTCGGAAGCACAAGACGCGCCAGGAAGAGCTGCGAGGAAGACGCGAGCATACAGGCGCTCCTGGAGGCCGAGACTCCGGTCGTGACGATTGTCGGGAAAAGCTGGGACTTCCAGGTCACAGAAGCTCTCAAAATAGAGCTTGAAGAGAACCTCGAGCTGGTGCACGACTCGATCGAGTACCTAAAGCGCCACGTGGACAAGGTGTTCTTCGACGCCGAGCATTTCTTTGACGGCTGGAAGAGAAACTCCGAGTACTCAGCGAAGGTTCTTGAAACCGCCTACGGGGCGGGGGTTGACACGGTCGTTCTATGCGACACAAACGGCGGCTCCATGCCATGGGACGTCGAGGGCGCCATAAGGGAAGTTAACGGCATGTTCGATAACCCGAGCCTGGGAATACATACCCATAACGACAGCGAAGTCGGAGTCGCTAACACGCTTTACGCGGTAAGGGGGGGAGCGTCCCAGGTCCAGGGAACCATGAACGGCTACGGGGAGCGGTGCGGAAACGCCAATCTCTGCGCCATAATACCGAATATCGCCTTAAAGCTCGGGATGAATTCCATTTCCGCGGAGAACCTGAAAAAACTCTATTCCGTATCCCATTTCATTCATGAGCTCACAAATCTTCCGCCTCTGAAGAAGCAGGCCTTTGTGGGCGAAAGCGCCTTCGCCCACAAGGGGGGAATTCATGTAAGCGCCGTGATGAAGAATTCAGATACATACGAGCATGTGGAGCCCCGCAGCGTCGGCAACAGGAGGCGGGTGCTGGTCTCTGACCTCTCCGGCCGGGCCAACATAGCCTACAAGGCACAGGAACTGGGAGTGGACATAGACCCCAAGGACGAAAGAATCCTCAAGGTGCTGAACGAGCTAAAGGTTTTAGAGAATCAGGGTTACGAATTCGAGGGGGCGGACGCGTCCTTTGAACTGCTGGTGAGAAAAACCCTGGGCATTTACAAAAAACGATTCTATCTCAAGAGCACCCGGACACTGGTCGAAAAACGGGAAGCAGACGAGGAGCCGCTCTCAGAAGCCACCGCGGAGGTACAGGTAAACGGCGTCACGGAATACACGATGTCAAGGGGAAACGGTCCCGTAAACGCGATAGACGGGGCGCTTCGGAAATCGCTTGAGAAATTCTTCCCCGGACTCAAGACCCTGCGGCTGCTGGATTACAGGGTAAGAGTAGTGTCAAGGTCGGGCGGCACCGACTCCGTGGTAAGGGTGCTTGTGGAATCGGGAGACGGGGAGAAGAGGTGGAGCACTGTGGGGGTTTCCGACAACATAGTGGAAGCGAGCTGGAAAGCTCTTGTCGACAGCATAGACTACAAGATATTAAAGGACGAGCTCGACGCCCGAGATTAACCCCGCGCCCGTTTCGCGCTTCCTCTTCTTATTACGGCCCCAAGATGTTTGCGGTTTCTCTCCCTGGCAAGCCTCATCTGCTTCTGTCTTTCCTCAAGCGATGAAATCCTCTCGGGAGTAAGCTCAGCGTGGCAGCGGGGACAGGACACCCCATCCTGGAATCCCTCTGACTGTCTGTCCTGCTCGGATACGGGAGCCCTGCAGTTCCTGCACGTACTCCAGGTTCCCCTGGAGAGGTCGTGGCCGACCGAGGTGCGGTCGTCAAACACGAAACACTCCCCTTCCCAGAGGCTCTGCTCGCGCGGAACCCGCTCAAGGTAGGAAAGCACTCCCCCTTCGAGCTGATACACCCGCTTAAAGCCCCTCTCAAGAAGATAGGATGTCGCTTTCTCGCACCTTATCCCGCCCGTGCAGAACATCGCAACTTCCGTGTGCTCTGCCGGGTCGAGGTTTTCCCTCACGTATTCGGGAAACTCCCTGAAGTGCTCAGTCTCAGGATTCACGGCGCCCCTGAAGGTTCCGACGCGGTTCTCGTAATCATTTCTCGTGTCTATAAGAAGCACGCCGGGGCGGCTTATAAGCTCGTTCCACCGCTCGGGCGGTATGCGCTTTCCTGAGAGGCGCTGCAGCCTTATGCCGCTTACGCCCATGGGAACCAGTTCCTTTTTGAATTTGACCTTAAGCCGGTGAAAGGGGCTTTTCTCGTTGTAACTCAGCTTGTACTGCGCGCCCGAGAGCCTCGTGTCGTTCTCAAGATAGGCGATAAGCCCGTCTATGCCCTCCCGGGTGCCCGCCACGGTGGCGTTTATTCCCTCAGAAGCGAGAATGAAGGTGCCGTTTATGCCGTTTTCCCCGCAAAGCGAGAGCAGAGACTCCTTTATTTCGAAGAGGCCGTCAAGATCAACGAACTTGTAGAAGGAAAGAACGGCGACGCCTTGGCTGTCGGGCTGCTTACTCATCTGCCCCTACCCCGCTCAGGCTCTCCCACTTTGACAGATAACCCAGAAGATGCCGGCGCCTCCGGGGGCTCTCAGACTCTTGCTTTATCATGTCGCGAAGCAGTTGCTGCTCCTCTGCGTACTGCTCTGAGTCGAAGTGCCCGATCGAGTGGGCCATCCGGAGCCACAGAAGATAGGTCGTAAGGGCGTCGCACTCGTTATAGGCTACTATCTCGTCAAGTCTTCCTTCAAGCCACATCGGGGCGACCTGCTTTCCGTCTACTCCCTCCATCTTGCCCGGGATTCCGCTTACAACCGATATTTCGTGAAGAGACGGGGTGCCTTTCCCCCAAGTGCTCACGCAGCGCATCAGATCGACGTTCCAGTCGCTTCCGCGGGCGAAAAAATCGGCTCCTTCCCAGGGCCTGTTGGGTCTCTGGGCGAAAAAACCGCCCCGGAGCCCGTGCTTGATCATTCTCTGGGCCAGAATGGGTATGTCGGACCCCGAAGAGTTGTACCCCACAAGCTGGGGGTGGTGCTTGTCGAGAATCCTGAAAAAATCCTCTATGATTCTTCTCTCCGAGCAATCCTCTTCAGAGGTCGGAATCGACGGAATCGAGTGAAGCTTGAGCCTTGAAACCGTTCCGTCGCTTTCAGATTCCCGGAACACCATCGAGATGGAAACTATCTTTGAGAGAACCATCTTGAGAAACGGCATCGGTTCTTCTTTTGTTGCCCCGCCCTGCTCCCACATGAACTCGATCACATCGCGGTCGGGCATATCTCCAGGAAGCCCGTACGCGGCCTTTCCCGATTCTGGGTCCGGAACCCACTCTATGTCGAAAGCAAGAACCCGGGATTTTACTTCTCTGAACATCCGCCGCGGTCAGCTCCTTATGTAGGTGCGCATGAAAAGTATTATCGCGAAAAGGGTCGGGACAAGCAAAAACGCCTGGGAGACAAGTATCCCCTTAAGCCTCGTTATCTCGAACCCGCGCTCAAGAACCAGGGTGTACGGGGATGTTTGCGAAGTGACACCTGAGAAAGACTCGATCACGTAAGCTGTCGGCCCGGGGTTTTCAAACTCAAACATCTTCACTCCCCTCTTTCCCATGTAACTGTATCTTTTCTGAGAATCGGGAACCTTGAGTTCCACGTTTTCCGCGTCGGAAGCTTTTCTCAGGTAAACGACTATCGAGTCCTCCCCGATGGAGTCCCCGCTTGTCTTTCCTTCGTTAAAAGCGCTTTCATACTGGTGGTAGATTGAATAAAGCCCCTTTTCCTCAAGCCGGATTGAGTGGCTTCCCGGAAAAGCGTATTCACTAAGCGTTGAGCCAAGGCCGGTGAAACTTTTCACCACGTTATAAAAGAAAAGCCCCCCTCCGAGCAGAAACAGCACTATGCAGAAAATATAGATTCTTTTTCTTTTCCTGTCTTCCATTGATTTCATACCTACTTTGAGAATCCGCTTTGTGCGGATTTGAGATGCACGTAATTATACTGCGAAAAGTCCCGAGAAACACTATACGGTTTCCTCCTGACCCAGAATTTTTTCTGGAGAGGGAAAAATTTCGTTTGACAAAGCAACATAGGTCCGGGATAATCCCGCGGATATTAAATTTCTAGAGGTAGGTATTAAGATGCAGGGAACTGTAAAATGGTTTAATAGCTCAAAGGGCTATGGATTTATAACATCCGCCGAAGTGGAGGATGATGTTTTTGTTCATTACACCGCTATTGAGGGAGACGGTTACAAGAGTCTCAATGAGGGTGACGAAGTAAGCTTTGAGATCACTCAAGGTAAAAAAGGACCCACCGCAACCAACGTTGTGCCTGCTTAAGAATCCGCTCTGCGCGGATTTGAGATGCAAGGTATAACGCGAAACGCTTTGAGAACTACCGTATGTTTTCCTCCGCATCCAGAATTTTTTCTGGAGACAGGGCAAGTGCGGTTTGACAAAGTAATATAGGTGTGGGATAATCCCGCAAATATTAATTTAGAGGTAGGTATTACAATGCAGGGAACTGTAAAATGGTTTAATAGCTCGAAGGGCTATGGATTTATAACATCCGCCGAAGTGGAGGATGATGTTTTTGTTCATTACACCGCTATTGAGGGAGAGGGTTACAAGACTCTCAATGAGGGTGACGAAGTAAGCTTTGAGATCACTCAAGGTAAGAAGGGTCCCACCGCAACCAACGTAGTAGTAAAGAATTAATTCCCAGGAAACTAAGAATTCGGTTATTCCAATTCCCAAGGAAATTCCCGTTTCTTAACTGACGGGAAAGTTGCGCTTGCGGTTTGAAAATACGCAGATCATGCACTAACTTTACTATCTGAATGTTTTAGATAGCAAGGAAGGTATTCAAAATGGACTTGAGCAACCAGGAGATAACCAGGTACAGCAGGCACCTTATAATGCCTGAAGTCGGCATTGAGGGACAGAAAAAACTCAAGAACTCAAGGGTTCTGTGTATCGGCGCCGGAGGGCTTGGGTCTCCGCTTGCTCTCTACCTCGCGGCCGCGGGGGTCGGCACCCTGGGAATACTGGATTTTGACGTGGTGGATTTCAGCAACCTGCAAAGGCAGGTAATCCACAGCGAGAAGACCGTCGGCACTCCCAAGGTGGAATCCGCAAGGGATCGTCTCCTGGAGCTTAACTCCGATACCAATATCGTTACCTATAACGAGATGCTGAATTCGGACAACGCCATGGAGATAATGAAAGGCTATGACGTGGTCGTTGACGGAACGGACAATTTCGCCACTAGGTATCTCACGAACGACGCCTGTGTTTTACTCGGAATTCCAAACGTCTACGGGAGCATCTTCAGGTTCGAGGGCCAGGTAAGCGTGTTCGACGCGAAAAGAGGCCCCTGCTACAGGTGTCTCTATCCGGAGCCCCCTCCCCCGGGACTCGTGCCGAGCTGCGCCGAAGGAGGAGTGCTGGGAATACTGCCCGGGGTTGTGGGAACCATGCAGGCATCCGAGGTCGTAAAGCTTATAATCGGCGAGGGAACGCCGCTTATAGGAAGGCTTCTCTTCATTGACGTCCTTAACATGGAGCCGAGGATACTCAAGCTCAGGAAGGATCCCGACTGCCCCGTCTGCGGCGAGAACCCAACCGTGACCGAGCTCATAGATTATCAGGAATTCTGCGGCATCGGCCGAGGCGAAGAAGCCGAAGAGGAAAAACCCAAGGTCGAGGAGATAACCGTCGAGGAATTCAGCACCATCAAGGAGAACAAGGCCGACTTCGTTCTGATCGACGTGAGGGAGCCCCATGAGTACGAGATATGCAGTATCGACGGCTCAAGGCTTATTCCCCTAGGCGAACTCAAGGACAGAACGGACGAACTTGACCCGAAGGACGACATAGTCGTTCACTGCCACCACGGGGGGAGAAGCATGAAGGCTGCGACTTTCCTTGTCGAGCAGGGTTTCAGCAAGGTTAAGAACCTCAAGGGCGGCATAGACGAGTGGGCTGAGAAGTACGACTCGGAAATGGCCAGGTACTGAGGGATACGGTGTTTAGGGAGAGGGAAGCGGCAGCTTTCTTCTGGGCGGAGAGGGAATCGAACCCTCACGGGCCAAAGCCCAACGGCTTTTGAGGCCGTCGCGTCTACCTATTCCGCCACCCGCCCTTTAAGATAGGGGACTATTATTCTCGCTAAACCCGGAGAAATCAACAGGTTCACTCCCCGAGAAAGTAAAACCCGAACGCCGCTATCACTATGCAGTGATCTATGGTGCCTTCCACTAGTGTCCCGTTGTTAATCAAGTAAATTCAGTCGGTTACAACACGCTGGAGCAGAAGAGAAATCCAGCCCTGTTGTAAGTAGTTGATTTAATGGAATTTTTTCAAACAGAGCAAGCCTCAGAATCTGTAGAATTCTGTAGAGACTTGATCTTTTTATCGTCATTGTAACAGTTTAGCACCGTGGAACAAAGTACTAAGAAACACAATCTATCTTCCTGAAATTACTACTTTTCCCTTATAAAGAATGTTGTTCTCTATAGTATTGACAGGTAGAAACATCGTCGGAATTTGATTTTTACAGTTCAAGTCGGCAACATCCATTATTGCTGATTTAGTGTTTGTAATCAGTCGGTTACAATACACTCAACTCAAAACGTTGGGACAGCAGTGGGTGCCTTCCCTTATGTATCGTTTTATTTCCCGCGGAGCGACAAGCAGGGTTTCTATGTCTTCTGTAGTGTCAAAAGACGGTTCCGATGTCCGCTCACAGTCAGATGCCAGGAAGGTAAAGCAGGAGTTTGACATGAATGCAGGGTTTCGGCCTGACGCACCCTATCTGCTCCCACCGAGTGGAGGTAAAACCCGTTTCCTCAAGGAGTTCCCTGCGCGCGCACTCAACAGGGCTTTCTCCCGGATCGATCATTCCGCCCGGAATCTCAAGCGTGACCTCTGCGGTGCCGTGGCGAAACTGCCTTATAAGAACGATTTCTCCAGAGGGCGTAACGGGGACAATGTTAACCCAGTCGGGAGCATCTATTATGTAGAAATCGTGGACGGCGCCGTCTTTGGGGGAAACGGCACTTTTCCTCTTGGTAGAAAAAATTCTGTAGTCGTTGAGCGAAGTGCTTTTTTTTAGCTTCCATTTTTTCGGCATTTCTGTATTTTAATAAACCCGATTCTCTTGTTAAACTAGAGAGGTTTTTCATAAACTGCGGGAAATTGCTTATAAAATTCCCGAAAAAGCGACAGTTTTGTAGTGTCGTCAGAACAGAATACACGGAGAGATGACCGAGTGGCCGAAGGTGCACGCCTGGAAAGCGTGTAGGGGGTTTACGCTCCCTCGTGGGTTCGAATCCCACTCTCTCCGCCAGATTCAACTGGTCCCAAGCACGATTATTTTATAAGCTCTATCTTGTCTTCAAGATTCGGCACGAGACACAGAAACTCAAAAGGCTCTTCACCATCAACTTCATACCAGTGTGGCACGCCGGCAGGAATAAAAACTACGTCATCCTTCTCAACGTTATACACTTCGTCTCCGATTCCAATCCGCGCCCTGCCCCCGAGCACATACTGCTCATGCTCAACGGCATTGGTATGAGCCGGGATATCGCCTCCAGGCTGCATAACAAACTTTCTCATCGCGAAGTTCGGACCTTCCTCCGGACTGATAAGAACCTGCCTTGAAGTACCCTGCCCTGCTCCAATAATAGTGCTTTCGACTTCTTTAACCTTTTTTACATACATACTTATATTATAACACAGGAAGGACCGAGAATTCCTCAAACATTCAGTGGCAGCGGTGGCCACCTAGGCAAGGTTACAACGCCAATAGCCGGTTTTCAGCGCGGCTATTCTGCGAAAGCCATCTCGTCGTTTTTGTTCGGCAAAACCGACAGAAACTCAAAAGGCTCCTCTCCGTAAGCTTCATACCAGTGCAACTCTCCTGCGGGGATAAAGACCACGTCGCCCTTTGCTATCTCATAAACCTGATATAGCGCGTCAATCAAGGTGACACTGTTGCGACAAACAGGATGACACTTTTCAGTGTCGCTGATCGTCAGACAATACCGGCATATCTGACGGATATCAATCCTCTGTTTTCGAGGTCAGACCCTCCGAGTTGTTCTCGGTAGCATATTTCGCAGGTCTTCCCCGTTTTTTCTTTCCTTCCTCCTTCTTTTTCTTCATTGCGTGACGCAATCTGTAGCTCTCTACGTTCATTTCAAGGATTACGCAATGATGTACAAGGCGGTCCACGGCCGCCACAGCCGTATTTTCGTCAGGGAATACGTTTTTCCACTCCTCAAACGGCTGATTCGCCGTAATAAGCAGTGATCTGCTCTCATAACGGTTCGATATGAGCTCAAACAGCACCCTGGTCTCGTCCCGGTCCTTGCGTACATACGCAAGATCATCAAGAATCAGCAGGTCATAACGGTTGAGCTTCTCAAGCACGCTCTCCAGGCGAAGCTCCCTGTGGGCCATCTGGAGTTTCTGCACAAGGTCTGTGGTACGAGTGAACATAACCCTCTTGCCCTGTTCCACCAGGGCAAGACCTATGGCCGAAGCCAGATGACTCTTCCCAGCTCCCGGAGGTCCGAAGATTATCACGTTGTGACCTCCTTTGAGCCACGAATCGTTTGAAGCAAGAGCCCTCACCCTTGAGGGGGATATTGTGGGAACCGCGGAGAAGTCGAAGCTTGAAAGACTCTTGCCGGCTATGAGATGAGCTTCTTTCAGATGACGCTGTATTCTCCTGCGACCTCGCTCCGCGAGTTCAAGCTCGGCAAGCACCCAGAGCAGTCTCCCCGCAGGCCATCCTTCCCTGTCGGCCTGCTCCGCAAACTTCTCCCAGGTGTTCTTTATGGCAGGCATTCTGAGCTCGGAGAACATCAGGGTAAGCCCCAGAGAGTCGATTCTTGTGTTTTCTTTCGCACTGTCATTCATTTCTTTCCTCCTTTTTCTTTAATAAGTCCAAATAACGGCGTGTAGTCTGAAAGATCTCCCGTCTGAACATCCACCTCCCTCATCGGCCCCGCCTTCATAACGAAACGCTCTGTGAGTGTGTCCACGTCGGGCAGTTCCCCGGAATTTACTGTGTCCCTTATTGCAAGGGCAAGCTGGTCTTCACAGCTCTGCTCATGCGCCAGGGCAAGGAGCTTTACCGTTATCCTGCAAGCTTCCCTGCTCCCCACAAGCTCCACCGCGAGTTCAAAGCACTTTTTGTACTCCTCCCTTGGAAACAACTCATCACGGTACACAAGCCTCATAAGCGCCCCGGGCTTCTTCTTGAGACTGTGAATTACGTGATGGTAGTTGACGCAGTAAATGGTTTTGTCGCCATTGTTTCTTCTCCTCGGCAGCGTCAGCTGATGACGCTCACCCATGTACAGCTCAATGCTTGAGTCATGGAGACGAGCGCAGAGACGATGCCCTATAAGACGG
>JAJDUA010000012.1 GCA_022826905.1 Candidatus Dadabacteria bacterium
TCGTTGTTTGACAGAAAAATTGCTGACGTGGTAAAGTCTGTTTTGAAGAAGAAAAAAAGAGAGAACCGGATGTCCGAATTCAGTGAGAATTACTGTCCGGTTTTAATGAGAATTGGCGTCCGAAATCATGAGAATACGCACTCGGCACAATAAAAAGGGAACTGGATAGCTTGCTAGGCTTTTACGAACAGAGTACGGGAGGTGCAAAAAGGCACCGACTGTTCAACCAGTTCCTTTAATTAGGAAAGTATCTTATAAGAAAGGCCCGGATTCGATCTCTCAAACCCGGGCCATAAGGAAGAATTTTCAGGATGGTCTAGTTAACGATGATGGACGTTTTGTTTTGGAAACAATTCACTAGAGGATCATGAGGTTCTTCCCTTAAATTTAGGTCCTTAGTCAACAAATTCAAAAATACTGGATTTGCTGTCTATGATCGTAACAGTAGCAGTTGATGGCGGTGTAGTGGTAGAAGACAAAGTCAGAACAGTCTCACCATCTACTTGTATATTCGCACCATCCGCCGTAACTTTAGTCAAACTCCTTTTCGCTGCCGGAAACCCTTTTAACTGTACTTTGTCCTTTTCAGTAACTGTATAAACCAGTGTGATGGTATCCGCGCCCTGACCGTATCCAACAACATAAATATCATTTCCGGCCGCACCATTAAGCGTATCCACCCCAGCAAGACCATTGATCATATTAGGCCCGGCGTTTCCAGTTAACACATTAGCCGCCTCACTGCCTTGCAGGTTCTCAAAAGTCGAATTTGCCGCAAGTGTATGGTCGTCGGTATAGACCACCAGTGTATCCATCCCCTTTCCGCCAGTAAGACCTGTACTACCGTCAATGTTAGGGTCTGCTTGGTCCGCTCCGGGAGAAATAACATCGTCACCGTCTCCCCCATGTATGGCATCATTGCCAGAACCGCCCATGATAACATTATCCCCGGCATCCCCGGTAAGGCTGTCCACACCACAGGTTCCAGTAAGATTCTCTATACCGTCGTAGTAATCGGTTGCTTCAATCTCACCGTCAGCATCCTCATCAAACTCGGTAAAGCCAGTAAGAAGGCTTACAGTTACGCCAATTTCGGCATTACCACTATCGCAATTACCTTCATTGGTGCCATTAAGATCCATTTCACCAAAGCTAACAACATCCGTTCCATCCCCACCTATGAGGTCATCCGAACCGTCCATGTGGGCACTAGACCGAAGGGTGTCATCACCTTCGCCTCCATCCATCACGTCATCGCCGGGACCACCATCAAGTGTATCTTTTCCGGCATCTCCGTTAAGTTCGTCATCATCTTCATTTCCGCTAAGAGTATCATCACCGGCTCCGCCGTGAAGGGTATCATCCCCATCATTCCCATGAAGCCTGTCATTTCCTTCTTTACCGAAAATGGTGTCATCCCCTTCCTCTCCCCTAATGACATTACCTCTTGCGTTACCGCAAATAATGTCATCACCGCTAGTTCCGTCAAAACGAATTCTCTCAACAAAATCTTCGCAGCCTTCTTCACCATCTTCACCATCCATTCCTGATTCACCCGGAGGTCCCTGTTCACCTTGCGGCCCTTGGGGTCCCGGAGGCCCTTGCGCCCCATCATCACCGGTGCAAGCACTAAATATTCCTACTGTCATGCACAACAGCAGGACAAATAAAAGATTACGTAATCTCATAATGTAAATCCTCCTTTAATAAATTTCCTTTTGAACTCTTAAAAACACTTTCACGCTTCTTGATTCTGTTCCTTAATTTCAGTTAAGGAACAGAAACAGAGAATAGAACAGTGGGTTGGTGATGCCCGTTACTTGGTATTACGGCACTGAGATTGCATCTCAGCAAATGTTTGTTATTTTCCGTAACGTAGTCGGGCAACGGCGTTGCGCTCCGCAAGCTGGTATCTTGCGTATTGGGCTGGCATTTGAGCCGATTTCCAGCGGCCCGCAATCTGCATATCAACTAGAGTGGCTCCGCCAATAGCCATGCTTTGTGCCGCACCGACTCGCAGAGAATGACCGCTCACTCCTTCTATGCCCACCTGTTTTGCCCTGGTTTTCAGAATGCGGCGTATGGATAAAGGGGAAAGCGCTGCTTCTCCGACATTGGATGTCTGAAAGCTTCCGCGTGATACCCTTCGGAACAAGGCTCCGCTGTTCACCTTAGCAGCTTCCAGCCACGTTTTAATCCGCGCCATTGTAGGATGCCCGAGATAGAGAACGGTTCCCCTGCCTTCCTGGTCTGTTTTTGATCTGTGAATGTTAATCCGTCCGGAACCGTCAGCTTCTTCCGTGATGTCGGAGACAAGCAACGCCGCCGTCTCGGAGATTCTCAACATGGCATCGGACATAAGCGAGATTAAGGCTGCGTCCCGAATGCCCGTCAGGGAATCTGGATTGCTCAAGGCTACGGCAACTATTTTTTCCGCCTGTGCCCATGTAATGCCGCGGGCCTGCCCGCGTCCTCGGTGTGCGCACCTGCGGCGGAATCCTCGCATTGCCGCGTCTGTGAGTTTGCCTGCGGGAGACTTGCGTTCTCTGAGTTTCGCCATATAGGAAACAGCCGCTATCGCTATCTGTGCGGTTGCCGGGGCCCTGCCTTTGGTTTCCAGTGTCGCGATATAACGGGCAAGTGACAAGTCGTTTAGCTTCTCTAGCAGCAAGTCAACGGACATGGCTTTGTTGTTAATGTCCATAAACTCACTGAGCAGACGCAGAACCCCCCGGTAAGCCTTAAGCGTATTTTCTGATATGGATTCACTGACAAGACTTTTAAGGTTTTGTTCTATTTCAGCATCGGAAACTGTTTCTGCGCTTTTCTGGATGGCCGCAAGCTCTTCTGACACGTACTTGTCTTCTTCTGTCACACTTTTTCCGACCGCTTCGTTCAATTTCGCAAATTCTGATTCCTCATACAGGTTTTGTCTTGTCACTTGAAGCCTCCTGTAAATTTTTTGAAAAATGTCCTTAATGTCTATTGAGTAAAGGAATATGGAAATGTATTAGGTGGCAACAGGGACGCTATGCGGGTTCTGGTTTTAGAATATCAAGAGGTAATGTGTTCCCTGGGAATTTCGGGAGATGGTTTTTATGGATACGCAAGGACCGACGAATATGGTCTGAGTGTGGCGAGAAACAAAATGCTTAAGGAAATACTGCGTGACTATACAGGTTACGTGGAGTGTCCAGGGAAGGGATCCGCAACCGGATTATAAGGTCAATGGTCACTCATAATGACAAGGTTCCCGACTTTGTTGAGGAAGGAGAACGTTTTGTCGTCCCCTCCGTGGAAATAATCAAGAGCTGACTCGGCATATCTGACAGTCTGGCTTCACCTGATATTGCTTTACCAACAAGGCGCAGACGGCACAGTTTTCATTCCCACGGGTTTTTAACCCTTACGTCAGTCACGGCAAAATCCTCCGTATTTCGCGTGGCAATCGAGAGGCCATGAGTTTTGGCCGTTCCCGCAATCAGCGCGTCACCCAAGTGTAGCACACGGCCGGACCTGCGGGCTTGAGACCGGAGTCGCGCTGCCAACTCTGCTTCTTGTCGGCCCAGTGACAAAATGTGGCCTTGTTGCTCCATTTCTGCGATGAACTCTGACAGCGTGATCTGTAAACTATGGCGACGATTTCCTTGTGGAAGAAGTTGAAGACCAAATTCCAGTTCGTGCATAACAATCGTAGAAAGCCAGAGTTCCTCATGCTCTGACAGAAACTCGACTACTCTCGGGTTCGGTAATTGTTTAGTCAGTTCAGATATAACGTTGGTGTCCAGAAGATAACCACTCATTCGGAATCATCCTCATCAATGAACGGGATTCCGCGTTCAGGTTCGCGGCGGTCGGGGACCGGGAGGTTTGTCCCCCTCGGCATATTTTCAACTAGCCATTTACCCATATGCTTTCTAGGCGGTTCTTTGGTCTGCCACAACTTGGAGGGTACAAGAACGAAGGACCTCCGTACTCCGATACGCTGAGGACCCTCCGTCTCGGCAAGCCTCAGTATTTCGGAAAGCTTCGCCTTGGCTTCGGCGACGGTCCAGACATGCTGGCTTTTGGAAGTGCTCATGGTTCTAACTCCTCTATATATACTAATCTAGTATAGTCTAGTATATATATTAGATTTTTATTATCAACCCCGATCATTTATAATATCAAACCTGCCATGAATATCTCCGACCTGCTTACCCACTTGGGAGCGATAGCGATTACTGCCCTGGTGCTGTTCTACTACCTGACCAAGGAGAAGGGGCGCCGTGAGGCGACCGAGGCCGAACTTTCCTTTATTAAAACCGAGTTGCAAGAGTCAAAGAACAAGGGTGACTTGCTGGAAGGGGAACTTAAAAAGTCGGTTGAGGCTGCAGGTAATCTTAACGCCGAGAAAGCTTCTCTTGAGTCCAGCGTAAAAGAAAAAGAAGCCGCCATTGCGGACCGTGATTCCAGGATTTCCGGGTTCGAAAGGCAGGTTAGAGAACTCACTTCCCAGGTTACCGAAAAAGAAAGCCTTCTCTCAGGGCTCAGTGCGACCATAGAGCAGGAAAGAAAAGCTTTCGATGAGGCGAAAAAAGGACTCAGTGATGAGTTTGAGAACCTCGGAAACAGGATTTTCGAGGATACGACCAAGAAATTCACCGACAAGAACAAGACGGATATGGAGACCCTGCTGAACCCCCTCCGCGAGCAGATAAAGGATTTCGAGAAGAAAGTCACCGATACCCACACGGAGGCGAGCAAAGACAGAGCTTCTCTGCAAGTTCACATAGAGAACCTCAAGAACCTGGGCGAGCAGATGAGCCGCGAAGCCGTTAATCTCACCACTGCCCTCAAGGGAGAGTCGCAGACCCAGGGCGCTTGGGGGGAAATAGTGCTTGAGAAGGCGCTTGAGATGTCTGGGCTGTCCGAAGGCAGGGAATATCACTCACAGCCGAGCTACAGGGGTGGGGACGGCAACACGCTGAGACCCGACGTGATAGTTCATCTTCCCGAGGGAAAAGACGTCGTAATCGACTCCAAGGTCTCGCTCACTGCTTACGAGAGATACATGTCCTGCGAGAATGAGGAAGAGAGGAAGGATTTCCTAAGGCAGCATGTTCACTCTTTTCGAAACCACATAAAGGAACTCAGTTCCAAGGCATACGAGGATATTCCCGAAATCACGAGCCTTAACTACGTTTTGATGTTCGTTCCGCTTGAATCCGCCTTCATGCTGGCCATAGAAGCCGAGAGGGATCTTTACTCCGAGGCTTTCGAGAAGAACGTTATAATCGTCTGCCCCTCGACTCTTCTCGCGACGCTTAGAACAATACACAGCATCTGGCAGTTTGAGTATCAGAACGCAAACGCCAGGGAGATAGCGGAAAGCGCCGGCAGGATGTACGATAAGTTCGTCACTTTCACTGAGCATCTTGAAGAAGTCGGAAAGCGCATAGGACAGTCCGATCAGGCCTATCAGAAGGCGATGAACAGTCTTCGCGACGGGAAGGGCAACCTCGTGAAAAGAGCTTTGGATCTCAAGGAGTTAGGGGTAAAAACCTCGAAGGAGCTTCCCCCTGATTTCTCAGAGAAATCTGAACTCTCGGAATACGCGGTTTCTTCCGGCAAGGAGACGGACGAGGGGTTACAGTGATCCGTCGTGTTTAGAAAAAGGATGAGGAATCGTGTACGATTCCACTTCCTAAAATTCGATATCTGGAGAGGTAGCGTAGATTGTTTGAAAATTCGATTAAAGGTAACTGGGCGCTTGTGCTCGGTTCTTCAAGCGGCTTCGGGGAGGCCTGCAGCCTTGAGCTTGCGCGCCGGGGAATGAATATTTTCGGCGTACACCTTGACCGCAGGGGCACGATGGCTAAGGTGGAGGGCATAGTCGAGGAGATAAAGAGCACGGGAAGCGATGTCAGGTTCTACAACGTAAATGTCGCCGATGCGGAAAAAAGACAGGAGGTCATTGCGGACATAAAGGACGTGGTGCAAAAGGATGGCTCCCAGGTAAAGGTGATGATACATTCCGTCGCCTTCGGGACGCTTAAGCGCTATGTTGCGGATGAACGCAGAGACGTTCTTAACAGCAGGAACATTGACATGACCCTGGACGTGATGGCCCACAGCATCGTTTACTGGGCGCAGGATCTTGTTATGGAGGGAATAATGGGCGAGGGTGGGAGAATATTCGCCATGACGAGTTCAGGGAGTCACAGGGTATGGCCTACTTACGGCGCCGTATCGGCCGCCAAGGCGGCCATAGAGGCCCACATACGCCAGCTTGCCGTCGAGCTCGCTCCAAGCGGTATTACCGCAAACTCAATAATGGCCGGGGTAACGGACACTCCCGCGCTGAGAAAGATTCCGGGAAACGAAAAGCTCGTTGACCACGCTCTTGCGGCAAATCCTTCGGGAAGATTGACGACACCGGAAGACGTGGCAAAAGCCATTGCGCTTCTCTCTCTTGACGAAGCTTCCTGGATCACGGGTAACCTGATAGGGGTTGACGGCGGGGAAGACCTTGTTTGATAGGACCGCTTGGTCCGAATCCATTGAAGGGAATCTTGTCTTACAGGTCTTGTTAGTATAAAGTATAAAATATGTTAGGTCACCGCAGAGAGAAAGATACCGATTTAGCAATTTTCCTGCTCAGAGTGGGTTTCGGCTTCTCGATGCTTATTTTCCACGGCTACGGAAAGCTGATCGGAGGGCCCGAGAGGTGGGCTAAAATCGGGGGAACACTGCAGACTTTCGGCATTGATTTTTATCCGGTTTTCTGGGGTTTTATGGCGGCTTTCGCCGAGTTTTTCTGCTCGGTTTTCATAATCGTGGGGATTTTCTTTATTCCCGCGACTTTTCTTCTGTCCGTTAACATGATCGTGGCGGTTCTCTTTCATCTGTATCTTCCGGAAGAGTCGCCAGCTGCGGGATGGCAGGGAGCTTCAAACGCGATTGAGTATCTTTTCGCCTACGTGGTGTTGATGATTTCCGGTCCTGGAAAATACAAGTTAAACCTAGTATAGCATCAGTTTTGTATTGATGGATACAGCGATTTAAGTTTGATTCTCGCATCCTCCGTCGTAAAACGCCAATCCACCCTGTTTCCATTTTCATTGCGTCGCTCCTGCCACGCACTCACCTCTCGCCGCAGAGT
>JAJDUA010000028.1 GCA_022826905.1 Candidatus Dadabacteria bacterium
TCGTTGTTTGACAGAAAAATTGCTGACGTGGTAAAGTCTGTTTTGAAGAAGAAAAAAAGAGAGAACCGGATGTCCGAATTCAGTGAGAATTACTGTCCGGTTTTAATGAGAATTGGCGTCCGAAATCATGAGAATACGCACATAGCGACGTATAACGTTATTCAGAAGTCCTTCACGTGTTCGTCTGGTTACTGCGGGCGCCCTGCCACGTCCGTCCCTTCGCACTTTTAAGTACTCGTTCAGTTGATCAGGTGAAAATCTGCCCATAATGTATTTGACCTCATCAATGAAGTAATCCAGATTGGCGGTAAAGCCCGCTTTTTGCAATAATCTGGTTATTCGGGCGTTTGTATCGGTATCTTTATCTATCTCTTGATCTGGTACGCAGAGGTTCTGTGCCCACTCAGAAAACGTTGCGATTTCTATATGTACGGTTTCAGGATATTCTCTAGTTGCCAGGTGCTTCACATACCCTCGCAATGTCCGGTTGAATGTTAGAACCAGAACCTTGATCGTCTCATTGAGATTAAGGCGAGCTTGACGTGAACTGCGGGATGCGCAAAGCTGATGAAGCCTCATTAACGCTACCGTGGTCTTGCCACTGCCAGCAGCACCTCTAATCAGTCGAAATCCCGGTGCGGTATCTGTCAGAATGGGAAGTTGCTCAGCAGTTGGGATGACCTCATGCAGCACTTGCATGGAAGGCAAAGGTATCCGAACGCCCGCATAGAATCAAGTATCAGCTGTATCTTTTTGTGTTTATGATGCATTATCTAATGTAGAAACAGCATAGGTGTTTGCGAGATTAGGATTGTATGCGGTGGCGGGGCTAAAGCTAAGGCGGCAGACGTTGTTAGTTGATTCTCCCTGAATTCTATAATTCGAAGTCTTTCGGAGTTACAGAAAACCATAAAAAGTTTTGTACTTACACATGTACATACTTGAGTCTGTAATTCCGGTCACTTACAATACGAATGTGTGAAAGGTCAGAAAAAAGAAATAGAGACAATGCGGGCTAGGGTAAAAGTGGACCGGTTGTTTAACTGCATGTCGGGAGGGCGGATCTAAATGGAGAATCTAGTTTTTGAGGTTTCCTGGGATGAGGAAGCCGAGGTTTGGTACACTTCGGAAACTCCCATTCAAGGGGCAATGGCCGAGGCTCCGACTCTTGAAGAGTTAAGCAAGAAGCTGTCTGTGATTATTCCCGAAGTGCTAGCGGCAGAGTAGGGTGTACTGGTTACTCAGGTTCTTTAATATCCTCTTTAATCTTCTCGATTTCCTTTACCGTGGGAAGATCCTTCAGATTTTTAAGGCCGAATGTCTCGAGAAAAAGATCAGTGGTCCTGTAGAGAAAAGGCTTTCCCGGAACTTCCTTTCTTCCCGCGATCTCGATGAACCTTCTCTCAAGAAGCATGCTCACGCTGCTTGAGCAGTCAACCCCTCTTATCTTTTCAACCTCGACTTTTGTAACTGGTTGCTCGTAAGCCATTATGGCGAGTACTTCAAGCGCGGCCTTGGAGAGCCTGAACTTCTTTATTTCCTTGTTAAACTCGACTATGTATTGTGAGTACTCGGGACGGGTCCTGAACTGATATCCCCCGGCGACACTGCTTAGAAAGAAGCTTCGCCCCATCTCCTCCCAGCGCTTCTGGAGTTCGTCGAGAGCGGCGGTTATCTCTTTTTTCTCAGCGTCCTTAAGAAACCCGGAGATTTCCTGAATAGTTAAAGGGTGTTTAGAAACGAATATCAAGCATTCTATTATATTTTCAAGAGAACTTCTATCGTCCATTTTCCTTCCTCAGAATTATCTTTATAGGTTCTTTGAAAGTCGGCTGAAAAACATCCAGGATGCCTTCTTTCAGCAGCTCCAGTATCGAGAGAAAGGTTACCACGAGTTTCATGCGGTTTTTATCCCCCTCGAAGAGATCTCCGAAGAGAACCTCTTTTTCCCTCCTCATTATTTCGATTACCTGGTCTTTTCTCTCCTCAACGCTGTAAGTCTGCGGGGTAAGGGATATTTCCCTTGTCTCAGCCTTCTTTGTGTCTTCGCATATCTTGGAGAAGGCGTCCACTAGGGACCAGAGGTCGAATTTCACGAATTCCGTCTCTTCTGCCGGCTCTCCGAACATTTCCCTGCGGTCGTAACCCGCCAGAAAGACGTCTTTTCCGAGAATCTCCATCCCCCCGAGCTCCGCCGCCGCGCTTCTGTACTTCTCATACTCAAGCAGGCGTCTTACGAGTTCCTCCCTGGGGTCCTCTTCCTCCTCTTCGCCTTCTTCCTTTATCCTGGGAAGAAGCATGCGCGATTTTATGTACCCCAGTTCGGCCGCCATGGACATGTAATCCCCGACGACCTCGAGGTTCACGTCCTTCAGGAACTCCAGGTATTCAAGGTACTGCTCGGTTATGAGCGCAATGGGTATGTCGTAGATGTCCACCTCGTGTTTCTTTATGAGGTGAATCAGCAGGTCAAGCGGGCCGTTGAATATCTCGAGCTGTACGCTGTAGGCTGACTGTGGGTCTTCCATTTTTCCCTTTCTCTTGCCGAACCGCTACGGGTTCATCGCCCGGATCACGATCTCAAGTTCGCTCGGGCTGAAATTGCACATTTCTATAAAGATAACCACAGGAACGCGTATGAAGTAACCCAGGAATTTCCCGCCGAACAGGAAAAAGGCGAAAAGAATGAATATTCCGTAGGTTTCAAATCTCGCGTACCTGTAAGCGAGACTGTCGGGAAGCAGTCCGTAGAGCACCCGAGAGCCGTCAAGCGGCGGAACGGGGATCATGTTGAAAACGGCAAGCACTATCCCTATGTACATGAACCACACGAGCATCCGCGCGGCCACGTCGACCCCGCTTCCCGGAGGTATGACCGCGAAGTTCTCGAATATGACCTTTAGAATCACGGCAGCCGCAATTGCGGTCAGAATGTTTGATACGGGGCCCGCAAGCGCGACCATGAGCATGTCTTTTTTCGGGTTCCTGAAGTTTCGCGGGTCAACGGGAACCGGTTTCGCCCATCCGAAATGCACGATGAAAAGCAGCAGGGTTCCCAGCACGTCAAGGTGCACGAGAGGGTTAAGCGACAGCCTTCCCTGTCTCTTCGCCGTGTCGTCCCCGAGCCTGTAGGCCACAAGCGCGTGGGCGTACTCGTGTATGGTAAGAGAAAAAAGGATTACGGGGACCAGTATTATGAGAAATTGGTAGTTCATATCCATAGTTTACGCTCTTGGGTGAGATTTTTCGTGTATGCGTTTCAGCCTTTCTTTTTCAACATAAGTGTATATCTGGGTAGTGGATATGTCCGAGTGACCGAGCATGGCCTGTATGGCCCGCAGGTCGGCCCCCCGCTCAAGCAGGTGCGTGGCGAAGGAGTGGCGAAGCACGTGGGGGGTTATGTGGGAGTGGATGCCGGCGGCGAGGGCGTAGTCCTTTATCATGCGCCAGAAGCGCTGACGGCTCATCTTTGAGCCGGTTCTGGAGGTAACGAAAAGGTACTCCGAAACCCTTTCCCGAAGAAGCCTGGGCCTTGAGTCAGAGAGGTAGTCCCTTACTTTCCTGATGGCGGCGTCGCCTATGGGAACTATTCTCTCCTTGCTTCCCTTGCCGAGGGTGATGACGTAGCCGTGGTCAAGGTTGACGCGGTTAAGCTCAAGTGAGATCAGTTCAGATACCCTGACCCCTGTGGCGTAGAGAACCTCGAGCATCGCTCGGTCCCTTAGCGCCTCTGCGGACTTGCCTTCCTCGGGCTCTTGCAACAGCCTTTCGACCTCTTCAAGCGAGAGGGTGTGGGGAAGGGTTTTTGCAGGCTTGGGAGAGACGGTGTTTCTGAGCGGATCCTCGGTTATGACGCTTTCTGTAAGCAGGAACCTGAAGAACTGCTTTATGGAAACTATGTTTCTCGCCACGCTTCTCGGGGAGAGCTTCTTTTTCCTGAGGTGATCGAAAAAGGCGGCTATCTCACCTTCGCTTACGGCGGCGGGGTCGGATATGCCCCTTTTGTCGAGAAATGCCACAAGGGACGTTATGTCCCTTGAATATGACTGAATGGTGTTTTTCGAAAGGCCCCTGTTCACAGTGAGATATACAAGGAACGAATCGAGGTATTCATCCATTAATCTTATGTTCCGACCTGCCAGGAACTCAGATATTTCTTCTGTTCGGCCGTCAGGGTGTCTATGGTGACTCCCAGGGTCTTAAGCTTTATCCTGGATATCAGGCGGTCTATTTTCTCCGGGACGTCGTGAACGTCGTTTGCAAGCGTCCCTCCGTTTTTCACCATGTACTCGCAGCAGAGCGCCTGGTTGGCGAAGCTCATGTCCATCACGCTTGAAGGATGTCCCTCGGCCGCGGCTAGGTTTATGAGCCTTCCTCCGCCGAGAACGTTGATCCTTCTTCCGTTCTTGAGGGTATGTTCCTCAACGTACTCCCTTATGGCTCTTTTAGATGTCGTTATCTCGCCAAGAGCGTCAAGATCAAGTTCCACGTTGAAATGTCCTGAATTGGCCACGATCGCTCCGTCTTTCATTTTCTCAAAATGCTTTTTCCTTATGACGTGTATGTTGCCCGTAACGGTGCAGAAGAAGTCTCCAAGCGGCGCTGCCTTCTCCATCGTCATTACCCTGAATCCGTCCATCGTGGCCTCGAGCCCCGCAAGCGGCTCAACCTCGGTTACGATGACGTTCGCTCCAAGCCCCCTGGCTCTCATGGCAAGCCCTTTTCCGCACCATCCGTATCCCGCGACTACGAAGGTCGTGCCGGAAACAAGCCTGTTGGTGGCGCGTATGATTCCGTCAAGGGTGCTCTGCCCCGTGCCGTAGCGGTTATCGAAAAGGTGCTTGGTATCCGCGTTGTTAACGGCGACTATCGGGTACTGAAGCACTCCGTCATCCGCCATGCTCTTGAGTCTTATCACTCCGGTTGTCGTCTCTTCCGTTCCCCCGATTACATCATCTATCAGGTTTTTCCGGTCCGTGTGGAGCGTTGATACAAGATCCGCCCCGTCATCCATGGTTACGTGCGGGCGGGCGGCAAGCACCGCGTTTATGTGCTTGTAATAGGTTTTCGTATTCTCTCCCTTTATCGCGAAGACGGAGATTTTATGGTTCTTTACCAGATGGGCGGCGACGTCGTCCTGAGTGCTGAGAGGGTTTGACGCGCAGAGGTAGGCTTCCGCTCCTCCTGCCTTGAGGGTGGTCATCAGGTTTCCGGTTTCCGTGGTAACGTGAAGGCACGCGGCGACTCTTACCCCTTTAAGCGGTTTTTCCTTCTTGAATCTTTCCTCTATCTGCTTGAGAACGGGCATTTCCTGTGCGGCCCATTCGCTTCTCAGTTTTCCCTGGCGGGCAAGCTTTAAGTCTTTTACGTGGTAATCCATTTGTTCCTCCGTTGCTTTTTCGTGGTCAGAAGCCTCGAGCGCTCTTCGGTTCAGGCGTTCTCCAAGGCTTTTTTAAGTTCCGCGATTCTGTCTGTCTTCTCCCATGAGAAAGTTTCTTCGTTTCTCCCGAAATGGCCATAGGAAGCTGTTTCCCTGTAGATGGGTCTTCTGAGTCCTAGGTGCGATATTATCCCCTCGGGAGTGAGATCGAAAATCTCCCTCACTGCTTCCGAGATCTTCTCTTCCGGCACAGCGGCCGTTCCGAAGGTATCGATCATTACCGAAACCGGTTCCGCGACTCCGATGGCGTAGGCAAGCTGCACTTCGCAGTGCTTGGCTAATTTGGCCGCGACTATGTTTTTCGCCACGTACCTTGCCATGTAGGCCGCGCTCCTGTCGACCTTGGAGGGATCCTTCCCCGAAAACGCCCCGCCGCCGTGTCTTGACCATCCGCCGTAGGTATCGACTATGATTTTTCTTCCCGTAAGGCCTGTATCTCCCATGGGACCCCCGATTACGAAGTTGCCCGTGGGATTTATATGGATTTTGGTGTCCTCGGAAACAAGTGTTCCGATGCAGGGATTTATTACGTTCTCCCTGATTCCCTCGATGAGGTCATCGCGCGAGATTTCCTCTGAGTGCTGGGATGATATTACTACAGCGTCCACTGCAACCGGTTTCCCGTTTTCGTACCTGAAGGTGATCTGGCTTTTTCCGTCGGGCCTTAAAAAGGGCAGGGTGCCGTCTTTTCTTACCTCGGAAAGACGCTTTGCCAGCCTGTGGGCATAGAGTATGGGGGAGGGCATGAACTCTTCAGTCTCATCGCACGCGTAGCCGAACATGAGTCCCTGGTCACCGGCTCCTTCCTTGTCGACCCCGAGCGCTATGTCCTGGGACTGCTTGTCGATCGTTAGGAGGACCGAACAGGTGTCCGCGTCAAATCCCATTGCGCTGTCCGTGTAGCCGATCTCTTTTATCGTGTCTCTTGCTACTTGCCGTATGTCGACCTGGCTTTTTGTCGTTATCTCGGCGGAAATCACCACGAGGCCTGTTGTGATCAGTGTCTCGCACGCGACCCTGCTTCCGGGATCCTGCTTGATCATGGCGTCGAGTATCGCGTCTGATATCTGGTCCGCAATCTTGTCCGGGTGGCCTTCCGTTACGGATTCTGAGGTGAATATGAAGTTTTTAGGGGGCATTAAGCGACCTCAAAAGTCCAAGTAATATAATTATTCTGGTCTTTCTGTCAACAATCCGTTTTTTGTGTGGAATCGCCTTGGGTTCCATATATGGGTGCGTGGGTTTTTCCTGTCGTTCGGTTAAAATATCAAGTAATCCTACTGCACCCTTCGGAGAAAATGAAATGAAAAAACTCCTGGCTCCTTCGATACTCTCGTGTGACTATCTTCGTCTTGAGGAGGAGGTGAACGCCGTTTGCGAGGCGGGCGCCGATCTTATCCACGTTGACGTGATGGACGGGCATTTCGTCCCGAACATAAGCATAGGAATACCCATAGTGGAGGCGATTGCCCGGATGGAATCCCCGCCCCAGATGGATATACACCTGATGATTGACAGTCCCGAGAAATTCACGGAAAAATTCATAGACGCGGGCTCTCCTCACGTTAAGATCGTCACGGTCCAGATGGAAGCCTGCAACCTTCTCTACAGTGCCCTCTCATCCATCAGGTGGAGGGGGATTATGACCGGCGTGGCCCTTAACCCCGCAACCCCGATCGGCGTGATAGAGGAGAAGCTGATGGAGCTTATAGATGTGATAGTGATAATGACCGTGGAGCCGGGATTCGGGGGTCAGAAGTTTATTCCCGAGATGCTGTCGAAGATAAGGGACCTGAGGTCTCTGCTTGACAAGATGGACGGAAAGAAGCCGCTTATTGAAGCTGACGGCGGGATAAATCTCGGGAACATAAGGGAAGTGATCGAAGCCGGAGCGGACATAGTGGTAACGGGATCCGGAATATACAAGACGGAAAACTACGCCGATACGATGTCGGCCATGCGCGAGATGATGGGGTAGGGGACAGACCCGAGGGCTGCGTGTTTTTCCGGGGAAAGATGAAGTCTCTAGAGCGAAACTACATTGCCGACATAGAGCGGTATTTTCTCGGGCTTGCGGGGAAGGGCCTCATGCTTTCGGCCAGGGACTACGGTTTTATAAGGGAGCTTGGTGAAAGATCCGTCTCAAAGGAAATGGTAATTAAGGCTATAGCCTACGGCTTTGAGCAAAAGAGACAGAGAGGGGCCGAGGAGCCGAGGGGGCTTTTCAACATAAGGCATGAGATTGAAGATTACCTTAGGGCACAGTCAGTAGAACGGGAGTCGAGACGGGCAAGACCCCAAAGCTCCGGTTTTGCCAAAAGCAGTATAATAGAACAGGCCCTGAAGAGGCTTGATAGGATCATAATTGAGGAAAAAAGAGAGGATATAAGGGAGAAATACGAAAAACTCAGACAGAGGGTTCGAGAGACAGACGACGCGGGGTCCGCTAACGTATACAAGCAGTTTAATTCTTTGTGGCGGGGTTTTGTTGAAGATGTTTTCTCGGGTCTTTCCGCCGAGAGACAAAAGCAGATAACGGATTCTGCCCTGAGCAGACTTCCGGAGGAGGCAAAACTCTACGACGAGGACGCGAAGAAAAGAACCATTAATGCCTTCAGGGATGAAATCGTATGCGAAACTCTCGGTATAAATAATGTTTTCGCGATGAAGTAACATGGCCAGAATAAGACACATTGCGACCGGTTGTCGAACATGTTCCGGCAGGGGGTACATGATTTCCACAGAGAACGATCAGTACGCCCGTGCGCAGCTCTGCGGCTGCGTTTCCGAGTGCAGCGACTGCGGAGGGTCGGGGACGGTGTTCCTGGAGAACGAAAGGGGCTACAGGTACCTTGAACGCTGCGGGACCTGCGGAGTGGTAAGACTTAAAATCAGGAGATACAACAATGCGAAGATTCCATCAAAGTTCGCCGGTGTTCTTCAGTCAGACGATATAGACCCGCGTGGACAGAGTCAGCTTGATGCAATGACCTACGTTAAGTCGTTTGTCGATAAGTACCCGGAGGAAAAAGGCTTTCTGCTTATGGGAGGTCCCGGGCTTGCCAAGACACGCCTTGCAGTAGGGGCCATAGCGGAGCTTACTCTCCAGAAAGCCGTTGAGTGCGTGTTTACCGATTTCTTCTTTCTTCTTGGGGACCTGCGGAAAGCCTATTCCGAGGGGATTCCCGAAAACGAGATAATAGGACCGCTAATAAATGCGGAAATTCTGGTTATAGACGAGATGGGAAAAGGCAAAAGTTCCGAATGGGAGCAGAACATCCTTGATCAGCTCATTTCCAAGCGTTACAACTCCTCAAAGAAGACTCTTGTTACTACCAATTATGTGGCTAGGGAGTCACTACCTAAAAAATCCAGGAATAAAACGGAAATACTTGAAGACAGGGTGGGGGAGAGGATAGCTTCAAGGCTTTATGAGATGTGCACCCCGCTTTTCATTGAGGGAAACGACTACAGGAAAGATGGAATTTCCTAAAATATTGCCGGGTTCAACTGAAATCCAAAGCTGATGTACTATCGCTAGGGCGGCTGTCTTTGATTTTTTTATTTTGACCTTTTCTATGCGGTTTCAATGAGAATGAATAAAAATTATGAGAATTTAATATTTTTTGTTCTTTAGTTCCGGAGGTGATGTTATGGGTAAGGAGAGAAGCAGATCATCAGACATGGTAAATATTTCTGTTCAGATTCCTGCTGAAACCGCCGAAATATTGGAAAAGATATCAAAGATAGAGGAAAGGCCAAAAAGCTATTACGTGAGGAAGGGCTTAGAGCTATTTTTAATGACTAGGCTGGAAGATTTCCTGACTTCAGCACATTCGTAGTGTAAGTGGCTGTAATTACACATACGGGTGTGCGTTTGTACACTACAACTCATATTTTTAACTGTTTTTACGCAACCGGGAGACCCCGGTTTGCTCTCACGAAGAATCCACAAGCAATGTCTGCCGCCTCAGCTTGACCCCCACTGCCGCGTAAACAGACCTCTGCTTCGCAGTGCCCGGAGAAGGTATCAGGTACCTCTTCCCGCTTCCCCTGTCACACACCAACGACGCCTCAACCCTGCCAAGCTCACTCAGTATCTCCCCCTCGCTCATCGGCTCCTTCCCCCCGTGATAGCAGTTGTGCCTGAACCGCAGTATACGAAGCAGCGCAAACGCCGCAAAGCATATGGCCATGTGAGCCTCTACCCTCCTCTGCGTCCAGTGAAACACCGGCCTTACCGCCATCGTGTGCTTCATCACCCGAAAACCCTCCTCTATCCTCCACAGCTCCCCATAGTAACCGTATACATCCTGTGCCGAGTGCTTCTCCCTCTCAAGACTCGTCCACACCCCGTGAAGACCGTCAAACTTCTCATCCCTCTCCACCGCTTCGGTGTCTATGGACACCGCCCCCGACTCTATCTTAAGAAACCTCCCCCTCCGCCCGTTACCCTTTATCCCCCGCGCCATCCTTCCCTCAAGCTTCTCCAAAGCATCCTCCCGGTCCCTTGAATCCTTCCTAGCCCTCTTCTCGCAGTGACGCACCACGAGCCTTCTTCCATTCACTTCCATATCCCCAACACTCTTCCCCTCTCCAACCCCCTCCCACTCCCCGTGCTCAAACACCCTGTCCTGATCCTCCGCTGACATGCTCCTAAGCCGCGCAGCCACCACCCAATCGTATCCCCTTTGCTCCAGAACCTTAAGATTCTTCTCGCTCATCATCCCCCCGTCCCCCACAAACACCACCCTCCCAAGGTCCATCCTCTCCCTAAGCCCCTCTATAGCGGGCTCAAGAGTGCTCACGTCCGCCGTGTTCCCCGCAAACAACTCGTACCCCAGGGGCAGACCATCCCCACTCTGAAACAGCCCCAGCACCACCTGCACCCTCTGAGGCTTACCGTCCTTGCTCCATCCCTTCTTCCGAAACCCGTCATCCCTGTCGCTTGCAAACGACAAAGTCGTCACGTCGAAAAACACAACTTCAACTTCTCCTCCCAGAAGCCCCTTCACCTCTTCGCATACAATCCCCTGAAGCTTCTCCCTTCTCTTGCCGTCTACCTTGTCCATCATCCTGTAGAGCTTGTCCACACTCACTTCCACTCCCAGATCCCGAGACAGCTTCGCGTGAGCCCTCTTGCTTCTCCCCGGAGCCGCTAGCCGCATCAGCACCGCCTGGCGGAACAACCGCCCCGCCATCCTGTTGCGCGCTCCCCATATCCTGTCAAAACCCAGCTGATCGTAAAGCTCTCCGAACACCTCATGGAACCCGAGCTTGTAACGGACCTCCTCTTCAAGGGCCCGGGCGTCGGCTATGGGAAGGGGCTTGTCTTCCTGTTCCCTTCTCCTCAACTCCACAAGCTTCTGCGCCCTGTCTTCTGAGGGAAAAAGAGAAGGCTGCATGCTCTCGGCCAACCGCTTGCGCTCCACCTCTGCTGCCCGCAGAAGCGCTTCAAGCGGTTCTCCGGGGGGAGCCGAGCCCATGTGACGCACTATCTTCTGGCGGGGCTGGCCCTTGGAGTTGCGGTAGGAGCGCACTATCTGCACTGATATGTTGACTGTGCTCTGGCGTTTAACCTGTCTTACGTACATGGGAAGTTATTATAAAGGGTAGGGAGAGAAAGTCAATACCTAAATAAAACTGAACACTACAAAACAGCCTGAAAACCCTCTTCAAGTGTTTACAGACACTTACGTTACTTCTATGACCTTATTACAGGAAAATGTGCTGAAGTCAGGATATCAAAGATAGAGGAAAGGCCAAAAAGCTATTACGTGAGGAAGGGCTTAGAGCTATTTTTAATGACTAGGCTGGAAGATTTTGTGGATTATGAAGATGCTGCCAAAGCTTATAGGGAGTTCTTGGCGTCTGGAGAGAAAACGGTTTCCTTTTTGGAACTCAAAAAAGAACAGAACCTTTAAGATTATACCACTGCCTCTATCTGAGCAGGCTTCCCGCTCTAGAAATCCCAGAATTTCGAGTAAATCCTTCTGATTTCCGAGACTGTGTGTTCGCAGGTTGTCCGCTTGGGGTCAAAACCGGTATCCGATGTCTTAAGATCGAGTATCTCTTCTATGACCGATTTCATGATCAGTCCCATCTCTGCGGTGTTATAGCCGCCCTCGAGCAGAAAAGCGATATTTCCACGGCAGTGTTTTTCTGCAAGTCGCATCACGAATCTTGTAAGCTTGGCGAAACCTTCTGAGGTAACCAGCATTCCCCCCAGCGGGTCGACCTGGTAGGCGTCAAAGCCCGCGGAGATAAGAATGAATTCCGGGGAGTACTGCTCCACCACGGGTTCGAGTATCTCGGTGAAGATTCTAAGGTAATCTTCGTCTCCCAGCATCGCGGGGCAGGGGACGTTAACCGTGTACCCGAGCCCGTCCTTGTATCCAAGCTCCTTAAGGCTTCCGGTGCCTGGGTAAAACGGGAACTGGTGCAGCGAAAAGTAGAGCACCCTGTCCGAATCATAGAAGATGTGCTGGGTGCCGTTTCCGTGGTGTACGTCCCAGTCTATGATCAGGACCCTCTCAAGGCCGCAGTTGGCAAGCAGGTGGGCCGCGGCGACCGCCACGTGGTTAAACAGGCAGAATCCCATCGCCCTGTCGTGTTCGGCGTGATGCCCGGGAGGGCGGGCCAGTACGAACGCGGTATCGATTTTCCCTGAGAGGATATCGTTTACAGAGCATATAAGTCCCCCGGAACCGGCAAGCGTCGCGTCAAAAGAAACTTCGCACGCAGAGGTGTCGGCATCGAGCTGCGAGAACTCCTTGCCGGAGGTGCTTTTCACCATGTCGAAATAGGGCTTGCTGTGCGCGAGGGTGATCTCTTCCTCTGTTGCGGGCCTCGTGTCGGCGGAAACCGTTTTCTCCATGAGGCCCGAACTCTCAAGCGCCCCCAGAATGCTGGTCAGTCTTTCCGGACACTCGGGGTGCCCCGGAGGGTTCTGGTGAACCAGGAAAAGATCGTTACTTACTATCGAGAGTTTCTTCATTTTGGATTGCCTCCTTAAGATAACCTACCAGGTAAAAGGAACCACAAACACAGGCTGCTTCTCCGTAACCAAGAAGCTTTTCGTATGCTTTCCAGGGGTCCTTTACTGTCTCTACCGAATCGAATTCTCCCCGGGTAAGCGCCAGAATTCTTTCCGTTTCCAAAGACTTCTTGACTCCGGGAAGTTCCGTTACGAGCAGCTTCCCCGAAACTCGGGAGAGCGTTTCGGTGAACCCTCCGATGTCCTTGTTATCGAGCATTGTTACGAGGAAATTGAATTTTTTCCCCGGATGATAAAACTCAAGCGACTTAACGAGGTTCTCCCCCGCTGCGAGGTTGTGCGCGCCGTCGATTATAACGGGAGTCCCCCTGTCTAGGTATTCCATTCGCCCCCCCAGACTGACTTCCGCAAGAGCCTTTTTTATCTTCTCCGGGTCCGTTTTGTAGCGGGTATGCATTGCAAGCAGCTCGGCCGTCGCTATGGATATAACGGCGTTTTCCACCTGGTGCGTACCCGCGAGAGAAACCTTAAGTCCCGGAATACTCCACCTGGGCCCCATGTAATCGAAGCCCAGATCTTCTTTTTCCCCGTAAGTGAACTCCGCTCCGATTCTGTGGCATATTGAGGAGTTCTCCCGGACCCTCCGCTCGATTACCGACAGGGCCTCGCCCGTGCATCCGGTCACCACGAGGGCGTTTTTTTTGATTATTCCGGCTTTTTCCCCGGCAATCTCACCCAGAGTGTTTCCCAGGTATTCGGTGTGGTCAAAGGACACGTTCGTTATAACGCCTGCCAGGTGATCGCATACGTTTGTCGAGTCCCATCTCCCGCCCATCCCCACTTCAAGCACGCCTACGTCTATTGACTTGGCGTTGAAGTGAAGGAATGCGGCTGCGGTGAGCGTTTCGAAGTAACTGAGCTCCACGCCAATTTTGGCGCAGGCGGCAAAAACCGTGCCGAGGGTCTCTTCAAGCTGCTCCCTGGTTATTTCCTCTCCGTCTACCTTTATTCTCTCCGTGACTTCGATCAGGTGAGGGGAGGTGAAGAGACCTGTGCGATAACCGTTTGCCTCGAATATTGACGCGATACAGGCGGCCACGGACCCCTTGCCGTTAGTTCCGGCAACGGAGACGTAATCCTTTTTCCTGTGGGGGTTCCCCAGTTCTTCAAGAACCGCGGTGATTCTTCCGAGCCCCGGTTTTACGCTGTCAACTCCCTTCAGGCGGAGTCTGTCGAGATTCTGAAACATTTTGGGCTACAGGGTTAAAGATAGCACATGCCGGCCTGAAATCCTGCTCACGTTGCAGGAGCGTTTTTTCGAATCCCCAAGGGCGGGACGGATATCCGGGCTTAAGCGGTCAGTCCTCAAGTATAACTACGGCGACGGAGTATTCACCGTCATGCGATATGGTGGTATGAATCCGGGTCAGGCCCCTTTGTTCGGCGATCTCTTTCGTGCTTCCCCTGAGGTCTATGAAAGGTTTTCCAAGCTCGTTGCGTTTGACCGCTATGTTGTGAAATTTTATTCCCCGCCTGAACCCGGTCCCAAGCGCCTTGACAAAGGCCTCTTTGACCGCGTAGTTGGCCGCGTAGCTTATGTTCCTGTTCTTGCCGTTACCGTTTTGCGCGAGTTCGTCATCGGTGAAGACTTTTCGAAGGAATTTCTCCCCCCATCTCTCGATAAGGCTCTCTATGCGACTGTTGCGGACCATGTCGATGCCTATGCCTGAAACCATATCTTTTTGCCTTGCTGCTGCAGATAAATACTATAGCAGTCTGATCATGTCTCTTACGGCTTCCCCCATTCCGGAGAAAATCGCCCGTGAAATTATGCTGTGGCCGATGTTGAGTTCCTCAATCCCGTCTATTCCCGAAACCGCGGTCACGTTAACGTAGTTAAGCCCGTGGCCGGCAGATACCCTGAGTCGCTGGGAGAGGGCGTCTTCCGTTGATTTTCTGATCTTCTGAAGTTCCATCATCATCCCGGTCTCGTCGCGGGCGTTTGCGTAACTTCCGGTGTGGATTTCAACCATGTGGGCTCCAGTCTGCGCGGAGGCGCTTATCTGGTCGGGGTCGGGGTCTATGAAAATGCTTACGAACAGTCCAGAGCTCTTCAGTTTTTCAATCCCCGCGGCGATTCTCTCCGTGTCCCCGCGCACGTCAAGTCCTCCTTCGGTAGTTATCTCCTGCCTTTTTTCCGGAACGAGGGTCACGACGTCGGGAAGCGTCTCGCACGCAATCTCAATCATTTCATCCGTTACGGCCATTTCCATGTTAAGCTTCGTCCGCACCGTCTGTCTCAGCAGAAGAAGGTCTCTTCCCTGAACATGTCGGCGGTCTTCACGAAGATGGACCACTATTCCGCTCGCTCCGGCGAGTTCAGCCTGCGTGGCTGCGGTCACGGGGTCGGGTTCGTCCCCCCTCCTTGCCTGTCTCAGGGTTGCCACGTGGTCAACGTTTACGTTCAGTCTGGTTTTCATCTACAGGTTTCCCGCTCCTATGTTCTGGCTTATCACTGAAGATACGCGGGAAGCGATTCCGTTTATCAGGGTTTCGTCCTCTCCCTCCACCATTACCCGTGCCAGCAGCTCGGTTCCGGAATACCTGAGGTTTATTCTTCCTCTGTCTCCAAGGATTTTTTCAGATTCCCTTAGGATCTCGACAAGCCCCGGGATCTGCTCGAACGGTTTTTTCTCCTTGATTTCCAAGCTGTTAAGAACCTGGGGAAACAAATCTATTATCCCGGCTAGCTCAGAAAGAGGTTTCCCCCTTCTTTTCATTATGCCCAGAATCTGAAGCGAGGCCAGCAAGCCGTCTCCCGTTGTCGAGTGGTCAAGAAACAGCAGGTGACCCGATTTCTCGCCTCCCAGGTTTGCTCCCAGTTCTCTCATTGCTTCTACCACGTACCTGTCTCCCACGCGGGTTCTCTCAAGTCTCAGCCCTTTTGCGTTCAGGTAATTCTCAAGGGCCATGTTGCTCATCTGAGTAGCCACCACGGTGTCCGTTGCCAGTGTGCCGCTTTCAAGCATTTCGGATGAGCAGATCGCAAGCACATGGTCGCCGTCAACCTCATTTCCGTTTTCATCGCAGAAAACCACCCTGTCCGCGTCTCCGTCAAGCGCTATTCCTATGTCGGAGCGGCTTCGCACTACTTCTTCGCAGAGTATTTCGGGGCGCAGGCTTCCACAGTCAACGTTTATGTTCGTTCCATTGGGATCAGTGCCGATCGTGATTACCTCGGCTCCGAGTTCCTCGAAGATTATGGGTGCGACCTTGTACGCGGCTCCGTTGGCGCAGTCAACCACGATCTTCACTCCATCTAGCGTAAGATCGTCAGGGAAGGTGTTTTTGAGAAACACTATGTAGCGTCCGACCGCGTCCTCGATTCTTTTCGCCTTTCCCGTCAGGGAAGGGGGGCTTAGCTGCTCTTCTCCGAGAACCATGTTCTCTATTTCGATCTCCGTTGTGTCCGGGAGCTTGAAGCCCGTGGAATCGAATATCTTTATTCCGTTGTCGGTGTAGGGATTGTGTGACGCGGAGATGACCACGCCGGCCGTGGCTCTCATGTTTGAAGTGAGAAAGGCTATCGCCGGAGTCGGCAGGGGACCAACGAGCAGTACGTCGGCTCCCATGGAGGTTATGCCCGAGGCTATTGCCTGTTCAAAGACGTAGCCTGAGAGGCGGGTGTCTTTGCCGACGAGTATTTTCACGTGGCCGCCCGTTTTCCCGGACAGGTATTTTGTGAGCGCTTTTCCTAGGGCAAGCGATATCTCAGGGGTCATCGGATAGGTGTTGGTAACCCCTCTTATTCCATCGGTTCCAAAGATCTTTCTTTCGGGAGATTCAGGTGCGGAATTGTTCATGATTTACGTCTCGGGGGATTCTTCGACGGGAGGCGCTTTGACTCTGACCCTGACGCTTGCCGGAGAGGTCTTTGTAAGTTTCAGCAGGTCTGAACTTGGATACTGAACTTTTACCCTGAGTCTTTTCTGCCTGCTGTCGCCCATCTCTGCCCCGTCTATGAAAACTTTGACTTCGTTGCTCGTAAGGTCGTTGATGGTCTTGTAGGGGCCGTTGAATACCAGTGTGGCCTTAAGCTCAGGAGTTGTGGTGTATTCGAGCTCTCCGAAGTTGCGGGGAACTATATCGACATCCCGAAACTCCTTGGACAGTATTATCTCTTTTATGTAAACCGTTACGTTCACGTGATCGCCTTCGAGGGCTTCCATGTACTGGGAGGGAAGCTGCAGCTGCACCGGCGCCGTGAACTCGGCTTTTTCGCCTTCAAGTTTTATTTTCGCCGTTTCTATGGTCTCCAGTTTGCCAAGCTGCGAAGCGGGTCCTTTTACCTTTACGAATTGAGGGACGACCTTTATTTTCTTCGATATCTCGTAGCCGGAGTCCGGGTCTCCGAGCACAGGTTTCACCTTGAATCTTTTCGTCACAAGCATGTCTACGTTAAGAGAGAGCTTTGAGGGCCTCGCAGCGACTATATCGATTCCTCTGGGAACTACCTGCGATGCCGCGCGCTTTAGGTCTATTTTAAGAACGCCCCGCTCCGTTTTCTGCAGGTCAATGGGAATTGACTTGTTCGAGAAGGCAAATGAAGATAGCAGGTTCCTCGCCCCCCTGAGAGAGAGGTCAACATTTTCGGGAGCATCGTTCACGATAATAAGGTCTTCAGGCAGGCCGCTTAGGTGAAGCGGAATCCTGACGTCCCTTTCCACGTCAAGTTCGAAGTTAGTAAATGCCCATAGAGTTACGGCCAGCGCAAGCGCGATAGTTTTTTTTGCAAGACCTTGAAAGAAAGGTTTTTTCTCCATCAGGCTTTTCCTGTCTGGCCTATTTTTATGCTGCTCAGCCTCTCGGCACTAAGTTCGGAAACCAGGCTCGGCTTTAGCGGTCTATCTTTGTCAATTCTTTTAAGTTCTCCGTCTGCCGCCAGCGAGATATTCCCCGTTTCCTCGGACACGATTATCACGACGGCGTCGGTTTCCCTGGAGAGTTTTATTGCGGCTCTGTGCCTTGTTCCAAGCTCTGTTCCAAGTTCAAGGTCAGTACTGATGGGGAAAAAGCACCCCGCCGAAACAATAACGTCGTCCTTGACTATCACTCCTCCGTCGTGAAGAGGGGATGCCGGGTTGAAAATGGTTATAAGCATCTCGCTTGACAGGCTGGCGTTAATAGGCCTTCCGGGGAACGTTCTTAGGCTTTCCTGTCTTTCAATAGCTATCAGCGCTCCGGTTTTCCTTGAAGAGAGAAAAGAGCAGGCATCCACCAGTTCCTCTATCATCGCTTCGTTTGCGGCGTGTTTTACGAAGCTGAAGAGAAGAGGTTTTTTCCCTATGTTCGCAAGCCCCCTTCTTATGTCATCCTGGAAGAGAATTATTATTATGAGGATAACGAAGCCGAGAAAGTGGGTAAGCACCCAGTTAAGCGTGAAAAAACCCCATTTCCTCGAGGCGAAGTAAAGAACTGCCATCGCCACGAGTCCGACCAGGATCTGCGAGCTTCTGGTTCCCTCTATGGCCCTCAGCACGTAGAAAAATATTATGGCGACGATCAGGATATCCAGACTGTCGGAGAAAAATCGAAAGCTCTGTATGGTAGAGTCTGTCATCTTCTAGTTGACCCCGTATATGCTTCTTACCGTCCGAATTGCCTGCATTGTTTCAAGTACATCATGAACTCTTACGATAGAAATGCCCTTGAGCATTGATATTATTACTGAACAGACGGATCCTATCAATCTTTGCTCGGCAAGCGGGCTCCCCAGAATTTCTCCTATAAAGGATTTTCGCGAGGTTCCAAGGCAGACCGGAAACCCGAGCTCGCAGAATTCCTCGAGTCTTCTTATGATCTCAAGGTTCTGCGGGGTGGTTTTTCCGAATCCGATGCCCGGGTCAATTATTATATGGTCCCGCGGCACTCCAGCCGCCATGGCCGTCTGGGCTGAATTCAAAAGAAAGTCCGCTATGTCGGGAATAAGCGAACTGTATTGGGTTTTTTCCTGCATGTCCGAGGGTCGCGAACTTGTGTGGGTAAGCACGATTGCGGCTCCTTTTTCCGATACCTTCTGCGCCACTTGCGGCTCGAAGCTCAGTCCGCTTATATCGTTTACCATGGAAGCTCCGCACCCCAAGGCCTCCTCGGCGACAACTGCTTTTGTGGTGTCGACGGATATTACGGTGTCAAATTCCACTGAAGCCGCCTCTATTACCGGTATAACCCTGTCAAGCTCCTCTTCCGTGCTCACGCCGAGAGAACCCGGCCTTGTGGATTCTCCTCCTATATCAATGATGTCGGCCCCGTCTTTGATTAAAGAGGCGATTCTCCCGAGGGCTTTTTGCGGATCGTTGTACTTCCCGCCGTCATAAAAGGAGTCCGGCGTCATGTTCACGATCCCCATGACAAGGGGCTTTTCGCTCAGATCCAGCTCTTTTGAACCGAGTTTTATCAGATGATTTTCTGGCGCGCTCTGATTTGCTTTGTGGACTGAAGATTTTAGCAAACGGCTTTTACTCCCGGTTTTGTAAAGACAGCAGAAAAACAGCGGCGGGGCAGGGGAAAGCCGTAGGGATCAGACCCTGCTGGTTATATCAAACGGCTTTTTCACTTCCGGCTTGAACTCCCGTGTTCTTGACACCAGTTCGTCAAGTTCCGCCGAGTCTATAACTTCTTTTTCAAGAAGCAGGGAAGAGAGCTCATGCAGAAGATTAAGATTGTCTTCTAGGAGTTTCATTACCTGGTTGTAGCTTTCATTCACGATCTTTTTTGTCTCTTGATCGATCTGCACCGCGGTATCTTCGCTGTAATCGCTTTTTCTCGATATTTCCCTGCCCAGGAAAGGCTGCTGTTCGCCTTTGCCGAAAGTTACCGGCCCCACAACTTCGCTCATTCCCCATTCGCATACCATTTTTCTGGCTATATCGGTGACTCTCTCAAGGTCGTTTGCCGCGCCGCTGGTTCTTTCGGAGAACACAATTTCTTCGGCGGCCCTGCCTCCCAGAAGCACCTTTATGGTGGAAATAAGGTAACTCCTCGAAAGGGTGTACTTGTCTTCGAGGGGGAGCTGCTGCGTAACTCCGAGAGCCATTCCTCTCGGTATGATCGTCACCTTGTGTATGGGGTCGGCCTCGGGAGTCAGTTTCGCCACGAGTGCGTGTCCGGCTTCGTGATAAGCGGTGATTTTCTTCTCTTTTTCGCTTATCAGCATGCTTTTTCTCTCAACCCCCATTGTGACCTTGTCTTTTGCGTATTCAAAGTCCTCTATGGAGATCTGTTCCTTGTCGTTGCGGGCAGCGTGAAGAACTGACTCGTTGACCAGATTTTCAAGGTCGGCACCAGAAAAACCCGGGGTGGACCTGGCTATCACCGAGAGATCAACGTCATCAGCCATCGGGGTGTCTTTTGAATGAACGACCAGGATGGCTTCTCTTCCCCTTACATCCGGCCTCGGGACGACAACCTGGCGATCAAACCTCCCGGGCCTGAGAAGCGCCGGGTCAAGCACGTCCGGGCGGTTCGTGGCGGCCATGACTATAATGCCTTCGTTTCCTTCAAAGCCGTCCATCTCGACCAGAAGCTGGTTAAGGGTCTGCTCCCTTTCGTCGTGGCCTCCTCCGAGTCCCGCTCCCCTGTGTCTTCCCACGGCGTCGAGTTCGTCAACGAATATTATGCAAGGGGCGTTTTTCTTGGCCTGTATGAACAGATCCCTTACCCTTGAGGCTCCGACTCCGACGAACATCTCCACGAAGTCGCTCCCGCTTATAATGAAAAACGGCACTCCCGCTTCTCCTGCTATGGCTTTTGCGAGAAGGGTCTTTCCCGTTCCCGGGGGACCGACCAGCAGAACACCCTTTGGTATTCTTCCTCCAAGCCGGGTGAATTTCTCCGGACTTTTCAGGAATTCCACTATTTCGCTTACTTCCTCTTTTGCCTCCTCAACTCCGGCCACGTCCTTGAAAGTGATCTTGTTCTGACCTTCGCCGAGCATCCTCGCGCGGTTTTTTCCGAAGCTCATCGCCTTCGTGCCCCCGGCCTGGACCTGCCTCATGAAAAAGACCATCAGGGCGACCAGTATGAAAAGCGGACCCCAGTTTATGAGTATCTGGGTAAGCGAACTCTGTTTGCGGCGGGAAAAACTGAACTCCACGCCGCTTTCCTCGAGCTTTGCGATAAGGAGTTCTCCCGCGGGGCCGGTGGTCGTGAATCCGCGGTCTGCGGGATCGGCGTTTTTAAGCTCTCCCCTTATTATGTTCTCGCCGAACTCTATCTTGGCTATCCTGTCGTTGTCCAGGTGTTCCAGGAATTTGCTGTAGGATATCTCCGAGTAGACGTTCGCCGAGGTGTTCATGAACTGGTACACCGCGAACACTCCGACGAATATGGCCACCCAGAGCACAAGGTTTTTAAAAATGTTTGCTGACATGCGTCGTTATTCCTTTGTTTTTACGCAACTCTCACGCAGATAAAAATATCCAAAAGATAAAATAACATAGTTAAATTTTCATTTCAAACGGATGGAGGTTTTATGTGCTTTATTGCATGAAAAGCCTTGAATCGCTCAGCTGGGCCATCCGACTTGCCGCTGGAAGTCAGAGTGCGAAAGCAGTTCTCTGGCTAATGTCTTTCCGGGGAATTGTATTAGGACCACCTGAAGCCCCGCTGTTCGTGCCAATTTCATTGCCGGCAAACAGTCGGTATCACCTGTGATCAGAATGATCCGTTCCACGGATCGATTGGCTGCATAGGTAGCGATGTCCAGACCAAGGCGCATGTCAACCCCTTTTTGCTCAAATCGGGGCTTAAAATCCTCATCCGATAGTGTGCTTGTAGAGAGGGGAATTTTCTTGGGTATAAATCCCCGAAACTTTAAAACGCCGAACCGAACAGCGAATTGTGGCTTGGCGGATAGTTCCTCTATCCATTCATCAGAGCCTGTGAAACTGGATGGTTTGCCAGAGACGGGAAGCTTCGGACTTCCTTTATACGGTGCACAATCGTAATAAAGGATTCGCAGAAGGAATTCCTCTTCCAAAAGGCAAGCGTGAGCAATTTTTTCAATGTAGTCAGGTGCATACTGAAGGTCAGCTTGCCGAACCAACACCCGCAGATATCCGCCGTCAATGAAAATTGCTGTTTTCAAAAGAGAGACCTCCCACGGGTTTTAACCTGTGGAAGGTCTCCACATACGTGCCCGCCTACGGGCGTAACGGATAATTTCATGATTTTGTCGAAAGATTTTTGTTAAAAAATGTATACGAAATAAAAAGTTCCTGTCAAGAGCGCACGCTTCCTTCACTATACCTTTCCATATTCGTTTTCTCCGGGGTATTATGGCCTCGATTATAAACAATTGTAATGACAGAAAACAACCCGCTTCCATAGAAAGCAATATTGCCCAAAGCGATTCTCTAATCGTAAAGGTCGGTCCCCAGATACATTTCTCCGCTGTCGCAGAAAGTTACAAGCACCTGGCCGCCGTCTCGAAGTTCTTCCGAGATCCCAAGGGCCGCGCTGAGGCAGGCTCCCGAGGATATTCCGACCAGTATGCCTTCTTCGGAAGCGAGAGTTTTGGCGCACGCGCGGGCGTCTTCCGTGGAGACCGGATAGATCCTGTCGATCACGCCGGTATCGAGCTTCTCGGGAACGAACCCGGGCGATATCCCGCAGATGCCGTGAGGACCTCCCTTTCCCTCGGAAAGAGTAGGGCATTCGACGGGCTCGACCACCACTACCTTGAGGTCGGGATAGATTTTTTTGAGTTCAGAGCCCACTCCCATTACCGTTCCCCCGCTTCCGACTCCGCACACAAAGGCATCGAGACGCCCCGGTATCTGGTTTTTTATTTCTTTTGCGGTCTCTTTGCGGTGAATCTCTATGTCCGCTGTGTTTCTGAACTGGTCAAGGAAATAGGAGTCCGGGTTTTCGCGTTCTATCTCGCGGGCCTTTTCTCTCGACCCCCTGAGCCCCAGGCCTGGGTCGGTAAGAACCGCCTGTCCCTTGAATGCTTTTATTACCTGGACTTTCTCTTTTGCCGTATCCCCGGGCATAACGACGGTGAAGTCGTAGCCGCCAGCCCGGCAGCAGAGGGCTATTCCTATGGCGGTATTTCCGCTTGACGCTTCGATTACGGTTGTCTTGCCGGGTTCTATCAGGTTTTCACGCTCCGCTTGCCTGAGCATGGCGATACAGGCTCTGTCCTTTATGCTGCCCGCGGGGTTTAAGTTCTCAAGCTTCGCCCATATTTTTGAGCGTCCGTCTTCCGGCATGCTTCTTAGCCTTATTACCGGAGTGTCGCCGATGTAGTCAACCAGGTTTGCCATTTGCGTGTTTTTCGTGCGGATTTTCCGTTCCTGGTCAATACACAACAAAAGGGATTATGTCTTTGAGCGCGCCGGCGTCTTTGCTTTTGATCTCGGCCAGTATCTCTCTTATCTGCTCCCACGTCATGTCTTCTTTTCTGATCTCGTTTTTGAGTTTCAGAAGAAGTACTTTTATTTCCTGGTCCGTCACGTCTTTTACGTATGAACTGAGAGCGTCCATCGCTTCATCTTCAGAAAATTGTGTCATTGGTCTAATTGCCGATTAAGATAACCAAAAAAAGCTTTTTTAAGGTAACCTTTTTTCAACTTGATTTCCACGGAATTGTATACTTCCAGTGCAAATGAATTCTAACAGAGGGATCAATCTTGCTGGCAAAGAACCGGGCAAGCTTCCCCGTTTCCGTTTCTTCTTGCCTGCGGTCTTTGCGTTTGCCTGCCTGGCCGGGATTCTTGCGGTCTATGTCTATTTCTCAAAAGACCTCCCGGACCTGCGCGATCTCACAAGGTATCAGCCCGCTATTCTAAACGAATTCTATTCATCCGAAGGGGAGCTGATAGCGCAGTCCGGGCTTGAGAGAAGAGCGCTTGTAAATCTCGAGGATATGCCCCCTCACGTAGTAAACGCTTTCATAGCCGTCGAAGACAGGAGGTTCTACCAGCACAGCGGCGTGGACGCGAAAAGCGTTGTGAGGGCCCTTTTGCAGAACCTGATTACGGGGAGAATCGTCTCCGGCGGAAGCACCATTACTCAGCAGATAACCAAAAACCTCATTCTGGGTCCCGAAAAGGCATACAGCAGGAAGATAAAAGAAGCTATCCTCTCTTACAGGATAGAAAAGAATCTCTCCAAGGACGAAATACTCTATCTGTACCTAAACCACATATACCTTGCAGACGGCGTCTACGGAGTTGAGATGGCAAGCCGGAATTACTTCGGAAAATCGGCAAAAGACATAAACATAGCCGAGGCGTGCCTGCTGGCGGGAATTCCGCGAAGACCGGAACTGTATTCCCCCAGAATCAATCCTTCGAATGCGCTTAAAAGGCAAAAAACCGTGATAAACATAATGCACGACCAGGAGTTCATAACCGACAGAGAGAAGCGCAAAGCCTTGGCATACAAGATAAAAATCATTCCGAAGCGGGAACCCAGAGGGGAATACATAGCCCCTTATTTCATTGAGTACGTAAGGGAATATCTTGAGAATAAAGTCGGCAGGAGGGCCTATGAGAAGGGCGGTTACAAGGTTTACACAACCCTTGATATGGATCTTAACCTTGTGGCTTACAGGGCCGTTAGAAGGGGAATACGCAACACGGAGAAAAGACAGGGAAGAACCAGATTCACCATTGCCAGGCTCAGAACTTTAGAGAAGATCGAGGAATTCAAAAAGCAGCAGAGCCAGCTTGTTTTTCAGGACGGAAAAACGTACAGGGGCGTTATCACCATCACGGGGTACGTAGACGAGAAAACTTCTTTTGCTACGGTAGAAGTCGGCGGCGAGAAGAGAAAGTTCAACTACATAGTTGACCCGGAGAGGTATCTTCCCCCTCCCGATGGCATCTATCTTCTTCCCGAAAAACTGAACCCGGGAGACGTTATAAAGGTGAAGGTATCTGTAAGCGATGAGAAGGTGACCGATATAGTTCCTCTGCTTCGGCCGCAGACCCAGGGGGCTCTGGTCGCCATGGACGCAAGGGGCAACATCATCTCAATGGTAGGAGGATATGATTTCGGACTCTCTAAGTTTAATCGGGCCATTCAGGCGAAAAGGCAGCCGGGCTCCTCATTCAAGCCTTTTCTCTATTCGGCGGCCATAGACAAGGGGTATACGCAGACGAGCAAACTTCTTGACGTGCCGATTATCGTGGATGACTGGGTTCCGGAGAACTACGACGAAGAATACATGGGGTCGATTTTCTTCAGGGAATCTCTTGTCAATTCGAGGAACCTTTCTTCGATCAGGCTTATAATGGACGTAGACCCGCGGTATGTGGCGAGTTATTCCAGACCCTTCGGGTTCGGATCCAGAATCAATCCCTATCCCTCGCTTGCTTTGGGAAGTTCCGAAGTGACTCTGCTGGAAATAACTACGGCATATTCTGTTTTCGCAAACTCCGGGATATACAGGAAGCCGAATTTCATACTCAGGATCTACGACAGGAACGGGAGCCTGATTGAAGACAACACCGGAGAGGTGTATCTGCGGTACGAGAGGAGGCTTAAACAGGGCGAGGAGTCGGGGGAATGGCATTATCAGGAGCGTCTTTCACCACAGCCCCGGGAGGACAGACCGCAGTTTCTAGGCCTCTTGGCCGAGGATCAAAGAGACTTCGTTACCGCCGGGGAATTCGGGTTTTTTATCAAGAAAGTTCCCATCCATTATTTCGGCAACACGGAAGAGTTTAAGAGGGTTATAAGCCCCGAGACTGCATATATAATGACGGACATGATGAAAGCGGTTGTATCGGAGGGGACAGGTCTGCTCGCCAATTCGCTTAATTCCAAGGCAAAGGTTGCGGGCAAGACAGGGACCACAAATGATTATACGGATGCATGGTTCATAGGATACAGTCCCATGGTTGTCGCCGGGGTGTGGGTTGGAAAGGACGATAACACCTCGCTTGGAGACAAGGAGTCTGGGTCTCTGGCCGCCGTTCCAGTCTGGAAAGAGTTTATGGGCAGGGTGCTTGATAAATACAATGAGCGCAAGGAATTTGAGGTTCCATCCGGCATAAAAATTAGAAAAACTCCTCTGGGGGAAATTTCATTCAAGGTCAAGTCGACCATGTCCAAAGATGAGGTGCTCAGGGGATTGAAGATGATGGTAGTGGAATCTGGGGAAAAGAAAGCGGAGCGCTCACAGGAATACGACTACAATAGGATAAGGTCTCTTTTCAGGCGGAGCCAAGAAGAAGAAGATGATGAATAATGAAAAGTACCGGGGAACTTCTGCTTAAAAACTCCAAGAAGCTTCTTAGGTCATTTATTGAACATTATTGTTCTGTTTTTGTATATAAGAATTTCTCTGTTGATGTGAGACCAGATTGCCTGTGAGAGAACCTGTTTCTCAAGATCCTCTCCCTTCCTCACCAGGTCGTTTACGGAATCGTTGTAGTTTACCCGTATTACATCCTGCTCTATTATGGGTCCGGAATCCAAATCCTCGGTTACGTAATGACTCGTCGCTCCAACGATCTTGACGCCTCTTTGGTAGGCATTATGGTAGGGACGCGCTCCGGGGAAAGCGGGGAGGAAGGAATGGTGAATGTTGATTATCCTGTTTTCGTAGTGTGAGACAAAGTTCTCGCTAAGTATCTGCATGTACCTGGCAAGCACTACGAAGTCCACTTTATAGTCCGCGAGAAGCTCAAGCTGACTGGCTTCCACTTCCTCTTTGTTATTTTCTACATCCGAGAACACATAAAAATCCATGCCGTAGCGGTCAGCAACGGGCTTGAGGTTAAGATGATTGCTTATAATGAGGGGAACTTCCACATTCCACTCCCTGACTCTTAACCTGTATATGATATCAGAGAGACAATGTGGGAGTTTTGAGACAAAAACCGCCATGCGCAGCACTTTCCCAGTGAAGAATACGTCAAATTTTATATCGAATTCTGAAGCTACTTCCTCTCGGAAACGTTCGGAGAATTCCTCTTTGGGAATGGAGAATTTCTCCATGTCCCACTTTACGCGGACAAATGTGACCATGTCGTCCATGTCCATGCAGTGCTGCATTTCATATATGTTACCGCCATACTTGGAGATGAAGTCGATTATTGCGCGGAGAAGACCCGGGCGGTCGGGAGAATGGGTAAGCAGTACTGCTTGTTCAGAGCTTTCTGGCATGATTAGGAGCAAGCTTCCTGTTTAGTTAAGCTGTCATTCTACCTTAAACAACCCCCTAAAGTCCAATAAGCTAGAACAGACTTCGCAGTAATCCTCCGTCAACCTGGATAGTTGTCCCGGTCATGTAGCTTGCTTTCTCGGAAGCAAGAAAGCAGGCTAGGGCGGCCAATTCTTCAGGAGTTCCTATTCTTTGCAGGGGAATGTCCTTTTCCATGTTATCCTAAACACTTTAACTACTTCCCTTAGTGTCTCATTATACAAAAAAACAAAGGGAGGTCCTTTAATGACTTTCTAAAACTCGACTTGTAAAATTGATTACGAACTAATAGTTATGATATTGATGGATGCTGAGAATGAGTAGTGAAACAACTCCTCCAAAACTGTTTATTTCCTATAGTTGGACAACTCCAGACCACGAGGCTTGGGTTATCCGGTTTGCGACAGAACTGCGTGAGTCTGGCATTGATGTCATTCTTGACAAGTGGGACTTGAAAGAGGGACACGATGGTTACGCTTTTATGGAAAAGATGGTTGCCGACCCGAAAATCAACAAGGTCTTACTGGTTTGCGACAAAGGATATGTTGACAAAGCAGACGGTCGAAGTGGTGGTGTGGGAACGGAGACACAGATTATCACGCCTGAGATTTACAATAAACAGGCTCAAGACAAATTTGTTGCTGTCGTAACGGAACGCGACGAAAACGGAAGACCTTATATTCCGGTGTTCTATGGGTCCCGGATATTCATAGACCTTAGTGATCTTGGAACCTATTCTGAGAACTTCGACCAACTTCTCCGTTGGGTATTTGATCAACCATTGCACAGAAAGCCACCGATAGGCAAAAAGCCGACATTTTTGTCGGAAGAGGATAGAGGAGTTGAATTGGCGACATCTTCTCCATTTAGACGTGCAGTGGATGCGATACAAAATGGCCGTGACCACGCAACGCTGTTGGTAGTTGAGTATTTCGAGAAATTAACCGAAGAACTTGAGAAACTTCGTATTGAACAGGACACAGAAGACATATTCGACGATTTAGTAGTCCGTAGCATCGAATTATTCCTTCCTTATAGAAACGAAGCTATAAAAATACTTCTTTTACTTTCTCGCGGTAAGAATGCGGATGAAATAATCCAAATTGTTCACAGATTCTTGGAAAGTCTCATACCGTACATGGATAGACCAAAGAATGTCACCCGATGGAGAGAAGATGGTCTCGACAATTTTAAATTTATCGTCCACGAATTGTATCTATATGCTGTGGCTTGCTTTATAAAAAATGAGAAATTTGATTCTGCTGCGGGCCTCATGAGCAACGATTACTATCTATCCGACAGTTTCACAGATTACTACGGTTCAGCCATGATTACATTCTCCGTGTTTAGGCAGAATTTGCTATCTCTGCAAGAACGCAATAACCGTCTGGAGTTGAATCGGTTGTCGTTGCATGCCGATCTCCTTCTACAAAGATCGGAGAAATCAGGGATTGAATTTCGGGACCTTATGCAGGCAGAGACCTGGTTTTGTTCTTGAGAGGGCACTTGGATTATCCTGACGTTCGGTCTCGTTGGTGGTGGCCAGATACACTTCTCTACGCGGGACGACAATCTAGACCATTCGAGATATTCGCTAGATCGCAGTCGAAGAGATACTTTAATAGGATGAAATGTCTGCTAGGAATCAATAATATTACGATTCTTCTGAATAAGATAAATACAAACCCACAACTGTATTTACCCCGATTGGATTTTCCAATTTATCTTGAGCATTTGCTTGGATACGAGCAGATTGCCACTAGAGAATGATCAAAGATTGGGAAATAGAAGTATCTACAGTTCATAGCGAGAACAGTGGACAAAAAGATAAAGAAGGAACATGGTTTCAAGGGGTCTGGTATAACAAGAACTGCCTTTGAATATCAAGACCTGATAGGTATTGAGTTTTTGATAAAGTTCTTCCGCGACCCTGATAAATATCATTGGATTGAATTAGACTCTGAAAACCCCGATGTGGGATATCTAGATGATGTTGTTGTGGCTCGTCAGGATGGGACATATGAGGTCATCCAAGTAAAATTTACGGTTGATCCAAATGAACATTTCTTGGATTGGGATTGGTTATTAAAGAGAAAGCCAGAAGGGACATCTCCGCTTGCAAAGTGGGCCGAGTCTCTAAATCGCGTGGCGTCTTTAGGCCCGATTCGCTCCGCAAAACTTAGAACTAATCGAAAGCCCGGCGGGGAATTTAAACAAGCTCTAAAGAATGATCAGATTGACTTGAACAAACTTAGCAAAACTGTAAAGAAGCAGGTTGAAGATGAGTTAGGTGGACCAGAACCGGCATCAAGTTTCTTTAGTAGCTTTCATTTCTCACATTCTGAACTATTAATTGATCAATTGGAAAACAAATTGAAAGCTTTTGTCGTTCCAACTGATACTGACGACAGTGGGTGGTTTCTCCTTCGCAATCAAGTACGACAATGGGCGACGAGGAAACTGAACCCAGAACCGGACGGAAAGATTAGACATCAGCATCTCGTACAAATAATCACAAAGAAACGGGCTCAGCCTATCCCGCAAAATTTTCGGATACCCGATGTTTATTGCCAGCCAAGCAGCCAATTCCATGCCGATTTTTTTGAGCGCATAAAAGTATCGGAGAGCCAAATATCCGTACTTTGGGGTACGCCCGGTCGAGGAAAAAGTACATATCTGAGTTTCTTCATTGAGGAACTGCATCGAATCGAGATTCCTACGGTGAGACATCACTATTTCATGTCGTTGGATGATACTTCAAGCAATCGTTTTTCATTTTTTGACATTGCTACATCCCTGATGGACCAAATGGTGGCGAGTTGCCCAGAGGCGGTGAGAGGATTGCAAGATGGAAGCGAGCAACTCCGAAATTGGGTGGAAGCCTGCGGAAATTATTTTGAAAAGAAGAAAAAACCATTTGTCGTTGTTGTTGACGGACTTGACCATGTTTGGCGAGAGCAGGGAAATATTGTTCAAATGGAACAGCTGTTTAATTACCTGCTTCCCGTTCCTCTTAACGTACATTTGGTTGTTGGTACACAGAAAGTTTCTGAAAACCAACTTCCCCATCGCCTCATCCAGCATGCGGAAAATAACGATTGGATTGAAATCCCACCTATGGATGAGCAGGCAGTTCATAAATGGGTGGTAGAGCAGCGTAAAGCAGGTCGCCTCCGGTTGCCGGACAATTTTCAGCTTTTCCGACCTGAACGCAAACAGGAATTAATAGACAACATATCTCTTGCGTTTTTTGAAATTTCTCAGGGGCACCCCCTACATCTGATCTATTCTTTTGAGGTTCTTGCAAGAAGAGGAGCGATATTTACCCCGGAAGAAATCCACTCGCTTCCGACATGTCCGGAAGGCGATATTCGTAAATACTATAAGGGGCTTTGGAGTCGGTTATCCGCAAAGGCCAAACAAATAATCCACCTAATCGCGGGTTCGGATTTTCACTGGCCATGGTCTGGGATAATGCAATGTGTTGGTCCGGTTGAAGAAGTTAGCTTCCTGCTAGAGCATAGAAAAAGTGGTGCGGTGCCGTTTCACGGAAGCATAATTGCATATGCCAGGGAGCACACAGATCATGAAGAGACTTTCCGAGCGATTTTGCCCAAGGTGATTGATTGGCTTGAGCAGGATGCTCCCGAATATTACCGATGGGGCTGGTTGTGGCTTATGCGTGCAAAGCGAGGTGACTACGAAGATTTGTTAAACAAAACTACGAGAGAGTGGGTTCTTGAGTCGCTTGCCGAAGGCTGGCCTGATAAACAAATCGTAACAATTCTTAATGAGGCGGAACGGAAGGCTTTTGCTGACCTAGATTACGCGAAAACAGTTGAACTGCGTTCTTTAAAGGAGCGCCTCTATAACGGTTTTGAAATAGAGTATCAGACCAATAGCGGTTCTGAGTTTCTGGAATGCGCAATTCGATCCAGCTGTAATACTCAGCGCATTATTAACCTTGCAGACAGTGTAGTATCTCTTGCGGATAAGCATGTCGTTGCTCTTGCCTGCTCAACGGCTGATGAGATGAACGATGTCCGAGATGAATGCGTTGAAGAACTTCGCCGACGCATAGATTTGTGGATTAGTTTACGACATAGGTCAGGGAATGACTTTCTTGGTCTTGTAAGGTGCTTCTTTGACGCTTTGTCTTTGGCTTCGGAGATCGATACAGAAAGCCTTTTGAAATTTGTCAGCAGATTTAATAATCCGAAAAAGATTTTTGGCTTTCTTATGAAAGCCCTCTCGAAGGAAAGGCGCCTGAACGAATTGATCTCAATAGCCAAAGCAAGACGTTTAAAATCGAAGAAGGCACTTTCGTTGCTCCCGCTTGTGCAGGATGCCATAGTACGTGTCGCCTCGGCCGAGGGAGTTTGCATCGCCTCAAGATATGCTCCGACTAAAACACCCGTTAGTCCGTTGATGGCTTGTTGGAGGCATTATCATCAAGTAGTTAAGTCAGTGCCAATCGCCGTTCCCGATGTTCCCGGGGACATTATCCGTGAATACTACTCACATGAAGACAGCCAAGATTTAGAACAATTTTTTTATAGTTTTTTCTTTTACACCTTTGCGAACAACCTCAGGAATAATGATGACAATTCACTCTGGCCTACTGGAGAGCGCCCAGGAAGTTCAGGGTGGATAGATCGTCCACTGAAACTGCTCAAAGAGATGGCACAGAATATAGCAACCGGTAATGTCGTCATATCGTTTTCGACTCCTTACCACGTAGCGAAGATCTTGGAGCCTGTCGCGCATAAATTCTCCGACGCAAGTTACGCACAGTATAGAGCTTTTAAATCTGCACTTCTCAAAATTGCTATTGATCTTCATTACGTCAATAGTCCTATTGGAAGGATGTCTTTCATAGGGGTAAGAGAACTGTCTGCGGCAAGGTCGTCTGTTCACTGGAACGAGGAGATGTGGATATCGATTCAGGTGAAAAATCAACTAGCTATTCTTGATCCGGAAACAGCAAGATGGACGCTAAAGTCCGCTATTAAGAAACAGGATTTAGCTGTAACGCGATTTGACATGCGAGCAGACAAATGGGTTGAACTTGCTCAATTCGCTTTGCTGTATGATCTTCAAGATTCTAGGCGGCTTGTTTCAAGAGCTGCTAACTGCATAATAGGATACGGATGGCGTAAGGATTTCTGGCTAGGGGAAATCTTGGATTCGGTAGCGGCAGTACATGACTCAGGAGCGAAAGACGGATTTTCATGGCTTCAGACACTCGTTCCCATCGTCGGAGAGGTAACAAAATTCACCGACGGGGACGAGACCGACCACATAAGGTCGAAACTCATCAATGTTGTGGCTAAAGTATGTCCCAATCGACTTCCTCAATTATATGCCTATCACATTGCTAACGACGAGTTTTGGTATGCAGAAGAAACTCTTTCAGCCTATTGCAAGCTCATTGACTTTACGGATTCAACCAGCGTGGCCTTGGCTCATACTTTTATTGAGGAACAGGACATCTTGAATCTTCGATCACTTCGGGAGGCTGGCAATGTAGCCGTAGGTGCGCTGGAAAATGAGCAAATCCATTTTATAGGCGGCATAGAACCCAAACAGTCTTTACCCGAAAACAAAGACGAAGACTTGGATTGGGCTGGCACCCCGCCGGATGTAAGTAAAATCAAGCCTTCACAATTCCGTATTCTGATTAAAAAAGCTTCTAGCCATTCTCTTGGTTATAAACTCGAAAGGAAAGTTCTAAAAGATTGGCTCGATCATTGGAAAAGCAAGGGCAAGGGCTTAGAAGCGATTGCATCAATCCGTTCATATTTTAATGAGCAAGAGAATCCGCATGCAGCCGAATCCTTACTTGATGAGGTCTTCCAAGTCAGTTTAGAGTTGGAGGGTAAAACGACGGCTTACGAATGGCTGGTTCTGGCACACATTCATCGCCACGGATGGAGCTCCTACTGGGGTCCGGAGGACGAAACGCTCCGGCGGATTGGCTGGGCCGCCGAATACTATCGGAATAAATGGGTCGATTATATTCTAGATACGTCGAAACCCCCTCGGTACCGAGAACGCAGAAAAGATAGTTTCAGTATCGGCATAAAATATCTTGTCAAATTTTTATTGCTTGTTGGTGAAAAGGAAATTGCCGTTGATTTCGTGGATATGTGCGTACGTATCGTTGTCGAAGAGGTTTCAGATCAACCAATACCGGAGTGTCCATGGTTTCGCTAGTTACAACCGAATCAACTGTAAAGATGCTGATCGAACGTCTCAACTGGCCGGTTCGTTTGACCAGGTGGCAAACAGCTCGAGAACTCGGCGTGTTGCTTTCGTCCAAGGATTATTCAAACCTTGCCACAGAAGTTTATCTTGATTGGCTTTCAAGCAGACAATTTGAAAGTGAAATTACCTCTGCTTTGGTTGTTCTCTTTTGCACTCCTGAAAGTAGTTTGCCATCATCTCAGGCTGTTGTAGATAGTATTTCCAAGCCCTCAATATTAGCGGATCTAATGCTTCAAGCTATATATGGACCAATACAAATGAAAAGGGAGTGGGAAAATTTGCATTCCCCCGAAGTGTCTCGACTGTATAAACCAGAAACTTATTTTCTAAATCATAGATCGGTCTATGTACCGCCACTACTCGGCAACGAATTCGAGAAACTTGAAAAGGAAACCGGCTTTCCATTCATATGCCAATGGGCCTTTGAGTGGCATCAACTAATGGAGTCAACGAAAGCTCCGTATTCCAGTCATCCATATTATTTTGTTGAACCATCTCTTACTCGTTCCGGTATTTTTGGTCAGTTCAGTCAGCGCCAATGCGATGTTTACCAATCTGCGTATCTCAGGGCATTAGCCTGTGCAGTCGATTGCTGCTATCTTCCTGAAGATTTAGCTGCTGGAGTGGCACTGCATGCTCTTCCGCTTAATCGCGGGTTGGGGGAATTGAATATAGCGGAACGTCCCGTTTGGCTTTCTGATATTCCTGAGAAATGCATTAACCCTGAAGAATCACTTGAACCTCTAGCCCGAAATCTGATTAAACCGGGGTTAGAGCAAGAGGATATGCGTCCTGTGGTACTTAAAACCCCCATGTCAGCAGATGTAGCAGAGTTCTCGAATGTGTCCATCCGCGCGATTTTGGCAAGCACGGACTTTGAATACAGAGAGCATTGCTCTTTGCGTGGTGGCTTGATCTTACCGCTTCCGGATGGGGTAACGATAAAAGGCATTCTTGGCAAGAAAAATATATCAAATTTCACCTCATCAGGCATTGCTGGTGCTGCGGCTCCGCTTTGTCTTGATCTTTTCCCCGTGCCGATGGGACTCTGGCTCGTTGATTATTTGCGGTTTGGGATTCCACTGCCAGCTCCATATGTTTTTGAGAATGATGTAGAAGTTGCTTGTAGCAGTAACTGTATTGAGGTCATAAGCAGCGGTAAAAAAGTTGCCTCTTGGAAAGTCTGGCATGATCGCTGGACTCCGTTACACGCAAAAGACGGAGCAACGCGCTGCGGTATGCTTACCGAGTTGCGAGAAGACGAGATTAGTAAAGCACAAGACAGACATGGTATGGCACTTGGTTGGCTGGTTGAGTTGAATGTTTGGAAACAAAAAGAGGAGCACGAGCCTTTTGAACTGAGCAGGCGCCGGGAATTCTTTTTTGACTAAGTTTGATAATTTGTAAGCCATTCTACCTCGTCGGAAAAATAATCATCCCAACTGGGTAGATTGCTTTCTAGTAAGCAAAGAAGCAGGCTAGGGTGGTTAATCCTCCAAGGCTTCATTTTTTCCAAGAGGATATTTTTATCTTTACTTGATCGCCTAATCTGCTGATATGAGTCTTTATGAAAACCATGGAGGAGGTTTTCTCTGAGTGCAAACTAAACCCACAAACATTAATCACTGCGGGCTAATATTAACCCCGGTTTATGGGCTATTGTGCCAATCTTCGAATTCGAGTTGGTTGCGAAGAAACAATTGGTATTGCTCCGTCTCGTCTGTGCTTGGTTTTGCTGATTTGTGCTCACCGCTAGAACTGAGAAAATCATCCAATTCCCTCTTGAGAATTACAGGGATCTTTAATTGGTGATTCCATCGCAGACGTGCTTCATCAGCGGCTTCTCCGTGGCCCCCTATTGAAAGTTTTGTAGAATCGTCCCTTCGAGTAAGTGATGAATAAAATCTTTGAACAGCATATTCCATGCTACCAACCTTGTAGAAATAGAATCGTCCGGCCCTACGAGGTTCCCAATCTGGTGCAACCATTGATTTCTTGTTGTCGTCAAAATTGACGCAGCGAACCTGAGCTAATCGGGTCTGATGATAATAGAGTTCGTAATACCACGCTCTATTGTTGTCTCTACAAATCTCCCCGCGGGTCCATTCTTCATGGCAAGCAATTTGATCTTCTGCGCTAGCAACTCTTAATGTAAATTCTGGAAAGATTTTGTGATGGAAATTCATATTGCATCCATTTTCAGTTATGAGTGACCATGCGTCAGGTTTACTCAAATAACGTATGGCCCTTTCATAAGGTGTCATATCCAGGCCAAAACGTTCACGCCACATTCGTTCAATTTCATGCGGTTGGGCAGAATCATTTACTGGGGTGTTTGTGTCACAGACGCGTGTATATATATGATGAGCACGAACTTTCTTGTATTTCTTAACAAGATAGTAAGGTTTGTATGCAGTATCCGCAATTACTAAAACATCAAGTAATGTTTGATTAACTGTGATTTCTTTTAAGTAAAAATCAGGGAATCTGGATTGAAAAAAATTGTTAGCATTATCTCGAAACAAACCGGCTAATTCTGCTTGGGTTGTTCGTCTTGGGTCTTCATTTATTGGATACAAAGAGAAATCCTTATCATCAACGCCAAATATTAAAAATCGGTCACCAGTATGTTTGGCATTTGCTAGGCACAAGACATCGTGAATAAGATCTGATTTGTCCTTGTGATGTTCACGTTTGAAATCCCAATAGGTGCCTTCAGCTTTTCTATCGATAAGGGCTGAAATGGTTGTAAGTAGGCTGTCTTGTTTAGTCATGATTACACCTTTTTGCTTAGAGGTTTCTATTTCTTCGCCGCTTTGGAGTTCTTCCCTTTATTTCAGCATCTAAAGGTGCGTGCATTTCCTCATACAGCATGAACAGATGCTCTATGCGCTTGCGCTCTGAAGAGAAGCCAGTGCGGCGATATAACCTGTCTACGGCTCGGTCAAGAGCTTGATGTGCACGACGAAGACTTGGTGGCATTAAGTCGGGGTCGTAGAGATCGGCCAGTGTCGAATCCGGGTGAGCAGCACGAGCATCAAGTATGGCTTGCGCAAGTCGTTCCAGTCTCGACATATTCACACCTTTTGGGGGCATAGGGAACGTGTTGTAGACAAGACCTATAGAATAGCGGTAGTCACTTTTTAACCTTCCACCAACATGACGAAGCCAAGCCATGTGCATAGACGAAGTAAGAAGTGCGAAATCGGCAAGAGTGGCGTTTTCTAGAACGCGAACGAGGTTGCTTGGAATAACTGGCGGTTCCAGCCAGCCAATTGGAATATATTCCCGTCTTTCTGAGCTGACTTCGGGAATGACCAAGAAAGGGGTTGTTGGGATAGTCGTAAATGCAAATTCAGTTGGAAACTGGGCAAGTTTACGAGTCACTTCCCGCTTGCTTTCAAGACGAGACCCACGGACGGCCTTGATACGCTCCCGAACTTTTGGCAGGTCTACCAATATGTTTGGTTCCGTATCATGCAAAACCAAAATCCAACGATCACCGCCTTGCAAGTATTCACGGGCTCCGACAAAAGGGTGTAGGAAAGGTTCAGCATCGGGTTCTTCTGCTAGAAACTGGACCCGTTCCTCATCTGTGAAAATGTAGTGGCCCCCATCAATGGGTTGCGAACCATAACGCAACGGAGTCATTCCGTTGATTGGTTTATTCTCCTCGTAAACCGTTATATAAGGGTTAGAAAGTCCGGTAGCATCAAACAGATAGGGTGACAGTACTTTGTGCCGGGTTTCCTCCGGTTCGCCATTAATGTCAGGATAGCTGAACAGGTACTTTTCCGATTTGGCTACTTCCCGTCCATCCAATCCGATAATTATCACATGGACATGTGCTTTACCATCTGCATCAGAACCCCAAGCGAATGTGCGGTGAGCAAAACTGATTTCAAGCTTGAGGTGGTCAAACAGTAAGGGCCAGAGTTGTGCCACCTGCTTGCCCTGAGTAATAGAATTCGTTGCCACGAATCCTATTCGCGCTGAAGTGTTCTGAACATATTTTCCAGCTTTGATGAACCAAGCAGTGACATAGTCCAGACTACCACTACTTCCGTCTAGATTAGCTATTCTACGAACTTGGGTGCGCTGATCAATTGTTTGAAATTTTGCGCCCACGAACGGTGGATTGCCGAATACATAGTCGCAGTGCTCTGGGGATAGAAGGGAAGCCCAGTCAGTTTCCAAAGCATCTGCATGTTGTATATTGGGTGATGTTTCAAGCGGGATGCGAGCATAAGTCTCGCCGAATTCCAAGCTCAATCGGTTATTCATAATATGGTCCATCATCCAAAGCGCGGTTTCGGCGATCCTGACCGGAAATTCGCCAAGTTCAATACCGTAGAACTGGTTCACATTTACTAAAGAGAGTATTTGCATATAGAATTCTCTCTGTCGTGATAACTTGGGTTCCGTTGTATGAATTTCACGTGTACGGAGTTCGCGGATTACCTCCATTTCAAGCAAACGAATTTCCCGGTAAGCGATGATCAGGAAGTTTCCGCAACCGCAGGCCGGATCAAAGAAGGTAAGACTGCCGAGCTTTTTCTGGAATTCCTCAAGCCGATTTCTTCGGTTACTTTTCAGTATCTTGATCTTTTCGAACTCCGCGCGGAGTTCATCAAGAAAGAGCGGTTCAATAACCTTGAGAATATTTTTCTCGGTAGTATAGTGTGCGCCTTGGGCTCGACGTTCCGCCGGTTCCATGACCGACTGGAAAAGCGCACCGAAAATCGCTGGTGATATCTTCGACCAGTCAAAATAACAAGCCTCAAGAAGTCGCTCGCGCATTACCCTGTTAAAAGAGGGGATAAGTAGGGGTTCATGGAAAAGGTCGCCGTTTATATAGGAAAAGTTTGCGAGGTCTTCATCAAGAGTCAAAGATCGTTTGTTAACCTGAGTATCCAGAACCTGAAAAAGCTGGGTAAGCATAGGTCCGAGATCGGAACCATCCTCTCTGGTACGCGTTTCAATGAATTCAAGGAATATATCTCGTGGCTCGAAAATACCTGTGTCATCGGCAAACAGGCAGAAAACGATTCTCACTAGGAAGCATTCCAGATCGTGGCCACGGTACCCTGCCTCGTCAAGTGCGTCATACAACCGCCCAACAAGTTTTGCCGCCTCTATGTTTGCTGGGTCTTGATCGCGAAAAGTCTTGCGCTCCACGCCGATTATGAATCCAAATTTCTCTATGTGAGCTTGCAGATCAGGCAGTTTGAAAGAAATCTTTTCTCTTTTTTCAAGATCGCGAAGTAGAAAGTTTTGAAAGTCGCTTACGAGTATATAACGCGGTTGGTCTTTTTTAGGCAGAGCATCACAGTAATCTCCTGCCTGCTCCTGGGCAGGTTTTAGATCACGACCGGCGCTTTTTTGTTCAACTAACAACATTCCCGGCCAGAAAAGGTCTATGAAACCCGAACTGTTGTCGAGCTTTCGCACATGGTATTCATAACGTGCGACAGAACGACTCTTAACACCAAATATTTCAAAAAAGTCGTTGTAGAAACTCTGAGTTTGTCCTTTTTCATAGGCGGCGTCTGCCCATTCGCGGGAAAACTCGGCGGCACGGCTTCGAATTTCATTCCAAGATAAGCGCATAGCTGTTTAACTTCCAATCAATTACATGATTCCACTCAACACTTCTTTAAAGTTTTCAAAGATTTTCAAGATTATTAGTTTTAATACGAAAGTAGTGAACTCAAAACAGTCCTCGCAACAATCCTCCATCAACCTGGATAGTAGTTCCGGTCATGTAGCTTGCTTTCTCGGAAGCAAGAAAGCAGGCTAGGGCGGCCAGTTCTTCAGGAGTTCCTATTCTTTGCAGGGGAATATCTTTCTCCATCTCCTCTATGGCTTTTTCGTATTTAATGTTTGCCTGCGCGGCCCTTTTTTCCGCGAGCGCCTTTATCCTGTCCGTGTAGATCCTTCCGGGACAGATGTTGTTTACCAAGATGTTGTACTCTGCGAGTTCGTTTGAAAGAGTCTTCGAGAAACCTATAAGCCCGGCGCGGGAAGTGTTCGAAAGTATCAGTCCATCTATCGGTTGCTTAACAGCTATTGAGGTTATGTTCACTATTCTTCCCCAGCTTTTCTGTTTCATTAGAGGAACTATTTTCTTCGCCAGATAAATGCCGCTTAGAAGGTTGAGTTCCAAGGCGCTTTGCCAGTCGGGTGATTCAAAGTCTTCGAAGAAGCCGAAAGGGGGCCCTCCGGCGTTGTTTATGAGAATATCAATTCCGCCAAGTGTTTTTACCGTTTCTTCTATTACACGGTCGACCTGTTCTTTATTAGTTACATCGGCTGTGGAGGCAAGAACATCCACCGGAAAACGAGTTCTTATTTCGGAAGCCGTACGCTCTATTTCCTCTTTTGAACGGGAAAATATGGAGAGATTTACTCCTTCATCCGCAAGAGCGAAGGCTATCGCCTTTCCGATTCCCTTGCTGGACGCCGCCACCAGGGCGACCTTTCCCTTTATACCGAGATCCATAAGCTATTTTTTCTTTTGCTTTGACTTTGCTTTTTTCGTGTCGGACTTTATCGAGTCATATGTCTGGCTCGAACCTGAAACAGCGGCTTGTTCCGTCGGAAGAACGGGACTCTGAGAAGAAGAGGCGGGGGCACCTTCTCCGACATCGTGATCTCTTAGCTGCTTGGGCTCAGATATCTTTTTCTTCCCGTAGTCGGTTTCATACCAGCCCGAGCCTTTCAGATGAAAAGCTGAAACAGAGATGATTCTTTTAAGTCTTCCTCCACACTCTTCACACTTGGTGGCAGGCTTATCATTAAAGCCCTGAAGGATTTCAAACACACTTTCACACTTTTTACATTCATACTCGTAAATAGGCATGGCTTATAAAATCTCCCATATTTCCAGAAAATCATCCGGACATATGAGAAAAAATCAAGAACAGCGGCGAAATAGGGCGTTTGTCGCTGATTCTCTCGGATTTGTTCATGGATTTATACAAGTTTACATAATATACATTATCGGACACTGAGAAGATGCTGCTCAAAGGCATTGAATCCGAATTCTAATCCCGATACGTGGTTCTTATTTGATCAAACCAATTTCCTTGAGAAATCTAAGCAGACCACTGTTATTTCGAGTTGCACGTTCAAGATCAGGAATATCAAATTTTGAAAGACATTCCGACGCGGTTATCGGCTTGTTGTAGTCCTTCCAATGACGTTTGAGTTCCTGTTCTGCTAAGTTTGATGTTGGGGGTTTTAAATTCTCACATCTGGGAAAATGGTTTAACAGAAGTGCTTCCAAACATGGGTTTGACCATACTGGTATAAATTCAGACCGCTCAATTATTCTGTCAGCCTTTTGTGTCTTCAGTAAATTTTCAGCACGCAGGTCTGCATCAAGGAATACCGCTTTCTTCCAGAATTTCCTACTATGTTTTTGTTCCCGTTTTATCGCGGTCTTCTCCGCCTGTTCCAAAATGGCTAAATGGTTTCCTCCTCGGCACAGTTTTATATCAAAATGGAGATCAAGTGTGGATTGAGCATTAGCGATTTGATGAAGAAAAGAAACGTAACCGCGTTCGCTCTCTCCTTCGCAGGCAACGAAGACTGCCTTTCGTGGTTTTCGAGACGGACGCCGCGCCATTTGTCAACCAATCACGGGCAAAGCGCCGTATTGGCCGCCCATGTATTTACGATAGAAATTGTCATCTCGTCTCACCGATTTAATATCATTAAGAGAAAAAATTTCCGTCTTTCCATCATTGTCTTTTTCGCATAATACGATTTCATCCTTCTGGAGTTCTTCAAGCAATGATGGACTTTGGCAACTCATCCAGAGTTGTGCATTGCGAGTATTACGCCGGGGGTCGCGAAACCAGCGTAGAATTTCTTCCATAATTGTCGGATGTATTGAAGCATCAAGTTCGTCAATAATTGCTATACCACCTTTGACTAACGCATGGGCAAGAATCGGAAAATATCTGATAAATTGTTGTGTGCCATTGCTCTCAAGTTCGAATGGCATCCCCAGATTTAGACCGTTATGGTAAAGCTTCATTATATTTTTTCCATTTTCTGTTGATGATACATCTAGGCTACGAATACCGATATCAATACGCCTAATCTCCTGATTGACCTGTTCCAGAAGTTCATTTTGGTCTGCATAATTCTGGAAAAGATCTTGATCGGATATCTTTTGTTTTGTGACTAGAATATTTGACTTCATTAACAGTGCATGGTTGGAAAACTCAGTTGAAAATTCATGGTTGAATTGAACCATAGTGGATATAACACTGGCGTTTGGTTTCAGAATTCTAACAAGAAAGTCTTCTCCATAACCAAGCCCGAATCTCTTTGAAACTTTTACCTTGCCGTTCTCAAATCGTTCAAAAATTCTTGTCTTTCTAGCAGTTGCTGATGGCCAGAAGAAGAGACTTTCATAACTGACAGTCTTTTTTCCGTTGTTTGAAATTTCAAGTTCGTAGAGGTGTCTGCTGTACTTTCTGTCGAAGCGCTCTGTATCTGTTCCCAGAGATTCCGGGGCGGAGAACCAGAGTCTCAATCTCGTGGGTCTAGATACGTGTTCATTGTCAATATAAGGCCAGAAGGGAAATGAATGCAAATCGTCACCAGGTTGAGTGTGAAAACTGTGTTTCAGGAACCAGATGATGAAAGTCAAGGCTCGGAGAATGTTTGATTTCCCAGATCCGTTGGCTCCAAAGATGGCAATAACTTTGGAAACCCGTTCCCCTGAGTCTGGAAAACTTTCGATAAGATGATCGGCTTTCGCTGGTGCATTTCCTGGTGCGACTAAATCAAGCACTTGGCGATCTTGAATAGAATAAAAGTTTTCGACTTCTAATTTGGTAATCATTGATCAGTTTTGCATGTAAAAGACTTTTAGAAGCTGTTACTGGGAGAGTTTAACAAAATTTCTGCAAAAAGCCAATCTAAACTGGCAATATGTAAAAATTAGGAAATTAAGACAGAGAATAATTCTCTCCCAACTACCGGTCTAATCGCGCTCATTCATAAAATCATCCGTAACGCCCTCCCCCTCAAACCAGATTTCCCATTCTAAAACTCGTTTCAACGCCTGTTCGGTAGTTTCTTCATAGGTTCCCTGTTTTCTAAGAAAATCCTCAAAAAGGGTTCCGACTTTTCCTTTTTCAGTTTCACCAGTCATCTCAAAGCACGTATTCTCCTTTTTGAGAGTATATCCTCAAATCATTATCACTGCTACTTTCCCCGGCCCATGAACTCCGAGAGTAAGGTTAAGTTCTATATCTGCCGTTCTGCTCGGCCCTGTTATAAAGGAAACACAGGAGCAGGTATCGAAGATTTGCGGAAAAAGACTATGAATATCAGGAACTATGTTTGTTTTTTCAAGTATAGCTATGTGTACAGGAGGCAGAGCGGATACAAGCCTCGGTTTGTTGGAATCTGAGAGAAGCACAAGTGTTCCGGTATCTGCAATAGCGAAATCAGCCCCGGTTATTCCTATGTCAGCATTTGCGATGTTGGACTCATGTGTAAGTTCAAGTGATTTCAAAAGCTCCGTGTTCCAGCAGGAAATCGGCCCGCCACCGAACTCTCTTATGAGGCTGTTTACCGAGTCCCTCAGGTCTTCTTTTCTTTCAAGAACAAGGGTCTCACCAGACACCATCTTGAAATTTTTTATAAAATCAGCTTCCAACTGGCTCTGATCAATGGATAATTCAGGCTTGACAAAGGGTTTCCGGCTGTTTTTGCCTGCAATTTTCTGCGTTGTTAAACTGAAAGATAAGTTTTGGAGTATACTTGCCTTGGATTCTTTAAAAATCATCTCAATGATGCCTCGTTCTGATCGTTATATTTTTCTTTCCATCTTTCCCTGAAAGGTTTTTTCGAGAATGCGGGAAAATTCTTTTCTTTAGTCCAGCTTGAAAAAGGATATGGGAGGTTGCGCAGCTCGTTATCTTTTTTATAGAACTGCTGCAGAATGAATATTATTTTTCCCGCAAGATTGTAGAAAAACGGTTTGCTGAAAACGAAACTCCACATCCGGAAAGCAGTTTTCTCCATAAACTCCTCTGGCTTTGCCTTCCCCCCTCCTTCTCTTACCACTTTTTCCCTCAAAGAAAGAAGGACGTGGGGGAAATCGATCCTGACGGGACACACGTCTCTGCAAGCCCCGCAAAGAGACGACGCAAACGGCAGGTCTGCGGTTTTATGCAGATCATTTAGCTGGGGTGTTATGACCGCCCCTATAGGGCCGGAATAAACCCAACCGTAACTGTGTCCTCCGACCTGCCTGTAGACCGGACATATGTTGATGCAGGCTCCACATCTTATGCAGTAAAGCGATTCCCTGGTTTTCTCCGACGCGGCGATGTCGCTTCTTCCGTTATCAACAAAGACCAGATGAAACTCTCGGGGGCCGTCTTTCTCCCCTTCCCTTTTCGGTCCTGTTATCAGGGAAACGTAAGTGGATGATTTCTGCCCCGTGGCACTTCTTGCGAGCAGGCTCAGGAAAACAGGAAGGTGGTTGAACTTCGGGATGATTTTCTCTATACCCATGATCGCCACGTGTATATCCGGCAGTGTGGTTGCTAGTCTGGCGTTGCCCTCGTTCTCCACTATGGCTATGGTTCCGGTTTCGGCCACGGCGAAATTAACTCCAGAGATCCCCATATCGGCTGAGAGGAACTTCTTTCTGAGCTTTTTTCTTGCCAGATTTGTTAGTTCTTGAGGTTCTTCATACTCGGGCACTCCGAATTTCTCGGAAAAAAGCTTTGATATATCCTCTTTGGTCTTGTGGATCGCGGGGGTGATTATGTGAAATGGGTGATCGTCACAGAGCTGGACTATGTATTCGCCAAGATCGGTTTCCACAGTGCTTATCCCGTTTGATGTGAGATGCCTGTTAAGTTCTATTTCCTCTGTGGCCATCGACTTGCTTTTCACCACGCTTCGGACGTTGTTTTTCCTAGCTATGTTAACCACTATGGCGGAAGCCTCTTCGCCGTCCTTTGCCCAGTGCACCTTCCCCCCTGCGCTCGTGACGCTTTTCTCAAGCTCAAGGAGATAGCGGCCGAGATTGTCAATTACTTCCTCCTTTATGTGCCTAGCTTCTGACCTGAGTTTTTCCCACTCGGAAACTTCGCTTACGGCCTTCCGCCTTGAGGTTCTTGATCTGTCTGTGAAGTTCACAAGTGCCTTTTTCAGCTTGGGGCTTCGCAGTGCCTCCACTGAGTTTTTCTTGAAATCTATGCGTTCGTTAATCATCCGGGATCCTCAAAGGCAAGAAGCTCCGCGAGGTGAAATATTTTTACGGGCAGATTTTTCTTAGACGCAAGCCCCCTTATGTTCATGAGGCAGCCCATGTCTGTTGATACCACGGCGCCAGCGCCTGAATTCATTATTGAATCCGTTTTTTCCTCAAGCATGGATTTTGATACTTCCGGATACTTGATGGAGAAGGTTCCTCCGAAACCGCAGCAGGCATCCGACATGTTCATTTCAATCAGTTCGACCCCATCAAGCGACCTGATAATTTCCCTGGGCTGAGAACTTATCCCGAGTTCCCGAAGCGCGTGGCAAGAGTCATGAAACGTAACCCTGCCCCTGTATGCGGAGTCAAGATTCAGATCCTCTTTTCTGCTATAGATGAACTCTGAGAATTCATAAATTCCGGAGGATATCTTTTCTGCCCAGGAAAGCTTCTCAGGGTCATCGCGGAAAAGCTCGGTATAGTAATTTTTAACCATGGAAACACATGAACCCGAGGGGCACACTATCGGGCTGTCTCCGGCATTGAAAACATCAAGAAAATGACAGGCGACCTTCCCCGCTTCTTCACGGTAGCCCGAGTTAAACGCAGGCTGTCCGCAGCATGTCTGGTTCTTTGGAAATTCAACTTCCAACCCCATACCAGTTAGAACTCTCAGCATCGCTTCGCCTACTTCCGGAAAAAAATTGTCCACAAGACAGCTTATGAAGAGACGGATATTTTGTTGTTTTTCTGATGAACTCATAACGATCTCTTATTCCAGACTTCCTGCCAGAGCTGAAACTCGCGCAGCCCTACCCTGTAACGCGCACAGCTTCCTTCGTGCAAGGCAATCAACTCGTTTTCGGCGATTTCTCTGAATGTTTCCCTGTCTTCAGATTCAATGTTTTTTCCCGCCCAGTGCTCAACATGTTCAAACGCGGACTTTCTGCTCATCGAAGCGAGAATGATTTCCCGTACGATATGAAAAAGCCCTTCGCGATGTTTCATACGGAACTGGTCAGGCTCTCCGATTACTTGTCTTACAGCTCTGTAACGTGAAGCTGAAGATTCATACGCCTTGAAGAAGATGTTTTTCAGAAGGGCGATTTCTTTAAGTTCGTAAACACCCAGGACGGCTTCGGTATATACGTCGGCTGGTACCTCTATAAAAGACAGAGGCATAAGGTTTTCCCTTATCAGAGGGATGTTGGCGGCAAGGCGTGACAAGCGCTTGTTAACGTTATCAAAGGGTTGGAGATAAGGAATCTGGACCATGGTGAAAAAGGACTGCTCAAACGGGTCTTTGATGGCGGTTGTGCTTGCGAGAAGCTGGTCAAAGCATTCATCGATCAGCTGAGGTGCTTCGAGGGGACGGAATGTGGATTTTCCCATTCCGACGGCGATGCGTCGCAGTTTGCCGATCGATTTTGGGTCGGCGAGAAGATTGTGCGCAAGTAACGCATGGAGATTGAAAATGGTGTAGCGACTAAAACCGATCTCCGCTGCGGAATCGACGAGGAATTCAATCGCCTCTTTGTGATTCAGGATCATCTGGGTTTCCAGTTGATCTTTTCCCTCGGCCTCTTTGCCGAAATTGATAAGTCTGCCGGTTTCAAGCAGAGAGTAAGTGTTGCCCTCAAGACGACTTGAATTCCACGACATATCTATTAACAGACGGTTAAGTATATGCTTCGCGTGAGCGCCCACGGGTTGTTCCGCTGCCGCCTGGGTGCCGATTTTTCTCAGATGTTCCCGTTCTTTTTCTGAAAGATAGAAACTTGTGTTCGGCAGGTAGGAATCGAGAAACTTTCGATCGTAACCTGCTCGCTTTCGCGTTTCGATGGGTTTGCGAATATATTTCCGAATTTTATCTATGTCTTCCAGGAACGATTGTCTGGTCACAGCGTCTTTTTTGAGAACTTCCCTGTATCCCGTTCTTGTTGCGGGAACTCTGTACTTAACTCCGCGTCTCTCGCCATCACTAAGTAGACGGCCCTCGTCCACAAGATGCTTCAGGCGGTACTGGAGCGTGCGACGAGGAATTTTATCATCAAGCTTGTCTGCAATTTCCCGAATGCCGGTTCCATCCGGGAACATCGACACGACAGCTTCGATAGCTTGAAACTTTTCTTCCGGTATCCTCTTTCCCATTTTTATCCAGTACCGTATATAAAGATATACGCAACTAGAATGCAGTTATGCGCAATTAAAAGCTTTTATACGCAATCAAAACACGATTATGCGTAATTAAAACATAATTTGCGCAATTATCAATATTGTTTTTGCGCAAATTAAGAGTTTCCCGATATAGTCACTTGTTAATAAAAGCACATGGCCATGCTTGACGCAATAGCATGCACCATAGTTTCATAACAGCATTCATAGTCAAACTTCAGGCTGAACTTCCAGTATAAGTAATAAGCAAGTGATCAGGAATTCTGAAGTCAGAAAGAAAACTTCGCTTCCAGAAGCAATTCGTATTCCGACCCGTTTACCTCGTTTTTCTCCCGCTGTCCCTCAAGTTGGAGGTCAAAAGCTTTACCGACATCCAGACGTCCGCCGAGACGCAGTATGCTCTCGTCTCTTTCAAGAAGCGATACCGCTGCAAAAGGTGTCATTACCCCCCTGCCGCCAACGGCGGGGATACCCCATCCTGCCTCCGCTTCAAGCGACATACCCTCGTCCCTGCCTTCGCCGAACTCGGTTTCGGAATCATTCTCAAAAAATGTCGACGCCCTCTCATCATCTTCTCCCCTGGAAGTGGCAAAGCGCAGGGACGGACCGAGGCCTCTTCTGGGTGAGAGTTGGACATCTCCGCTTATTCCCCATTCCTGAACACTGCTTCTGACCAGGAGGGCACGGCTCTTGAGAGATGCCCTGAGACCATGCGATCTGGATTCCCACTCAATACCGGAACCTATTTCCATGCCGGTGCTGTCCGAAGAAGCGTTGTCATGCTTTACCCCGACGAGCAGAGACGGGGTAACCGAACTCCCCTGCCATTTGCTCTCAAGCAGGGCCCGAGCCCCTCGGGTCTGCACTGATACTCCTCTTATGAGATCTCCGTTATCCGCTATTTCAAATTTCCCGAGCCATAAGTCTCCCCGAAGGCTCAGGGAGCCATTGCCTGAAATTTTTCTAAGCGGCACGGCTCCTCCAAGTGCCATGCTTTTCATGGTTATATCTGCTGACTGATCGAGAATCTCTTCCTCTACTATCTTTACCTTACCGAAACCATATCCGGCCATTGTCCAGAACTGCCTTTCTCCATCTTCTGAAAGCAGCGCCACGTAAGGGTTCACTCCCCTGAGGTCAAGGTTCCAGTCACCCGTAAATGTTTCCCCTATGACGGCATCAGTCCAGTCAAAAGAACCGGTATAAAGAAACAGGTCAAGACCCGTCAATATCCATTCTGACAGGCGCACGTTGCCTCCAAGATGAGCTCCCCCGAGACTGCCGTCCCACTTGATGAGGTCTCCATCTCCGCCCGAGAGATCGTTCCAGTCGCTTCCTGCGCAGAATGTCACGTCACCGGGGTTATGTGTTTCTCCGTAGGACTTGAACATTGTGGCAAGTCTTGCGTCGCTGAACACGTCGCGAAAGGACACGCGTTCCATCGGATCCTGTTCCCAGGTTTCCGCGTTGTTTCTCAGTTGTCCTTCAAGCGACGAGAGGTCTCCGTAAGAAACTCCGGAAGCCGCGTGATTTATGCATCCGGTTATGTGGTCTATTCTGCTTCGCATAAGCGCCGAGCCCACATACGGCAGTATCGTTTTGTTGATGCGCTTGAGACGGGCTATGGCCTTGGGGCGGTCGTCGTCCTCAATCGTTCCGGTTGCCGTGGATTTTTCGAGCGTCAGGTTAACCGGGTCAGAGAGCGTGACTGAGAAAGTCTCTGTGAATTCAATCTCTCTGTCGTCAATTGTCGCGACTTCGATTGTTTCCGAGGTGGTTCCCGGATTAATTGTGATTTCCGCTCCGGAGCCATGGTAATCAACATCTTCAAGAGCAGTTCCTGAAGAGGTTACCCAGCGTACGGTTATGATTTTTCCCGACTCCTCTGACAAATTCAGGGGAAATACTGCCACAGAGCCTTCTTCTACCGGGTCCGAGTCCTCAAAGGAGACTGTCGGCGGATCGTTGTTGTCAATGATCAGTCCTGTTGTGTCAAGTGTGCTGACATTGTCAGGGAAGCTGGCATTTGTCGGGTTGCTTAACCGCAGCGACACCGTTTCGTCATACTCATCAATATTGTCTCCGTTCACAGTAACAGTGATTGTCCTGCTTGTGACCCCGGTACTGAACGTAAGGGTGCCCGGAGAAATCGGTACGTAGTCTCTGCCGGGAGTGGCTGTACCGGTTTCAGGATTCGCATAGGATACTGTGACGACCTTGCTGCTCTCAGGGGTGAGAGTTACGGTAAACGTCATAGCCGCAGCAACACCTGAGGTTCCGCTTTCCCTGACTGAGGGCGAGTTAATTGACAGTATCGCCGGGTTGTCGTCATCCTCTATGGTTCCCATCACCTCAAGTGTTTGAGCGCCGTCCGGGAATGTGGCGTTTGTGGGGGATGAGAATCTGATCACTACCGTTTCGTCATACTCATCTATCCTGTCGCCTTTTACGGCAACCGTAACTGTGTTTCTTGTGCTTCCTTCGGTGAATATCAACGTACCGGGGGCAAGCGGCTCGTAATCTTTGCCTGAAGTGGCGGTGCCGGTTCCAGCGTCAGCGTAGGGCACAATAACTCTCTGCCCGCTTGCCACATCCATTGTTACCGTGAAATTCAACGCCACAGTTGAACCGGGGTCGTCGCCCTCCGTTACGGACGATGACGTTATTGACAGTTCCGGAGTGGTATCGTCATCTTCTATGGTAATGATTGCGTTAGTTACGGTGACGCCTTTAAGAACGCCTTCAATGCTTATGGATTTATCTTCCTCGTCTATTGCGTTATCAATGGGAGTAAGAGTGAAAGTTTTGCTTCCGCCACCCTCCCCCGCAGCTATCGTGACAGTCTGGGTGCCTACCGTTTCGTAGTCTGTTCCTTCGGTTGCGGAATCCCCATCCTTACCCACCTCAACAGTTACGGTCTTGTCAACTGCAAAGCGGGTGGCTCCATCCAAGGTTGCCGTAACGGTAACCGTAGTTGCGCCTGCGTCCTCATCTACTGAGCCTCGACTTACTGCCAGTCTCTGATCTCTCAACGAGTCTTTGGTTTCCCCCGTACCGGAGCCTGTATCTACCGTGAGGCTAAGTGCCGTTGGAGCAATGTCATTGTCTGTTATTATGATAGTGGTACCGGCTACGGTCAGTTCCGCCGATGTGCCGTCAAGGCTTATCATCTCGTTATCATCGTCGAGGTTATCGTCTTTGGGAGTGAGGGGAAAGTCCACATGCCCACTTTCCTCCCCCGCAGCTATGGTGATAGTCTGGGTGCCTACCGCTTCGTAGTCCTTTCCTTCGGTTGCGGAATCCGTCGTCTTGCCGACCTCAACCGTTACGGTCTTGTCGATGGTAAACAGAGAACTTCCCCCCAGAGTCGCTGTGACTCTCACGGTTTTTGCGCCCCCGTTCTCCATTAAGCTTTCCTGCACTCCGTCTTCACCCGTATCAGCGTCCACGGAGAGGGTAAGCGCCGTGGGAGTGGCATCATCGTCTGTGACTGTGATTTCATCGGGGGTCACCGTTAGTCCCGTCGAGGTGCCCGATACGCTTATGATCTCATTGCCCTCCGCCAGGTTGTCGTTTACAGGAGTAAGCGTGAATGTTTGGCTGCCGCTAGCCTCTCCCGCGTTGATAGTGATAGTAAGATCAGTTGCCGAAACAGTGTAGTCAGTGTCTTCGGTTGAGGAGTCCGCCGACTTGCCCACGGCCACTGTCACGGTTTTGTTATCTGCGAAGCGAGCAGCCCCGTCCAGGGTCGCCGTAACGGTAACTGTCTTTGCTCCCCCTCCCTCTGCTACCGAGTCCGGATTTGCGACAAGCGTAAGAGCGGTAGGAGCCTCGTCGTCATCTGTAATGGTTATGGAGACAGGTTTAACGGTTACTCCGGTGAGTGCGCCCTCGACGCTTATCGTTTTATCTTGCTCGTCTATCGCGTTATTAATGGGAGTAAGAGTGAAGGTTTTGCTGCCGCTTGCCTCCCCCGCGTTGATAGTGATGTTAAAGTCGGCCACCGTCTGGTAATCAGTTCCTTCCACGGCTGTGTCGGAGCTTTTACCCACTGATACAGTTACGGACTTGTTAACCGCAAAGCGAGCGGTTCCATCAAAAGTTGCAGTAACGATGACAGTCTTTGCTCCGCCGCTTTCTGTTACTGAGTTCTGTTTCCCATTTGTGCTGGAGTCTGTATCCACCGAAATTGTAAGATCAGTCGGGGACGCGTCGTCATCGTCTGTGATTGTTATGGAGGCATTGGTTACAGTAAGTCCTGCCGATGTGCCGTCAAAGCTTATTGTCTCGTCCTCCTCGTCGAGGTTGTCGTCAGCGGGAGTGAGGGTGAAGTCCACATACCCACTTCCCTCCCCTGCAGCTATGGTGATGGTCTGGTCTCCTACCGTCCCGTAGTCAGTACCTTCGGTTGCGGAGTCCGCCGACTTGCCCACTTCAACCGTTACGGTTTTGGCGGCGACAAACCGGGCTGTTCCTACCAAGGTCGCGGTTATCCGCACCGTCTTCGCGCCTCCGTTCTCCGCTATGCTGCTCTGCACATTGTTTGTGGCCGTATCGGCGTCCACCGTGAGTGTAAGAGCTGTGGGGGCGCCGTCATTATCGGTAAGCGTGATCGCTGCATCGGTTACAGTAAGTCCCGCCGACGT
>JAJDUA010000024.1 GCA_022826905.1 Candidatus Dadabacteria bacterium
TTCTGCGCCAGGAGGTGAGCGCTTGGCAGAAGAGGCGCAACGAAAACGGAAGCGCAGTGGATTGGCGTTTTACGACGGAGGATGCAAGAATCAAGCTTAAGTCATTATACCCGCCAGTGCAAAACTGATGCTGTACTAGGCATTGTCTCGATCTGTTGTTCAACTTGTCCATAACTCTGTCCGCATCTTCCTGTGTCAGTTTCCCGAAGTCCATTCCCTTTGAAAAGTACTGCCGTATAAATCCGTTTAAGTTCTCACAGGATCCCCGCTCCGGTGGTAAAGATGGGCGAAGTACCACTTTGCCGAGAGCTCGTTTGAGAGTTCCTCACGCAACGCGAACTCCTTTCCGTTACTGCACGTGACAGTCTCGAGGCGCTTGCCCAATGGGTGCCGCTGCCTCAAGTAAGGCGTAGACGCTATCGTGACTTACTCTAAGCCCTTTGTTTTGAGCAAGCCAGCAGCTTACCTGCTTGGGGCGATAGCCCCGTCGGCCTAGATTGCGACTGAGTTCCCTGCTTGTGGTGGACTTGTATACCCTCAAGTGCCTCGCGGTCTGGGACTGGTTGTAACCCGCTTTGCGCAGGATGTAAATCTGGTATCTTTGTTCCAGAGCAAGTTGCTTTGGTTTTCTCATTCAAACTCTCCTTTTGATCTATATCAAAAGTTGCGTTTCAAACTTGAAAACACGTTAAAAAAAATCTATAATTTAAAAGTTAACTATTTGGCTGTGGATTAGCCTGTCTTAAAGGTGCATAAGGCGAATATTTCGGGTTTGACAATGCTTTAGCCTATAGAGAATGAGGTAATTATAAATAATGATACTGGACAAGTTTCTGGAATATTTTTCAAATGATCTGGCAATCGACCTCGGGACTGCGAACACCCTTGTATACCTTAAAGGTAAAGGAATAGTGTCCAACGAACCGTCGGTGGTAGCCGTGCAACACATCCCGGGACAGAAATCAAGACTCATCGCTGTAGGCAAGCAGGCCAGGGAGATGGTAGGAAGGACCCCTGAGTCGATTAAAGCCATAAGACCTCTTCGCGACGGTGTTATCGCTGATTTCGAAGCGGCACAGAAAATGATTGAGTATTTTATAAAAAAATCCAACGGCGATAAAAGAAGTTTTGTGCGCCCGAGAGTAATAATATCGGTTCCCCTTCAGATTACCGAGGTAGAGAAAAGAACCGTAAGAGAATCAGCCGAGGCGGCGGGAGCCAGGAAAGTCTATCTCATTGAGGAAACAATGTGCGCCGCCATAGGGGCTGGGGTAGAAGTGGAGAAGCCTTCGGGCAACATGGTGGTCGACATAGGAGGCGGTACTACGGGAATAGCCATTATCTCACTGTCCGGGATAGTTGTGAGCAAATCAATCAAGACCGGTGGAGACAAGATGGATGAAGCCATACAACAGTGGCTAAGAAGAAATCACAACATAGTAATCGGATACAGGACAGCAGAAGAACTTAAAAAAAAGTTCTCTTCGCACCCGGAGATTAACAGTTCCAGAAAAATGCAAATGAAAGTAACCGGAAGAAACAACATTTCCGGTGTTCCTTCAATGCTTACAATTGATATAGAAGAAATCCAAGAGGCGCTAGAAGAAACCATAAACCAGATAGTCGACGCGATTATGCAGACTTTGGAGATAACCCCGCCGGAACTCTCTGCAGATGTCTTTGAATCGGGAATAATACTAGCCGGAGGCGGCTCGCTCCTAAGAGGACTGAGCAACCGCATAGAGCAAAAAACCGGCATCCAGGTAAGAAGGGCCGAGCAGCCACTTGATTGCGTCGTTATGGGCTCTGGAAAAGCTCTCGAAGATATAGATCTTCTAAACTCCGTCGCTATATAAATTGTAAAAAGCCAGTGATATCGGGCAGATTCCATAATGTCTCGATTATTGAGCCGCAAGTGCCGAATTCGGCCTTGTTCCGCATCTGCTTTAATACGAATTGATTTCCTGATTTTTTTCCTTGAAACCTAAATTGTTTTGTGTTATATTGGTTACGAGCAGTTTTTTGTTTTAGTGTTAAGTAGTTTCTTGCAGTGGCTGTCATTATAACGTGGATGATGGTCTGTTCCGTCGCTTGTGAGAATCGTAATTAAGTATTTCCAACCGGAAGGAAAGCTTAATGAAGAAGTTTTTTGGCAAAAATCAACTACTTCTGTCCTTTATCCTTATAATTGCTCTAACTAACCTGTTGCCCGTCACTTTTGATCTGGCAAAGAAAGAAAACAATTACACAACAAAGTTGATGCTAAGCATCAACTACGGTTCCGGTGCTTTCGCAAATTATGTCAAAGATGGCGTAAGATACTACTGGGACCATTATATTGACCTCGTCGATACAAGCGTTGAAAATTCCCGCCTGAAGGCTCAGCTACAGGAAATGGAAACACAAGAGCTGATGCTAACGGAAATAAAGCTTGAGAATGAAAGGTTAAGAAGTCTTCTCAACTATAGAAACTCTTTTGAGGGGGAAGTGGTGGGAGCAAAGGTTATAGGTAGCAGTCCTTCGCTGGTGGGGCCCGGCTTCCTTATAGTAAATAAAGGATCATCTTCCGGAATAAATGAGGGGTCCCCGGTGGTTAACAACGTCAGGGCTATAGGAACCATACACTCGGTAAACGAAAAAACCTCCTTGGTAATGCTAATGACAAATCCCTCAAGCATAGCGGATGCAATTGTACAAAGGAGCCGCACACGAGGCATAGTTGCTGGAGCGGGAAACCATTACGTTATGAAGTACATTGAGCAAGAGGAAGATATTATAGTCGGAGACAAAATCATATCGTCCGGAAAAGACAATGTTTTCCCGAAAAATATTGTTATAGGGACCGTAACAAGAATCGAGCCGGACAGAGGGCTTAAAAAAGCCATCATAAAACCGGTAATCGATGTGAGCAGGGTTGAAGAGGTGCTCATACATCTCAATTAGCTCTCCCCAACTGAATCCAGTTGGAATATGATGAGAATAAATTTCTCTTTCCTTTTCTATCTATTCTGCTCTTTCCTTTTCATCGTTATCCAGACATCAGTAATCCCAACATCTTCTCTGGGCAAATTCACCCCTGATTTCAATCTGATCTTAATAATCTGCCTAGCAATCAGGACCGAAATACCTTATCTGTTCACACTTGCCATGCTGAACGGGTTTTTAATGGATGTTTTTTCGGCCGGAGCTTTGGGGCTCCATACGGTCACCAGATTCGCCGTGTTTCTCACTCTGCGAGTGAGCATGCACAACCTTAGTTACAACCGCAACAACCCCGTTTTACTCCCTCTGGCGCTTTTTATAGGAAGCCTACTCATGCACTTGCTGCTACTGATATTGCTTCTGCTTAAACAAGATAGCGGACAGATAGCATTTCTCAGTCTTGAGCTAGCTTTCTATCAGGCTATCATTAATACAGTGGTCGGCGTTCCGATAATAATGCTTCTGAGGAAACTGGATGGGATTCCTAAAACATAGATTCACAATAGTCTTCTCCATGATTGTGCTGTTTTTTCTCGTCTTCTCGGCTAGGTTGTTTTACCTCCAGATATATAAGGGTGAGGAATACAGAAATTTTTCGGAAAAAAATATCCTGAGGGCGCTTGAACTTCCTGCACCAAGGGGACGCATTTTCGATAGAAACGGCGAAAAAATCCTCTATAACAAACCGTCTTTTAACATACGAATATTTCCGAGAGAAGTAACAGATGTCGAGGATCTCGCAGAAAATCTTGCGGGGATAGTAAACATTCCAGAAAAAGAACTTCTGAAAAAACTTCGAGAAATAGCAAGTCTCAAAAGTTTCTATCCCGTCACAATCGCCAAGGACATAAGCAGGGAAGAGCTTCTTCTGGTTGAGAAAAGCAAGGAAGCGCTAGAGGGCATGTTTCTTGAAGTGGGGCACAAGAGAGTTTATCCGCATGGAGAGGCAGCCGCCGTACTTCTTGGATACATAGGAATCGCTGACGCAGAAGAGGTAAAAACCTACAGTCAGGTCAAGGCAGGGAACAAATTCGGGAAAATGGGTGTTGAAAAAGTCTTTGACAGCGAGCTCAGAGGAATAAACGGTCTTGAATACGTCATGGTAGACGCGCACGGAAAAGTGATCTCAGAATCTGTTGACACACTATTGCCAACCCGCAAGAACAGGGAAATGGTTCCGGGAAAAGATATACACCTCACCATTGACGCGCAACTGCAGAAGGTCGCTTATGAAGCTCTGGGCAAAGAAAAAGGGGCCATAGTGGCAATGGACGTAAAAAGCGGAGAAATTCTTGCAATGGTAAGTCGTCCATCCTACCGTCCTGAGCACATATCCAAGGAACTTTTTCCTGACCAAAAAAGAATAAAAAAGAAAGAATCTTTTTCCCTTCTAAACCGCTCAACCCAAGGAACCTATCCACCCGGGTCAGTACTCAAAATAATCACAGCCTTTGCACTGCTAGAGGAAAAGACCGCTGATCCAAAGTCGTCCGTACACTGCCCGGGTCATTATTTCATAAACAAGAAACGTTTTAACTGCTGGCGTAAAGAAGGGCATGGGCATATGGATCTCCACAAAGCGATTGTCGAATCATGTGACGTATACTTCTACGAACTTTCCCTGAAGCTTGGTGTTGACGGCCTCTACCCCTACCTGAAGAAATTCGGACTTGGAGAAAGAACCGGCATAGCTCTACCCGAGAAACGGGGAGTGAGCCCATCCAAGACATGGAAAAGAAAGCACCTGAAAGAACCTTGGTACCCGGGTGAAACTGCAATTCTGGCGATAGGTCAGGGATACGTTACCGTAACCCCTCTTCAGATAAGTGTTATGACCTCAGCAATAGCAAACGGAGGCATTATAGTCAAACCGAAGATAAGAAAAACGGATGAAAAAGAACCATTCCGGATACCCGGAGCAACTCAGCGCCTTGACGCAAAGTCAGTATCCTTTCTCAAAAAAGCACTTTACGGTGCCGTAAACGAACACCGGGGTACCGGGATTTACGCAAGATCAAAAATCACGTCCGTCTCGGGTAAGACGGGTACGGCTCAGGTTGTCTCGGCAAAATTCGAGTCGACCAAAAAACGGTTTCAGGACCACGCCTGGTTCACATCCTACGCACCGTCGGATTCGGCGGAGATATCCGTAACCGTTCTGGTTGAAAACGGAGGAAGCGGAAGCGTGGCCGCGGCCCCGATAGCAAAAGAAATCATCGAAACCTATTTCAGGCTCAAGAAGGAACGAGATGAAGCTCGAATTGCCAAATCTGAGTAGATACTCCTGGCTGTTGGTGTTAACCGCTTTGCTTTGCTTAGCGGGACTAATGAATCTCTACAGCATCTCTCTGCTGGAGGGATTAGGTGCATTCAAGAAACAACTCGTATGGATTCTCGCGGGATTTTTGACTGTGGCGATTATTAGTTACTTAAGACCCCTTACGCTGAAAAACCACTCGATTACTTTCTACATGTTTTTCCTTGTGTTGCTGGGGTTGATTTTCGTATTCGGAAAAACGGTATCGGGGTCCAGGAGTTGGTTCCAGATAGGTCCGATCTCCGCTCAGCCTTCCGAGTTTATTAAAATCGGAGTAATAATGATGCTTGCTAATTACTATGCAACCGAGGTAACCGCAAAAGAAAATTACAATTTGGTAGAACTTCTCAAGCCTGTAGCTCTTCTGCTTGTTCCTACCGCAGCAGTAATTGCTCAGCCTGACATGGGAACCGCAATTACCATTCTTCTCATAGGTTCGAGTGTCATTCTGTTTCTGGGAATCAGCAGAAACGCACTGCTTAAAATAATAATCGTAGTGCTGATATCTATGGTGCCGACCTGGCATCTTCTGATCAAAGACTACCAGAAGGAGAGAATATATTCCTTCATGGACACTTCCACTGATCCTTTTGGTATTAGCTACAACTCGATTCAGTCCCAGATTGCGATAGGTTCCGGCATGGGTTACGGAAAAGGTTTTTCTCTGGGTTCGCAGTCTAACCTGAATTTTCTTCCCGCACACCATACGGATTTTGCGTTTTCGGTGATTTCCGAGGAATGGGGATTTCGGGGAGCAGTGTTCATCCTTCTTCTGTATTTCTCCATAATCCTTTTTATCCTCAATACCGCAACGTCTCTAGAAGATCGCTTCTCGATGATCGCATGCTTTGGAATCGCGGCCATGTTCTTCTGGCACGCCGTGATAAATATCGCTATGATAACGGGACTTCTGCCGATCATCGGAACTCCTCTTTTTTTCATCAGTTACGGCGGTTCTTCAACCCTCACGGCCTTTATCGGAATCGGTATAGTTCTTTGCCTGAGAAAAAAATAAATCAGACATGCTCCGTTTGCTGGCATACAGATAAAGAGAATCCAAAACCCAGGCACGGTTCGTTCCTGTTGCGGCCACGTGTCCAACGCGGACACGAACACGGCAATTAACATAAAGTATCTGGGATGGCGCAACTGCACGGAGGGTTCTGGTATTAGCACAGTCCCCCGATGAACCGTGAAATTGATGCGAGCCTGCCCTATGGGTAACCAGTTACATACATCCCCCAACGAATTCTTGACAGGGAATTAACATCAGATAGAATCTACGCCTATTTGAGGCGCGGGAACGGAAAAAATTCCTCTTCCCATGCAAATCTTAAAACAATTATTTTCATTTTAGAAAAACAGCCAGAAAACGGCTCCTTTCATGTGGAGGTTCTTCATTTTTCTCAGTGTTATGTATATCTCAAGCACGGTTCCGGCTATCTTTACATCAGATGTTCATGCACTTTCTAACGTAAACGACGTAAAAGAGATAGGCTTTGATGAGAAACTTGCATCTTCCATAGATCTTGACACGGAATTTCGCAGCGAAAGCGGTGAAATGGTGAATATTTCCTCTTTCTTCGGGCAGAACAAACCGGTGGTTCTGAGTCTTGCCTACTTCACATGCCCAAGGCTCTGCCTTCTTGGGACAGACGGAGTTCTTGAAGTCATAAATCAGCTAGACTCCTTCAGGCCGGGCAAGGACTACACAGTGGTGACCGTAAGCTTTGACCCAGAGGAGCCCCTTGATGCTATCGGCGAGAAGGCCGCAAGATACAAAAAAGCGCTCGCGGGCGGAACTGAGGAAGCCGAAAACTGGCACTTCTTAACGACAACGGCGGAAAACATACTGAGGCTTACCGATTCAGTGGGATTCCGCTTCAAAAAAGACGGTGAGGAGTTCGCTCATCCTTCGGGAATAGTCATACTCACACCGAATGGGATAATCTCGCGATATCTCTACGGAGTTCAGTATGACCCCCGTAACTTCAAATTATCCCTAATAGAAGCTTCTGAGGGAAAGATAGGTTCCTCAGAATTGCTTAATAAAGTGCTTATGTTCTGTTATCAGTTTGACCCTGTGGGGAAAAGATATGCGCTTGCCGCTCTTAACGTCGTCAAGGCGGGAGGAGTGGTAACCCTTACGGTTCTCGTAGCGTTTCTCTGCCTGATGTGGAGAAGAGAGAGAAAAACCCATTAATTATTGCGGAGGTTGTAAATCATAAATGTCCACCTGGATACCGGAATCGGCTTCAAATCTCGCAGCAAGCGTTGATAACATAACCCTGTTCGTAACAATCGTATCAGTATTTTTCTTCGTCCTGATTTCGGCCGTACTCGTAGGCTTCTCAATCAAGTACAGGCGGAAAAGCGAGGATCAGGAAACCGCTTACATAACTCACAATCAGGTCATCGAAACCATCTGGACCATAATCCCCACTATACTGCTTATGGTCATCTTCGCGTGGGGATGGATAGCTTTCAAGGAACTTCGTAATCCGCCTGCAGAAGCAATTGAAGTTAACGTCGTGGCAAAGCAGTGGCTTTGGGAATTTGAGTATTTCACCGGGAAGAAGTCGCTGAATGAACTTTTCGTGCAGCAGAACAAGCCCGTAAGGCTCATAATGAGGTCAGATGACGTCATTCACAGCTTCTTCGTTCCGCAGTTCCGGGTAAAACAGGATATTCTCCCAGGCAGCTACCAGCAGCTTTGGTTCACTCCAACCAAGGTTGGAACTTTCGATCTTCTGTGCGCGGAATACTGCGGTTCCGGACACTCGCAAATGCTTGCCAAGGTAAACGTCCTGAGTCCAGAGGCATTCGCGAGATGGGAAAAGGGAGACGAGTTTGAAGACGGAGCCGCTCTACCAAAAATCAGCGTATCCCCTGCGGAGAGGGGAAAAGACCTGTATTCCCAGAGGGGGTGCCTCGCGTGCCACAGTCTAGATGGCAAGGAGGTCATAGGACCGACTTTCAAAAATCTTTACGGGAAAACGGAGGAACTTGCAGACGGGTCCTCGGTGCTCGTGGACGAGAACTATCTCAGAGAGTCAATTTATGAACCCCAGGCAAAAATGGTAAAGGGCTACCCGCCAACGATGCCTTCGTTCAAAGGTATATTATCTGAGGATGAAGTAACCGCTCTTGTCGAGTATATAAAAACGTTGAAGTAGCAATACCAAGGAGAAAAAGATGGCAAACGGAGCCGTGACACAAACCCAGCATATACCGTATTTAGCCCAGAAAGGTCTAAAGTCGTGGATTTTGACGACAGACCATAAACGCATCGGGATTCTTTATCTCATTACAATCTCGTTTTTCTTCATGATCGCTGGCCTGACAGCTCTGGGCATGAGATATGAACTTATGACTCCCGAGCTTGACTTCTTCAGAACCGCGACGGAGTACAACGTAGCATTCACAATCCACGGTTCCCTGATGGTTTTCTTCTTCATCGTCCCGGGAATCGCGGCAAGTTTCGGCAATTTCCTGATACCGCTTATGATCGGTGCCCGGGACGTGGCGTTTCCCAGAATCAACCTGCTGAGCTTCTGGATATACCTCGTCGGGACGGCAATACTGCTCTTCGCGCTTGCACAACCGGCTGACACGGGTTGGACGTTCTACACCCCCTACAGTATCCAGACAGGCACCAAGGTAATAATGATAACCCTGGGAGTCTTCGTACTTGGATTCTCATCGATTCTTACCGGAATGAACTTCATAGTGACCATCCACAAGCTTCGTGCGCCCGGAATGACGTGGTCAAGGCTCCCGCTTTTCATATGGGCATCCTACGCGACCGCCATATTGCAGTTGCTCGCAACGCCGGTTGTCGGAATCACGCTTCTTCTGCTGATAGCGGAGAGGGCATTTGACATAGGCTTTTTTGATCCGGCCAAGGGAGGGGACCCAATACTCTTCCAGAACTTCTTCTGGTTCTACTCCCATCCTGCCGTCTACATAATGGTTATTCCCGCCTTCGGAATCATCTCCGAGATAATCCCGGTCTTCGCAAGAAAACCCATCTTCGGATACAAGGCTATCGCGTATTCAAGCTTCGCGATAGCCATAATAAGCTTCTTCGTCTGGCTGCACCACATGTTCGTAAGCGGGATATCGGAAACAGCGGCGGCAATATTCTCATTTCTGACCATGCTTGTCGCCATCCCGACGGCCGTAAAAGTGTTTAACTGGACCGCAACTCTGTACAAGGGATCAATAGACTTTCACTCATCCATGTTATACGCACTGTCATTCATAGTGCTCTTCACGGTCGGAGGGCTGACCGGTGTTTATCTGGGAGCTCTGGCCGTTGACGTGCATCTGCACGACACGTACTTCATAGTAGCTCACATGCATTATGTCATGATAGGCGGAACTGTAATGGGATTTTTCGGAGCCCTTCACTTCTGGTATCAGAAATGGTTCGGAAAAGTATTCAACGAACTGGTCGCAAAAGCTGCGTGGTTCCTGATTTTCGTAGGATTCAACGTAACGTTTTTCCCGCAGTTTTTCATGGGCTACCAGGGAATGCCTAGGAGGTATGCGACTTATCCCGAAGAGTACATATCCTATCATGCCCTTTCGACCTACGGATCATGGATACTCGGGCTCGGAATTTTAATAATGACAGTGAACCTGCTTATACCGCTTTGGAAAAAAGGTCGGCCCGAATCGTCAAACCCCTACGGCTCCCTCTCTCTTGAGTGGCAGGTTCCTTCCCCGCCGCCACATGAGAATTTTGACGAAATACCAACTGTAACTGACTGGACTTACGCTTACGGGAAAAAGTAGATCGGAGGCTAACGTAAAAAAATGAGCAGCACAGCAGAACACGCCGAAGGCCATGCGCACGGACACGGGCTCGGAGAAACCGTAACGCACAACGCGGCAAAATTCGGGATGTGGCTTTTCCTCGGAACGGAAATTCTTCTTTTCGGGGGACTCTTCGCGGCGTACGCGCTTTTCAGGGCCAAGTTCCCGGATCTTTTCTATGAATCACACAAGAAACTAGACATAACTCTGGGCGCGGTAAACACCATAGTGCTCATATTCAGCAGTTTCACGATGGCTCTGGCCGTGTCTGCCTCGCAGAAAAGAAACAGGAAATGGCTGATAATCCTGCTTGCGGTAACTTTCATATGCGGAGCGGCTTTCGGGGTGAACAAGTACTTTGAGTACAGTGCGAAGTTCCACCATCATATATTTCCTGAAACGAACATATTCTTCGCCCTTTACTTCATGATGACCGGACTCCACATGCTTCACGTGTTTGTGGGAATGGGCATAATTTTCGCCCTGATAATAATGGCCAAGCAGGGAAGATTTAAAGAAGGAAACAGATACACCCCGGTTGAGGTCGGAGGACTTTACTGGCACCTTGTTGATCTGATCTGGATATACCTGTTTCCGCTACTGTACTTAATCGGGTAAACGGAGAAAGAAATGAGCACACACAATCACACTGAAGAACATCATACGGGTCTCCGGGTATACGTCGCGGTATGCCTCGCGCTGTTTGTACTGACTGTGGTTACCGTATATATCGCGAAGTTCGATTTCGGCGACTTCAACATCGTCGTCGCAATGTTTATAGCGTCGATAAAAGCATCGATCGTAGCCCTTTACTTCATGCATCTTAAGTTTGAAGACAAGCTCACGTGGATATACGCCCTTTATCCTCTCTTCCTGCTTTTCCTTCTAATCGGTTTTACCCTGATGGAAACCTTCACAAGGGTGCCGGTGATAAAGTAGCCATATAAAGACAGGCATGCTTGCAAAAACCGCTCTAGGGCTTCTGTTCATACTTCTTATATGGGGAAACGCAGTCTCGGGACTTGAGGCGGGACTGGCGTGTCCTGACTGGCCGCTTTGCCACGGCGAGGTGATTCCGCCTTTCAGATGGGACATATACCTTGAGTTCTCACACCGGGTAATAGGCGGCATAACGTCCATAGTGCTCTTCATTCTCTGTTACAGAAGATTTTGCGAGTACCGGAAAAAATACAGAATACTCCCAGTGCTTGTAGTTCTGCTTCTTCTGTTTCAGATAGTGCTCGGGGGAATAGTCGTTCTCACCAAACTTCACGTTGACCTAACGACGATTCATTTCGCAAACGCCATAATAATCTTTTCGATCACCCTTTACATGGTGTACTTTGACGGAGTCAGGAGAAAGCCTGATTTCCGTTTTTCAGGTGCGGCGGGGCTTTTCTTCGCGCTTTCTCTGCTCGTATTTCTTCAGGCCTCTCTGGGGGCTTACGTAAGACATCTGGGGGCGGGACTGGCGTGTCCCGATTTTCCCACATGTCTTGGTTACTGGATCCCGCCTGAGCTTTCGGGCAAGGTGCTGGCGCACTTTACGCACAGGGCTGTTGCCTACGTGCTCACGCTTGCGTTTATCTTTATATTTTTTCTCTCCGGAAGATACAAAAGTCTCAAAGAATCCCGGAGAAACATGTCCCGGGCGATTGCCCTGCTTTTCTTCCAGATAGGACTTGGATTTGCGGTCGTAACCTCGAAGCTTGTCTTCTACTTCACCGCTGTTCATCTCGCAATCGGTCTTCTGATACTCTCCCTCTGCCTTCTCACCTGGTTCGGGTATATAAGTAAAGACACTGTCGCCGAAAGAACTTTCCAGCAATGAACGAAACGGAGAAAAAATCTATGGGAACCATGGCGGTCTCCGCCGTTATTCTCTCCAAGCCCGGAATAATAATGAGCGTGGCGTTTACGGGACTTGCAGGAATGGTGGTGGCCAACCGGGCCTTTCCCTCCATGCAGACGGTTTTTCTATGCGTCGTCTCACTTCTTCTTAGCGCCGGAGGAGCGGCAATTCTGAATAACCTGCTCGACAAGAAAATCGACAAGAAGATGACCCGCCTTAACAAAAGGGTAGAAGCCCTGAGAGTTCTCGGAGACCGAAACGCGTGGGTAATCTCGATACTCATGATGGTCGTGGCTCTCGTGATCTCGCTTTCTTACTTCAATTACGTAAATGCGGCGCTTATTCTCCTCGCAATTCTAAGCTACACCCTTATTTACACCCTTTTCCTTAAAAGAACTTCCCCTTTCGGTACCGTGCTCGGGGGAATACCGGGCGCACTTCCAGTGCTTATAGGCTATACCGCCATAAAACCCGTCCCGCAGCTTGACGCGATGATAGTATTCATATTCATGATGCTCTGGCAGCCTCCACACTTCTGGGTGCTTGCACAGAAATACAGAAAGGATTACGAAAAAGCCGGGATAAACGTTCTTCCCGTCGCCCTGGGCACGAAATATACCAACATGCTGATACTTATCTACTCCCTCTCCCTGATACCCCTGACTTTCATACTCTGGCTCACGGGAACAAATACCGTTTATTTCGCGGCTTTCGCCGCAGTATCCGGAATATACTTTAACTACCTGGTGATAAGGAGCGTTTTTGCCAACCGTGGCTACGGAAAGGCCTTTTCGGCTTCAATCATCTATATGCTTCTCATAATGCTAGGCATAGTGGTTGACATACTGGTTAAGTCACTCTCCCCCGTGGAAAGGGTTATCGGAAACCTTGTGTAGCAGCAACCGAGGGCAGGAGTTCTTTGAGTTCCTCAAGCGGCCGCGAGAGAGTTAGAATCGCCTCTTTCCAGAAATCCTTGCTCGTTATATCGTCCCCGATGGATCTTTTCACCGCTCCTTCCGCATCGTCTGAACCGGTGAGGGCGAGAAATTCTTCGTAAACCGGAATAAATTCCTCACCATGCCGCCTGAATTTCTCGAAAAGCGCCCTGCTCAGCAGGTAACCGAAAGTGTAGGGAAAGTTATAGAAACTGACGCCCGTTATGTAAAAATGAAGCTTTGAAGCCCAGAAAAACGGGTCGCATTCCAAAAGCACGTCTCCGAAAATCTCTTTCTGGGTCTCGGTCATAAGTTCCTTCAGCTCGCTCACTGTCAGTTCCCCTTGGGCACGCCGTTCGTAGAGCTTCCTTTCGAACTCGTACCTGACGGGGATGTCCAGAAGATATATGGCCCCGTGGTTTACTTCCGCGTCCCTCACAAGCACCTTGTCTTCAACACTCGTTGAGGGATCTCGCAGCAGTCCCTCGGCAAGCAGCATTTCCCCGAAAGTTGAAGCGGTTTCGGCAAGCGTCATGGGGTAGAAATGCGCATAGGGGCGAAGTTCCCTCATCACGTGAGAATGAAAGGCATGGCCCGCCTCGTGAGCGAGGGTGAGTATATCGCCTACCCCGCCGTTATAAGTCATGAATATCCTTGACTCTCCGGTGAGAAGAGAACCCGTGCAGAAACCTCCGGGTCTTTTCCCCTCTCTTACTTCCCAGTCTATCCATTCGCTCCGGCATACATGGTCAAAAAATCCGCCGAGGCGCGTGTAGGCAGCCGAGAAGGAATCGGAAACCATGGATTTCGCACCGCTCCAGTCAACCCCGCCGGTTTTCCCAAGATTCATAGGGGCCCCCAGATCGTACCACGACACTCCTTCAAGCCCCATCGTCTCGGCCTTAAGCCTCAGGATACTCCTTGGAAGCTCCACAGTTTCCCGTATAGCCTCCATCATCGAATCCAGGGTCTGTCTTGAGACCGCGGCGTCAAAAAGTGCCACATCGAGGAAATGATCAATCTCCCTGTGCCTGTAGAGCGTGTGCCTGGTTCCCGATATGGCGTTTATGGCACCGGCAGCCACATCTTCAAAATCTCCCCAAGCCTCGTTACCCCCGGAAAAAGCGGCTTTTCTTATCTCTCTTTCGGGACTTTCCATAAGCGATCTTCTCTGGGACATTGGAAGCCTTTTTTTCGTCCCGTCGGGGTAAACCATCTCAAACGTCATCTTGGAAGATACGGTATCGTAGATCCGCCCCCAGGCGCTTATCCCGTCAACTCCGAGCTCCGAGGCCAGAATTTCCTTCGGAGCGGACATGGTGAACCGGGAATTTCGCCAAACGCGCCTTATGTAGTAGGAAGCCGACTCGATATCCGATAAAGAGACAAACTCGGAAAGCAGGTCTTCATCGGCATCCCGAAGCGCTCTTTGCAGCTGAACCTCAAGCTTCTCGAGGTCTGAGCCGAGAAGGGAAATCGCCGCCTCCTCGCGCAGGTAATCCTCCCTGTTGGAATCCGAAGCGCTGAGACATCCCACATAGGAACGGATATGGGAATATTGGCTTATGAGCTTCTCGGTTTTCAGGAAAACATCTTTCCAGAACGCAAGGTTTTCTCCGCGAAGAGGTCCAGAAGCCGATGCCTTCTCGTCGAGACTCTTTATATCTCCAGAGAGGTTCTCTTTGAATTCTTTATACTCAGGTCCCTGAAATTCAGGGAAATAAGAAGTAAGGTCCCAGTTCATATCGGTATTTTCGCACTACATCAAAAGCGGCAGCCTTCTGGATGTAATCGTTCCTTAAGACCAGAAATAATACAACAGAATTTGCTAATTGGAATAAGCCGGGGTTCCACAGAGAGCATTTTGGAACACGCCATGTTAGTCTCCACGGGAAAGTAACATTTGACATTACCACAGGCATATATATTTTAACCCCCTGAACAATGAAGAAAGCTTACCTTGCGCTTGAAGGCGGAAAAGTATTTGAAGGCACAAGCTTCGGTGCCCAGACAGAGGCAGCCGGCGAAGTTGTTTTCAATACCTCCTTAACGGGTTACCAGGAAATACTCACGGATCCTTCCTATAACGGTCAGATCATCGTAATGACCTACCCCGAAATAGGCAACTATGGAATCAATCCCGAAGACTTCGAATCGGAAAAACCTCACCTGAGTGGCTTCGTCGTAAAGGAATACTGGGATCACCCGAGCAATTGGAGATCGAAAGAGAGCCTCGGCAATTTCCTCGCAAGACATGGAATACCCGGAATACAGGGAATTGATACCAGGGAACTTACGAGGATCATACGAATCGGTGGAGCAATAAAGGGAGTTATCTCAACTGTCGAGACAAGCCCTGAGGCTCTTGCCGAGAAAGTCGACTCCTCACCCGGAATAGTCGGACGCGACCTTGTAACAGAGGTAAGCTGCGCGCAGCCTTACGCCTGGGATGAGGAAACGGGAAAGTGGCGCTGCGGCGAAGACACCGACTCAAGCCCTTCCAGAAGATTCAGAGTCGCCATCTATGATTTCGGAATAAAGAGAAACATCCTCAGGGAACTTCACGATCTCGGATGCGACACGACGGTTTTTCCGTCGAAAACTGATCCGAAGGATATACTGGCCTCGGACCCCGACGGGATTTTTCTCTCAAACGGGCCCGGAGACCCAGCCGCGGTTAAATACGCCTCTGAAAACATAAGGAAACTCATCGGGAAAAAACCCATTTTCGGGATCTGCCTGGGACACCAGATCCTGAGTCTCGCGCTCGGAGGAAAAACCTTCAAACTTAAATTCGGGCATCGCGGAGGAAACCAGCCTGTTAAGAATCTTGAGACCGGAAAGGTGGAGATAACTTCGCAGAATCACGGCTTTGCCGTGGATCCAGATTCCCTTGAGAGCAATGTCACTGTCTCTCATGTAAACCTGAACGACCAGACCGTCGAGGGACTCAAACACAAGGAGTACCCCCTATCCTGCGTCCAGTATCACCCCGAAGCCTCGCCGGGGCCGCATGACTCTTCCTATCTTTTCAGAGACTTCATCGAGATGATGAAAGATTTTTCGGCGTAAGCGCTAGCGCAGGGAACGACAGATACTCGGCATCGAAGATACAATAAAGTCTCTAAGCTTAATCTTCTGAATCCGACCCTTTCGTCGCTCTCCGATGAGATTCTCGAGATGAAATCAACTCGTGGTTGATGATAGTCAATGGGTGTTCGTCACCTTCCAACACGAAACCTTTAGCTTCAAGTTCCCGCGAGACGCGCTCGTTGTGTTCCCAGAATTCATTCTCAAGCCGCCTGTTCTCTTCGGGGTCATCTGAAACTCTCCGCATGCTGCAATATGAATCGAGACTTTTGGAACTGCCGTCAGCATACAAGCGGGAATGCCTGTCATTCGTCATGCGATGAGACGCGTAATAATCGAGATACTCCCCGGCGTCGTCTCCACCAAACAAATACCAGATAGTCCACCCTCTCTTGACGATCTTGCCCCGTTGTTGATTTCTGACGGCCTCTTCTGGTAGCTCGATACCCCAGATTTCAAAAGACCTGTTGAAATTTACGATATGCTGATCCATAAGACCGCTCATCTGGGGTTAATTCCTTGCGTATTATCCTATTTCTTCCCTTTCCAAGTGTCTTTCAAAAAATTCTATTATCCGCAAAGTAAGCTCCGCTCTCTCATCAAATCCATCAAATCTTTCTTCTTCCATTTTTGCGTTGAGCAATTTGTAAAGACGATCGTATATGTCCGAAGGAGTTTTTATCTTCTGTTCCTGCATATCATGTTCCTCACTAGAGTAATATGAGTTTAACCGACCGGATACTCCCATTTAGGAGTATGCGGGGCAATTTATCCACACACATCTTTTTTGAGCGAAGCGACATATTTATCTGCAAGCCTCGTAGGCTCGGGAACCCTAAAACCGCGCGAGCACTCAAGGGCAACCACAACAGCGGTATAGAGATCAGTTCTGTTCCCAATAGACACGAAAACCGGTTTAACGCCTTCTCTGGTTCTCAAAGCAGCACCAACGACTTCACGGTCCTTGCCTCTTATTAACTCTCTTTCACCCTTCTTGAGACCCGGCTCACTGAAACCCCCGTAAAGACATTTCTTTGCGACACCTATAGCCGGAACGTCGAGCAGAACCCCGACATGACAAGCAAGGCCAAAGCCTCTTGGATGAGCAAGTCCGTGTCCATCTATCATGATCATGTCACAGCGCTCACGAAGCTCGCCGAAGGTCCTTATGACGCAGGGCGCCTCCCTGAAACCCAGAAGCCCTGGAACATAGGGGAATACCTCATCGGAGACAGTCCACACCCTTTCGATCTCTTCCAACTCAGGGTAGGAAAAAAGAATCATTCCGCAGACAAGCTTTTTTTCCTTAACACAGATGGCAATGTCTACACCGGCAATAGTGCTAACCCTCCTTGCGCCAGGGGTTTTAACAACTTTTAGAGAAAGCTCTTTCTGAATACGAAAAGCTTCCTTGATGGACGGAGGTTCCCCGGAATAAAGCACTTCAAGGTCTTCTATCAAGTTATTTTTATGCTGCATGAAGACGGAATAGTTGACAGTGGTCACAAGCTCTGCTTATAGGCACTCGCTTACCCAGCTTCTCGCAATGGCTGCAACCGTACTTGCCATAGAACCACAGCACTGGATCAAGTGCCGCGCTTGTTCCCGCGATCCGGTCTGGTCCCCCTATATCGGTCTTGGCAACCGCATTGTGGCAGGCGCTTTGGATTATCGGTTTTGCTTCTCTAAGCTCAAGCCCTCGCGTGGGTGTGATTCCCAGATTCTCCGTCGCACGGCGAACCTGAACATCCACCGCTACGGGAACCTCTTCTATGCGATCTATTTCAGCTCCACCGGGGTCTGCCATGATCCGAACCCACACTGCCCCTATTTTTGGACCACAGAGAAGTGGGAATCTGGATTGGCCCATCTCATCTCTAGTTTTTAGTGCCTTGAGTAATTCCCGGGCATCTCCAAAACCACTATCTATTACGCGGCGGATCGGACTATCCTCTAAAGCCAAACTACTAGAGATAACGCGCCAAGCTTTCGAGTCCTGCCCGTGGCGCTGGCTTACTCTACTCTTACGCAGGAGTGATTCAAGCCTGTCTAGAGGGATTTTTATTACCTCAGAAGGCTCGAAAAGTTCTGGACGTGACCTAAAAAGTTCCGCTGCCGCCTGCCACAGACTATTTGAGTCTCGCGCGCGGTCCATCGCCGAAACAAAAGTCAGAGACAGGCGCATAGTGCGTTCAGACTTGCCGGAATCACGCATCTTCTCAACAAATTTTACCTCCGGCATTCGCGACCATGAGTCGTAAGGCACCATATCCCTCTCAGATAGATCAAGCTGCCCTCCGTAGAAGTCATCGGCAATCATTTTGACTATTTGTGCCGGGTTAGACATCTTTAGAAACTGAAGATCTGTTCTCTGTCGTTTTTACCACTTTAAGTTGGGATCCGGAAAGGCTTTAAGGGTTCTGATCCGTCTTCCTCGCACGAAGCAATATACTCATCAATCGACCGACGAAACTCCTTTCGTATTCCCTCAGTATCAGTCGCTTCAAAAGAGACGATTGAATAACTCCCACTGTTAATAACTCTTCCGTGAAAACGCCCTACGGAATCGTCAAATTCAACCTCTGCAATATACCCCTTGTATTCAATCACGGTTTCACTCCGGCGGCTTTGAGGAAAGCGGTTACGTCTGGTTAGAATAGAATATACGAAAACATGTTCGGAAAAAACTTCAAAAAGCAAAAAATCCGGATCCCCGAAGTCGAGATAAACACCGTCTGGGGAGGAAAAGGAAAGCCCTTGCTTCTTCTGCACGGTTATCCACAGACGCATGTTATGTGGCACGCGGTAGCGCGTACTCTCGCCTCGAACTTTCTGATCGTGTGCCCTGATCTCCGGGGTTATGGAGACAGTTCTAAGCCCGCCGGGAAAAAAGATCACTCAAACTATTCAAAAAGAGCCATGGCCGCGGATATGGTTTCGGTAATGGAAGCTCTGGGTTTTCGTGAATTCTACGCCGCGGGACACGACAGGGGAGGCAGGGTGCTTCACCGCATGTGTATTGATCACCCTGAAAAAGTCCTCAAGGCCTGCGTCATGGACATAGCCCCTACCCACCACATGTTCAAGACCGCGGACAAGCACTTTTCCACGGGTTACTATCACTGGTTTTTTCTTATCCAGCCCGACGGACTTCCGGAGAAAATGATAGGGGCTGACCCGGAATACTATCTTCTTGAGAAACTCAGGCGCTGGAGCGCCCCCGGTGCGAAATTTGATCCCGAAGCCGTAAAAGAGTACGTGCGCTGTTTCAGCGATTCGCGTGCGATCCACGCAAGCTGTGAAGACTACAGGGCCGCGGCTTCCATAGATATTGTTCATGACGAAGAGGATATGGAGGCCAGAATAAAGTGTCCGCTCCTTGCCCTATGGGGTAGAAAAGGGTTCATTCACAGAACCTACGACGTGCTTGGCGTATGGAAGGAAAAGGCGCTTGACGTTTCGGGGAAACCGCTTGACTGTGGCCATTTTGTCCCGGAGGAAAAACCCCGGGAGACCTCCGCGGAACTGCTGTCATTTTTCGGATAACGGAATTTCCCGGAGCATTCCAATTTATGCCCTCTTTGCCTTATCTGATACCTGAACCTTCTCTATCGTAGTCCCTCGCTTTTTCTCCGCTCCCTTCAATCCACTCGAATATATTCACCCCACACCCACCCTGAACGAAACAATTACGAAATCCTCATTGACGTGTGTACCGGCATGCGGTACATTCTTCCATGGTTCGAAGTTTTCGCCATCGAGGCCTCAAGCGGCTGTACGAGCTTGGTGACCCGAGCCGAGTGCGCGCGGATCAGGCGGAACGCATTGCACTCGTATTGGCGGATCTTGACGATGCACGCAAACCCTCGGATCTCGATTTGCCCGGTTATCGTCTTCACCCGTTGAAAGGTGTTCTGAAGGGATTTTGGAGCATCTCGATTTCTGGCAATTGGCGGGTCATATTCCGCTTTGACAATGGCGATGTATACGACGTCGACTTGGTTGACTACCACTAGGAGGAAGCAGCAATATGACGATGAACAGTCCACCACATCCCGGCCACAGCATTAGGGAGAACTGCCTAGCCCCACTTGGGTTGAACGTTACCGAGGCGGCGAAAGTTTTGGGCGTCGCTCGTCACACGCTTTCGCGTGTATTGAACGGCCGTGCAGCAATTTCACCGGAGATGGCTATCAGGCTTGAGAAGGCAGGCTGGTCCAATGCCGAGTTCTGGCTACGTCGCCAAACCACCTACGACCTGGTGCAAGCACGCAAGGACGAAAACCGGATCAAAGTCAAGCCCTACCGGTCACAGCAGACGGAACAGGAATAAAAACCGAAATTACCACAAAGGAGTTGGCCATGATCGTAAAAATTTTTAAGAGCGGCAGTAGTCAAGCTATACGCATACCGAAGGATTTCGACTACGAAGGCGTAACGGAGCTGACCGTGCGGAAAATCGGCGAAAAACTGATCCTGGAACCGGTACGCAAATCTTGGCTAACTCTGTATGACGAGATCAAGGCGTTAGGAACAGATGACGACTTTCTGGCTGATCGACCTGACTTGTTCGCCATTGACGAAAACAGGGTGAAGTTCAAATGAACTGCATCTCGATACGAATACGTTCAGCTACATCATGTATCACCGCACTTTGTCGATTGTCGAGATCTTGGATGAGAAAACGCGTGCTGGCTATACCATCTGCATTTCAGTGGTCACTTGCCAAAATTTTTCAAACGTAGCGGGTTTGTCTTAGGACAACTGGATTGTGTCCTGATTTACTCTTGTTTTTATAATTCCCCAACTTCATATAGAGTATCACCATGTCGAAAATGCTTTTCGTGATGGACCCGATCGAATCCATAAACATAAACAAGGATACCACCTTCGTTATAATGCTTGAATGCCAAGCTAGGGGACATGAGATTCGCTACTGCGAACTCAAGGATCTTTTCATCAAGGACTCGGAAGCATGGGCAGGTTCGACGGCACTTCGCCTCGAGAGAAAAAGCGACTATTACTCCAAAGGGGCCACGGAAACTTCCCCGCTTGATGACTTCGACGTCGTATGGATGAGGAAGGACCCTCCCTTCAACATGGACTACATCTACTCAACCTACATACTTAGCAGGGTTGACGAGTCCGAAACGCACGTGATCAACCATCCGGCCGGGATAAGAGAGTCCAATGAAAAGATATACGCCCTTAATTTCGCAGACTACATACCCCCTACCCTGGTTTCAAAAGATATAGAAAAACTGAAGGAGTTTCTCCGCGATACCGGAAACGAAATGGTCGTAAAACCGCTTGACGGTTACGGCGGGGAGGGAATATTCCTCGTAAGGGCCGATGACCCCAACCTAAACGTCATACTCGAGAGCATAACAGGTTTCGGACAGACCTACGTGATGGCCCAGAAGTTCATAAAAGAGGTTTCACAGGGAGACAAAAGGGTTATAATTCTAAACGGCCAGCCCATAGGGGCCGTGATGAGGGTCGCCGCAAGGGGAGAATTCAGAAGCAATTTCCACTCCGGGGGACATCCCGAGAAAACCACGCTTACGGAAAGGGATCTTGAGATATGCGATGGCCTTCGGGAGAAACTGGTGCAGGATCGGCTCTATCTGGTCGGAATCGACATAGTCGGAGGGTATCTGACGGAAGTCAACACCACGAGCCCGACATGCGTTCAGGAAATAAACTTTTTCAGCGGAGTGAAGCTTGAATCAGAGATAGTTGACTTTGCGGAAAACATTGTCCGTTAGTCTCCCGACAACCGTTAAAAACAGCTCAGGACAAAAATCTCGTATAAGGATTTAACGTGAAAATATCAAAAAAGGATGTGCTCAACACAGCAGAGCTTGCAAGGCTCGAGTTCGATGACGAGACGCTTTCTAAATTTACACGCCAGCTCGGTGATATTCTCGTTCACATAGATGAGCTTGCCGAGCTTGATACAAAGAACGTGGATCCCACTTCCCACGTCCTTGAACTCTCAATCCCCTTCCGAAAAGACGAGGTAAGCCAGGTAATAACGACTGAGGAAGCCCTTCGCAACGCGCCCAGCCAAGAAAACGATTTTTTCACCGTTCCAAAAGTCATAGAGGATCAGAGCTGACCCGATGTCCATTCCGAGAACCATAAAAGAGTCAGCCACGCTGATTAAAGAAAGAGAAGTTTCACCTGTGGAGCTTGCAGAACTTTTTCTTGAGCGCATATCCGCCGAGGACGGGAAAATAAACTCATACATAACCGTCTGGGAAGAAGCGGCTCTGGATGCCGCCAGAAAGGCGGAAAAAGAGATATCAAAAGGAAACTACTTGGGACCTCTCCACGGAGTCCCAATAGCGCTTAAGGATATTTTCGTGACAAAGGACTCGCGAACCACCTGCGGGTCAAAAATGCTGCGGGATTTCGTAGCTCCCTATAATTCCACCGTGGCCGAGAAACTCATGGCAAGCGGTTCCGTAGTGCTCGGAAAAAACAACATGGACGAGTTCGCCATGGGATCTTCAAACGAAACATCTTACTTCGGACCGGTAAGAAACCCCTGGGACACCGAAAGGGTTCCGGGAGGATCAAGCGGAGGCAGCGCTGCAGCGACGGCGGCGAATCTCTGCCTCGCGTCAGTCGGAACGGATACCGGAGGTTCCATAAGACAACCCGGTTCGCTCTGCGGAGTAGTGGGAATGAAACCCACCTACGGGAGGGTAAGCCGCTACGGCATGATCGCTTTCGCTTCTTCCCTTGACCAAGCGGGGCCGCTCGCTAAAACAGTGGAGGACGCGGCCATAATCCTCTCTTCCATAGCGGGCCACGACCCCATGGACTCAACATCGGTAAACCTTCCAGCCGCCGATTACACAGCCGACCTCAGCGCGGACATAAAGGGGCTGCGGATAGGCATACCGAAGGAATACTTCATTTCGGGGATGGATCCTGAAGTGGAACAGTCCATCCGCAAAGCCATCACAGAACTCGAAGCCCTGGGAGCGGAAATTGTGGAGATTTCCCTCCCTCATTCCCGTTACGCGGTTTCGACCTACTATATCATAGCCCCCTCTGAAGCAAGTTCGAACCTCGCGAGATACGACGGCGTAAGATACACGTACCGCTGCGAAAACCCTGAAACCCTGAGAGACCTGTTTTTCAAAAGCCGCTCGGAAGGATTCGGAGATGAAGTGAAAAGAAGAATAATGCTTGGAACCTACGCCCTCTCCACGGGCTATTATGACGCCTATTACCTAAAAGCCCAGAAGGCAAGAACCCTGATAATAGAAGATTTCGAGAAGGCGTGGGAAAAAGTTGACGTCATAGCAAGTGCCACCTCTCCAGAGACCGCCTTCAGGATAGGAGAGAAGACGGATGATCCCCTGAAAATGTACCTCTCAGACATACTCACCATTCCCTGCAATATAGCAGGACTGCCGGGAATATCAGTCCCCTGCGGATTTAGTTCAGAAAACCTTCCGATAGGGCTTCAGATAATGGGAAAACCGTTTGACGAGCAGACTGTGCTCAATGTCGCCTACGCTTACGAGCAAAGCACGAAGTGGTACGAAAAAGAGGTAGCCCCACCCGGATAATCGCAATTCGTCATACATGTCGGCGTAAAAGCATGTTATTATCGAAGATATGAAGCTGCTTTTCACGGGACAGCAGGGCAACTCATGAATGAATGCTTGGATACCATGAAAAGCAGTACATGCCCTGCGGATGGTCATAATTCGTCTGCTCATTTTCACTGCGGACGTGTTATAATGGCAGTATAGTCTTTAACAAGGAGAAACAACCGTGAGTAAAGACAAGAAATGCATGATGTGCGGCAAGCCTTCTCCTGACAGCATATGCGACCCTTGCAAGGCAAGCGTTCAGGCCGAAGCCGCCGGGGAAAAAGCGAAAATGGAAAGGAGCGTAAAAGTCGGCGGGAAAATGGCCGACGAACAATCCAAACAGCGTTCCTGATCAATCAGCCTCCCCAGACTTCAAAAACCTTTCTGTATATTCGGCTTTAGCTTGTCGGATATATCAGAGAGCAATTCGATAATCTTCTTCACTGTTTCCAGATCACAATTTATTATGTTGACAAACATAATGTTTCTCTGCATAATAAATTCATGGATTTTATTGATCGACTTGAAGAAATGCGCAGACTCGATAATGCGCTACGTCGCCCGGGTGGATTTGCCGTTATCTGGGGCCGACGTCGGGTGGGGAAGTCGCGTCTGCTTATCGAGTGGTCCAGACGTAACGAGGGTCTCTACACCGTCGCAGACCAGTCGGCTCCCGCCGTGCAGAGACGCTACTTGGCGTCTGCGGTGGCAAAGCGGTTCCCGGGATTTGCGGATGTCGAGTATCCGGACTGGCGGGCGTTTTTCACACGTCTCGCAGCCGAAGCGGCACGCACAAAATGGCATGGCCCCTTTATTCTTGACGAACTGCCATATCTGGTTGCGGCTGACCCTACCGTGGCGAGCGTTCTTCAAAACTGGCTTGACGGTCCCGGGCACCGACCCTGCGTAGTAGTCAGCGGATCTGTCCTGCGGATGATGCGCAGTGCGGTCCTTGATGCGGATGCGCCGCTTTACGGGCGCGCGACAGAATCCTTTGCCATTCGTCCCCTCAGACCCGGACATCTTGGCGATGTATTCTCCGTATCCGCTCCCAGGGAACTTGTTTCCCTCTATGCGCTCTGGGGTGGCATGCCGAGATACTGGGAACTTGCCGAGCCGTTCGGTACGGATTTTGATTCCGCCGTTGACTCGCTGGTTCTTGATCCCTCGGGACCTCTGCACAACGAGCCTGACCGGCTGTTGCTTGAAGAAACGCCGTCTGCGGTTGCCCTGCGACCGCTTCTTGACGTTATCGGTTCGGGCGCGCACAGAGTAAGCGAAATCGGAGCCCGCCTAGGCCGTCCCGCGTCAAGTCTTCCGCGACCATTATCGACGCTTGCGGAAATGAATCTTGTAATTCGCGAGATTCCGTTCGGAAGCGATACTCGTTCCGGCAAGCGAAGTCTTTACAGAATCGCCGATCCGTTTTTTCGCCTGTGGTTTCGCGTCGTTGCGCCCCATCGCGCCGCTCTTGCGGAAGCTCCGCGCGAAACGCGTCTTGGTTACTGGCGCAGGTACAGGGCAGGGCTTGAATCAGCCGCTTGGGAAGAACTTTGCAGAATGGCTGTACCCTTTCTTCACCTAAATGGCGGTCCGCTGGCTGACTTTGGTCCTTGGGAGCCCGCTCAGCGCTACTGGCACGGCAATAATCCTGAATTTGATGTTGTCGCCCGGTCAGTTGACGGAGCCAGAACACTGGTGGGCGAGGCCAAATGGGGAAAGCACACGGCTAACCCGCAGCGCGGTAGTACGGATATTCTTCCAGGCGCCACAGAAAGCAAAGTGGTAAAGGTTTTGTTTGTCCCTGACGCAGACACCGTGTCAGGCACCGCAGAAAACACCCATATAGTTGACTCGGGTGCGGTCATGATGGCCCTTTGCGGCGACAGTTTATAAAACAGCCGGCGGGAGAGCAAACCGGAGACAAAATTCTTTTCCTTTTTTCACGGAACCGGCCCGTCGCCTTCCCAGATTTCAAGAGCCACTCCGTATATTCCGTTCCTAGAAACTCCGAAGGCTCTGCTTACAAGGGAAACGGCTTCACTCAGCGAAAATCCCTTTTCCCTGAGAAGCCGGAGCGTCCTCTGGGCCGCATCAGCAGACTCCTCGCTGTGTCCGTCCACACTCCCTTCCACAACTACCGTTACCTCCCCCTTCAGAGTTTCTCTTTGTGAAAGGATGGAAATCACTTCCGAGACTGATCCCCGGATCGCCTCTTCATAAAGTTTTGTCATTTCCCTTGCAACGCAGATGTTCCTGTCGCCGAGAACCTCCAGCATAAGACTCAATGTACGTGAAAGTCTCTTGGCGGACTCGTAAAAAACCAGAGTATAAGGGTAGCGTCTTATGTCCTTTAGAAGCTCTTTCTTGTTGCCTATGGTCTTCGGGAAAAAACCGAGAAAGAGAAAACTGTCCGTGGGAAGTCCTGAGACAACAAGTGCTGACAAAACAGCCGAAGGACCGGGTACGGGAACTACTTCTATATTGTTTTCAATCGAGAGATTTACAAGCCTCCAACCGGGATCGGAAACCGAAGGAGTTCCGGCGTCGGAAACCAGCCCTACGTTCTTGCCGTCTTTAAGTCTTTCAAGCAACTTAGGCGATTTCTCAACCTCGTTATGTTCATGATAACTCGTGAGGGGAGTTTCGATCCCGTACCGGGCAAGGAGTTTTCTTGTATTTCTCGTATCCTCGCACGCTATAACATCGCAATCCTTAAGAACGTTTACAGCCCTCAAAGTTATGTCTTCAAGATTTCCTATCGGGGTAGAGACCACGAAGAGTTTTCCAAACATACTGTTATTCGGTAAACGTCCAGGCATTGAAAAGCGGTTTGCTATATGTGCTCCTTATTTTCCAAGATAAGGAGACCTGTTTCCCACAAATTGCCGCGGAGGGCGAGGGATTCGAACCCCCAAGTCCTTTCGGACGCCGGTTTTCAAGACCGGTGCAATAGCCGTTCTGCCAGCCCTCCGGCAAAAGTCAGATTATACAGATAAACCAGACGCACTTCACTGGTCTTTCACTGTAACAGTGATTTTCTCCGAAAGCACGGGAGGTTTATGAGGTATGTGCACATAATTACCCAGCAGCAAACGCAGTGTATGCTTCCCGGGGGCGAGGGTTATCTCCGTTTCCGTCTGTCCGCCTCCGAAGTGCCTTACGTTCTCGCTGAAAACAAGAGGTTTTTCCATGTCCGGCAGATTCTCAAGATCGATTAAAAGATGGTGGTGTCCGGTATTTGGAACCTTGACCCCGGCCGGAGCGACTCCCATGTTCAAAAGCCCGAATCTCACGGTGAAAGTCTTAGCGACAACCTCCCCGTCTTTCGGGGAAATGATATATACCTTGGCACCGGGAGGAGATTCGGACAAATGCCCTTCCGCAAAGGCCGTGCTCCATGACATGGTCACGGCTATGAAAAACAAAAGAAATACTCTGTTCATTGTTATCGTCTCAAAAATCTTAATTGTGAAAACATTTCTGTGTTTAAAATACATGTTTTCTTCAGGAAAGATCAACCACAACCCTCCCAACCTGACCGCCTTTCAGTATAGTGTCTATCTCGGGGTCGAGACCTTCAAGGGAAACCGTTCTGCAGATCCGCTCAAGGATATCGAGCTTCCACTCGGCGGATATCTTTTCCCATACAAGCCGCCTTCTTTCCATCGGACAGCTTGCCGAATCTATGCCCACAAGCGTAACTCCCCTCAATATGAACGGATAGACGTTCGTGTTGAGTTCATGGGAAGCTACATTGCCGCATGTAGTAACAACGCCTCTTTGTTTTGTGGACTTAATAGCGGTGGCAAGTATCTCTCCTCCCACGGTATCGACTACCCCGGCCCACTGCCCCTTAAGCAGCAGTCTTCCAGAAGGATCAGTTAAATCCTCTCTCCCGATTACTTCCTCCGCTCCCAAGTCTGCCAGAAACTGTTTCTGCCCCGTTTTTCCCGTCGAAGCCGTCACGCTGTAACCGGCTTTTCCAAGAATAGCGACGGCCATGCTGCCGACCCCTCCGGTCGCCCCGGTTACGAGAATCTTTCCGTCTTGAGGCCTCACTCCGCCCTCCACGATTCTTAACACTGACTGTGCCGCCGTAAAACCCGCGGTCCCGTACATCATCGACTCTTTTAGATCAAGTCCAGCGGGCAGATTAACCACCCAGCCAGCCGGAACCCTAACGTATTGTCCAAATCCTCCGGAGGTATCCATTCCCAAGTCGTAGCCATGCACTACAACCTTGTCTCCGGGTTCAAACTCCGCGCTCTCTGAATGCTCGACTACACCGGCGGCGTCAACGCCGGGCGTATGAGGGTAATTTTTGGTAACACCCCTGTTTCCTATAGCCGAAAGAGCATCCTTGTAGTTAAGGGATGAATACTTTACGTTCAGCAGCACTTCCCCGTCGGGAAGACTATTTAGTTCTCTGGTTGTGATTTCCCTAGTGAATTTCCCATCTTCACCCCTGCTTACAACCATCGCCTTGAAATTATCAGAACTCATTTGAAACCTCCTTCAGTTGCGGTTTTCATCTCCGCAAAGATCCTCAAGCGCAAGCAAAAGCGCCTGCGTTCCGAGCCTCCCGTGCCCAAGCGCGCTTGCCCTTTCATAAAGGGATTTAACAAGCGCAAGCCCTGGAAGATCAATTCCCATCCGCTGCGATTCCCCAAGAGCAATCTCCATGTCCTTTATGAAATGTTCAACGAAAAAGCCCGGGTCGAAGTCCCCGTCCATTATTCTGGGACCGAGATTATTCAGAAGCCAGCTCGAGGCCGCGCCGCTCCCTACGGAACGAAGCATGGTACGGGGATCCAGCCCTGCCTTCCGACAATAAATCAAGTTCTCGCAGATCCCTACCATTACTCCCGCTACCGTAATCTGGTTGCACATCTTCGCGTGCTGACCGGAACCCGCCTTCCCCTGGTACACGATGTTTTTTCCTAGAAGGCCCAGAAGCGGCTTTACCGAATCAAAAACTTCCCCGTCCCCTCCGACCATTATTGAAAGCTCTCCCTTAACAGCACCTACGTCTCCCCCGGAGACTGGAGCGTCCAAAGAAGCGCAGCCGAATCCAAACGCCTTTTCGTATATCTCTCCTGCAAGAGTCGGTTCGGTCGTGGTCATGTCAACGAAAATGCGACCGGGCTCAGGCTCGATCAGAAGGCCTCTGGGACCAAAATATACTTCCCTTACGTCATCCGGATAACCGACAATGGTAAAGACGACATCGGCCTGGCGGACAACCTCGGCGGGAGAGTCACACCAGATTGCCCCTTCACTCAGCAGTTCTGTAGCCTTTTCCTTTGTTCTGTTAAAAATAAAAACGCAGTACCCGGCACGAATAAGGTGTCTGCACATGGGCGCACCCATAATCCCCGTTCCTACCCACCCTATCGAACTTTGTTCGGAACTTATTTCTCTCATTTGCGCTGAAAACTATTGCGATGCGACGCTTTGCTGCTTAAGCATGGGAAGGTATTTCCCGCCAAGGAGTATGTGCCCCTCGCTTGAACCGGCAAGAAGCCTTTGCACGAGATATTCTCTGTCAGGCCCGAGAACGTTAACCCCATGGTCTGACTCGACAAGGCACAGAAGCTTTATGTCGCTGCCGTTTTTGGTTGCGGTTTCATAAACCGCGGAATAGTTAAGAAGCGCAGCTTCCACTGTGCCACAGGGAAGAGAGGGATTCCGGGCTCCGGCGTGGTATTCGCTCACGCTGAACCAGCATGGGTCAGGGTAGCCGTGAAAGTGCAGAATGGACATTTCCTTCTCAATCATAGAAGGGGCATAAAGAGCGGAGGAGAGTGCCTGAGAGAGTATAACGTAAGTATCAAAAGACGGCCTTATATCCTTTCTTCCCAAGTCAACTCCTCTGGGTATCTCGAGATGAAGCTTTCCCTTCACAAGGCCGATTCTGACTATATCCGAATCCGGATTCAGGTTTGTCTTATCGCATCCTGACCTAGAAGTGACAATCCATATGTCAGGAACCTGCTGGTACACCGTCCCGTCACCTAGAAGGGTCTTGACATACCATCTGTCGTTCGAGGCCGCTCTTACCTCATTGGGGTTGTAACCCGGAATCTCCTGCAGGGAATTCCACATGCCCTCGTCGATATATTTATCCCCATCGTATCCGGGAGGCTCGGCAAGCGCTATGAAACCGTATGAAACGCCGGTTCTTCCGTCAAGTATCTTGTTCGCCACATCCCTGTGAGACAGACGCTTTATAGCATCTATGAACTTTGACCCCGCGGGAAAAAGGTCGGTGCTTTTGAGGTCCGCGCCCAGGGCAGACAGTTTCTTGGCGTATTCAAATTCCTGCGGATCGTATTCGCTTACGGAGAAACGCGTAAGAACGGGTGGCTTTATAGGGGCATATATCTTCGGAATAAGCGAATAGAGCACGAAATCATCAAGCTGATCATGGACGTATATAGAATCGGAGAGATTCATGTTTATTATCGCGAAATTTCTGCGCGAAACCCCTATAACGATCTCCGACATGTTGTTTATCAGGTTTTTCAGGCCTAAGGAGATTTTTCTCTCATAGGTCGTATCTTCATTCTCAAACTCCGGATCAAGGGACATTATAGTAATGACCTGTGTGTTATAGGGATCCTGAAGATAGCCGACGGTGAAATCGTCCGCCCAGCCGCTTATCTTTAGTATGCTGCTGACCGAAAGGGTGTCCTTCCTGACAATTCTGTAGATGTTCTCGGCTACCTTGCTCAGAAGCCATCTGAAGGGAGACAGCTTCTTTTTAACGTCTATTACGGCGTTTACCTTTCTCCTCACGGACCTAAGTCCCATGAGCTTGGAAAATAATCCGTAAGATCCGTCCTCGGTTGTCGCGTCTTCCCAGGAAATCACGTTGACCCCGTTGCTGAGAAGCGAGTTCCTGAGTCTTTCCCTGTAAGCGCTTATCTCGGTATACGGGTAATTTTTCGGAATCGGCTTGAAGGTTACGATAACCCGCTCTGACATCTCAGTCGGATTTTTGGGATTAACCAAGTTCTTTATCTTCGGCATCCCGGTAAGGGCCGCTATGGTCTGCAGATCTAAATCCGCAATTCCTTGACGATCGTTCATAAAAAAGAGAACCTCACACAACCCGCATCAGAATCAGGTACAGGAGCAAACAAAACAGAGCAAACGAAAGTTCCAACCAAGCCCGGGCAATCTAGAGTTTAACGCTTGCTACGGATTTTTTCAATCTCGCGAAGCATCTCTTCCCGGATAACACCCTCAAGCTTCTCGCCTCCTTCTTTTCCCTTTGGAAAGCTTGCGGTATCTACAGGAGGAAGGATTCTGACTACGATATCCCTGTCTGTATTAAGTTCGTAGGAGCCCTTTTTTCTTATATCCTTGCCTCCCCATATTATCATCGGCACAACCGGCACCCTTGAAAGGGAGGCCATAAAAAAACCGCCCTGCTTAAAAGGAAGAAGTTCTCCGTCCTCGCTTCTTGTGCCCTCAGGAGCAATAATTACCGAAGGTCCATTCCTTATTTTCCTTACGATTTCCCGGACTTTGTTCATATCTCCAACTGAGCCGTCCCTGGCAACAAAATATTGTCCGCTAAGTACGCACACCCAGCCGATAAAAGGGATCGAGGCAACTTCATTCTTCATAACCGCCCTCCACTCGAAAGGCAGCACCGCGGAGAAAACGGGTATGTCCAGGGAACTCTGGTGGTTGAACATCACTATGAAAGGGGCTTCCGGGAGATTTTCAGTTCCTTTTACATCAAGCTGCACTCCGCAGGACCAAAGAACTGTTTTTCCCCAAGGCCGAACGGAGAACTTTATAAGATGCCTTACAGCGAGAAGTGAAGCCACAATTCCCACACTACCCCAGAACGCTGTAAACAGGGCCGAAAGAATTATCGCCACAATGCTTCTTATCTTTTTCATTGATGCTAGTCTTGCGTGCCGAGCAAACAGTCCCCGGACCTCCGGACTACCCGGGGACAATAATATTTACGCCTTGTTCTACAATCCGTATAGAGTGCTCTCCAGAACGAAGAGTGAATGTCTCCCCATCCATATGCGCCGGAAGATCGGTGAATGTTTCAAACCGCAATTGCTTGGTCCTCACAATACTGACTTCCTGGAGCCCTTCGTGACGACCCTCAAGCACTTTCTGTATCTTAAAAAGCCTTCCGAGAGAACTCATGTCACTTATTATATGGATATCAAGATACCCGTCGAATACGTCAGCCCCGGGAGCCAAGTTGAATTTTCCACCCTGAAAAGGACCGTTTGAAGCACCGAAGAGAAGCAGTTTCTTGCCTGCGGCGCAGACTTCTCCATCCATCTCGGAGAAAAACCCCTTAAACCGAAACGCTTCGATCACCGCTCCAACAACGTAACCAAAAGAACCGAAACGCCTGAGGCCTAGTTCCGCGAAATCGTGCGCCACGGCCCCGTCCATCCCTACCCCGAAACCGTTTATAAAGCACTTTTCGTCAACAAAAGCCACATCTGCTTTTCTCATTTGGCCAGAGAAAATATTGTCAACTGCCGCGCGCGTATTAAGCGGAATGCCGGCTGCTTTTGAAAAATCGTTCCCGCTGCCGCCCGGAACAATTCCCAAAACGGCTTCGGTTCCGTGAACTGAACTTACGATCTCACTTGACGTACCGTCTCCTCCAAGAGAAATCATGTGGGTAAAGCCTTCGCGAAGCCCTTCTGCGGCGATCTTCGCGGCGTGCCCGGGGAATTGAGTAAATTTCACCTCGTGGATAATTTCTTTCGCTTCAAAAGCACTGCGGACCTGCTCAAGCCTTGGGCTAAGAGCTTTTGTACCCGCCTTGGGATTTGCTATCACAAGGTACTTCATCTCGTCTTCTTCTTGTTCCGGAACCGGGGATTACGGAACATATGATACCCTACAACTGTAGAGAGTACGTTATATGACCGGTTTCTAAACACGTGAGTTGACCGGTTTAGGGTAAGTGGGCAATTAGATTTATCTCCTTTCATAGCAAGGAGGAAGGAGATGAATCAGACGAGGTATCTTCAGATGGTGAGAACGA
>JAJDUA010000068.1 GCA_022826905.1 Candidatus Dadabacteria bacterium
ATCCCACTGCACTTCAGCAAAGAGCTTTTGAACTGCTTGATGTAGACAGGGGAGAATTTGTTCCCAGTACAGGTACAGGTTGAATTTACGAATACCCCTGTCGTTATTGGCTAATGTGCGTTTTTAGGAAATGAAGTTAGGTCTAAAACAAGCGGGAATCGGAAAGAAGTTTTAAGCAACTAACTCTTTGTAGGTGATGTTCTCGGTATTCATAATCCGCTTGAGCGTGTCTATGAAAATATGAGGGTTGTCAAGATTGTTGTAACGCCATTCAAGTTTTTCTATGTACTTGTCCATGTGTTTAGCTGACATCTTGTGAAACGCCCCGATTATAGAGCGTTTGAACAGGCTCTACACGCCTTCGATGCTGTTTGTGTGAACATCTCCGTCAACCCATTCTTCTTCAGAGTGGTTGACGGTTTCATGACGTGTGTTATGATCGGCAATTCCGATGTAGGACTTAAGTTCGTCCGTGTAGATAGCTTCGGCTTCATCTTTTACTGTCCTTCTGATAAAGTCATGGATGGTTTTCTTCTTGATGTTCGGAATCTTCTCAATACGGACTTTGCCACCTCGCTGGATGGCTCCCGCAACCCAGGTCTTATTCCCTTTGTAGGCACGGCGTTTCTCCTTTGTCTTGCCGCCAACAAGCGTCCCGTGAATTCAATTAAACTTGTTTTTCTGCTTTTCGCTAGATATTTAAATTCCTAGCTTCATAAAAGGTACTGGGGGGGGTCAGAGCAGGATTTTTACCGCCTCTTCGATTCTGTTTAAGCCTTCTTCTATGTTCTCCATGGATGTCGCGTAGGATATCCTGAGGTAGTTTTCCTTTCCGAAGGCTATGCCAGGAACAACGGCTACTTTCGCTTCTTCGAGCAGGAACTCGGTAAACGTAACAGATCCGTCGATTCTCTTGTCTCCGTATGCCTTCCCCACGAAACCGCTTATGCTCGGGAACACGTAGAAGGCTCCCTTGGGGTCAAAGCACGTAAATCCCGGGATCTCGTTAAGCCTTTTTACTATGAAGTTCTTCCTTCTCTCAAACTCCCTTGCCCTTTTTCCTAGCAGTTCCTGCGGTCCTCTAAGGGCCTCAAGGGCGGCCATCTGCGAGATTGAAGAGGGGTTTGAAGTTGACTGGCCCTGCAGCTTCGCCATCGCGCTTATTACTCTTTTGTCTCCGGCGGCGTATCCTATGCGCCATCCGGTCATTGAGTAGGACTTGGATACTCCGTTTACGAGTATGGTGGATTCCTTAGCCTTGTCGCTGAGAGAGCAGACTGATATGTGCTCGGTGTCCGCATAGATTATCTTTTCGTATATTTCATCTGAAATTATGATCAGGTCAGCATCCAGTGCGACTTTTACTATCTCCTCAAGTTCCCCGCGCGGATAAGTGGTTCCCGTTGGGTTCGAAGGATAGTTAAGAATAAGGGCGCGCGTCCTTTCGTTTATCTGCGCCTGAAGCTGCTCCGGGGTGATTTTGAAAAGCCCTCGTTCGTCTGTGTCCATGATTACCGGAGTCGCGCCCGTAAGCGCCACCTGATCAGGATAGGAAACCCAGTAGGGGGCTGGAATTATGACCTCGTCTCCGGGTTCGAAAAGCGCCTGGGTGATGTTGTATATCGAGTGCTTTGCCCCGCAGGAAACCAGTATTTCGTCCCTTGAGTACTCAAGGCCGTGATCTTTTTTCAAAGACTCCGCTATGGCGTCTTTTAGCTCGTCGATTCCACCCACGGCGGTGTACTTCGTAAAACCGCTTTTAATCGCGGCTACGCCTTCTTTTTTCACGTTCTCCGGGGTGTCGAAATCGGGTTCTCCTGCCCCGAATCCTATAATGTCGACTCCCTGGGCGCGAAGCGACTTGGCTTTTGCCGTTATGGTCAGAGTCGCAGAAGGCTTCAGATTGGTGACTCTTTCTGAAAGTCTCACTTTATCATTTCCTCCGTTTTTCGGTCGGGCGAAGTTTTTCAATCAGTTTTCCCTCAACCACTGCCGGCACAAAATCCTTTGCGGAACCTCCTAGGGAAATGATCTCCTTTATGAGGGAGGAGCTTATGTGAGAGAACTGGCTTTCGGTCACCATAAACAGTGTTTCCACCTCTTTATTCATAAGCTTGTTCGCCGTGGCCATCTGAAGTTCGTATTCAAAGTCCGAATGGCACCTCATTCCGCGCAATATGGTGTTTGTTTCCTTTTCTCTTATGTAGTCGGCCAGCAGCCCCTCGAAGCTTTCAACCTCGACATTGGGGAAATCCTTGGTCACCTCTGTGATCAGAGACACTCTTTCTTCGGTTGAGAGCGTCGTTTTCTTTGAAGTATTATGTCCGACCGAGATTATTATTTTCTCGAATATCCCCGCGGCCCGGGTGATTATGTTAAGGTGTCCGTTTGTGAAAGGGTCAAAGGAACCCGGATAGATTACAGTTTTGCCGTTCAATCTAACCTCCTTAGAAAACTTACGGAGGTACCTCCGTATTTTCTGGTTCTCACATTAAATCCTTCAGAATTAATCATGTTCCCCGACGGATGTTCAATAACCACCACTCCTTTTTCCCCGACGACGCTTCGTATATCGCAGGCAAGCTCATGAGACCCCGTCTTTTCGTAAAACTCATACGGGGGGTCGACGAAAACAAGATCAAACCCGCGATTTTCCGCACTTAACATACTCAATGCTTTTCTGAAATCAAAATCAAGTATTCTCGATCGTTCCGTGTATCCCAAGGAACGCAGATTCTGAGAGATTATTCCCGCTGTGGCGGGGTTTTTCTCAACAAAGACGCAAGATGCGGCTCCCAGGCTTAGAGCCTCGATTCCCAGATTTCCTGAGCCCGCAAACAGGTCAAGCACCTTTGTTCCCAGCACTTCGGAACCCAGTATGTCGAATATGGACTTTTTTATTCTGGCCGAGGTGGGCCTAAGCGATCTCCCTCGCGGGGTTTTCAGCTTTTTCCCCTTGGATTGTCCTGTAAGTATGCGCATGTCGATTATGCCGCTGCGGCGGCAAATCTGGATCTGCCCGGCAATTTGCGGTCAAAATTGCAATTTCCTGCCAACAGCCAGGATATCAGAAGGTTTCCATCCCTCGTTTTCATTTCCTGTGATATACATTTTACTTGTTTCCTCATTTAATTTTATGTTTTGTCGCCGATCAGTTCGGCAAGAAATTCCGTAAAAGGCACGATGTTCCTCCCGACGCTTGCGCTCTCCAGCGCCTCCATGTAGGGGCAGCGTTTCTCTACCGGCACCACAAGCCAGGGATAACCGCCCGCAGCCAGCATCACGTTCATGAGAAACCGCGCCATCCTTCCGTTGCCGTCCACAAAGGGATGTATGTAAACGAAAACAAAATGCCCGAGAACCACCCTTGCTTCAGGACTTTTTTCATTTCGCAGCAGATCAAAAAAAGCCGGCATCAGTTCCCGCACAGATTCGTGAGGGGGCGGCACATGCATTGACCCGCGTATATAAACCGGAACCCTCCGGTATCCCGCAAGCTCTGCCGCGCCGATAATTCCGGCCGCCACGCTCGGCCCGAACAGTTCCCGATACCATTTTCCGAAATCGTCCGAAACGGCTTCGCCGGGATTTTTTCCCTCAAGAACGTCAATTATGGTGAGTCTCGCGGCCTGAAAAGCCTGCCAGTATCCGCGCGCGGCGAGAGCGTTTCGGTTCTCTTTATCGGCTCCGTCCGGATCCCACTTGCCCTCGCGCACGCGGTTTATAAGCTCAACATCGACGCGGTATCCTTCGATCGACAATGAATTGTACGCATCCACCGCGTAAATATCGTCTATTTGCCGAAGGTAGGTCTCAGTGTCGACGGCAGGCCGCGAAGCCTTCGGAAAATGCTCGATGACATCCTCGCGGAATCCGGCCCACATCATGCGCACGCGATTCACGTGAGGCGAGACCTCGCGCGTCCCGAAGGAAACCGTTTTCTCTTCGAAGGGGTCAGATTCATGCACCGCGTGCCCGGCGCTTCTCATTGTATCGATAATCGCGTCTGCGACCCCGTCGCGCCCGATATTCCGAAAAGCGCCGGCGAGACGGCCCGCGACTGTGCTTCGGCCGTCCACAAGCAGTCCGGGCAGAATGTCGGAGGCGTCGTTCATCATGGAGAGGGCCAGACGCAGCTCAAGCGGCCGCACGGCGAAAAGCGACGGCGCGCAGGCGATTAAAGCGGCGGGAAGAGTCATGATCCTGAGACCCTTGAACTCTTCCCCGCTTATCTCGGTTATCTCGTCCTCCGCGGGCAGCTTCAGACGAAGGTCAAGGACCGAAGTGTCGTGAAGAAACCCCGTCGGCTTGTTGGAGCCCCTCGGGGAGCGCAGCACGAGCTGGCGGGGCACTGTCCAGTTTCCAGTATGCAGACTGAGGGACTGCTCGGGAGACAGGCACCAGGAGCGCTTGAACCTTGTGTTCAGATAGTCGGCGCAGAACCCCCAGAAAGAGATATGCCAGGATGTGCTTTCTCCCGGCGCTTCGTCGGGCCGGGCCGAGATATACCAGCCTTTCATCACCTTCCGGATGAAACCGTGTTTAAGCAGCCGTTCCCGGTGGGTTCTGCTCATGTCGCCCGCGCGCAGGGCGATTTTTCCGCTGTCCTGGATTCCCTTCAGGACGGAAAGAGACTGAGCCAGTTTTTCAGAAGCGGTTGCCATGGGTTTGATTTTGATTTGGCCTTTGGATATTCAGACTGTCAAGCTTAATATATTTAGGCTATTATGTCAAGGTGTTTTTAGGTTATTGTGTTTGTTTCATTTGGATCTCTCGCTTCTTGAGATCATCAAACCTGTTTCAAGTATTACTCTTCAAAACATGGTTCGAGGAACAGTCAAGGAAGGTATATACAGACCAGAATGCAGGGTACAGGGGACTTGTCAAGAAAAACTATAAGCATGAATCGGTGAATCATTCCGCAGGCGAGTACATAAAAGACCAAGCACACACTAAGAGGGTTGTTCTGGTCTATGATGAAGCGTGGCTAGCATTCTATGCTATTCCCTGAATGATCTGTTGACAAAGTCTGCGTCGGCTCTGGAAGCCGCGGATTTATTCATGTAAAATACTTATCTAACCGGTTTATCTCACAACAACTCTTTTTCTTTTCTCCGGAGGGCTTTTTCAGCAATGGACACTTCATCAAGAGTGCAGACTGTAAACATTGAAGATGAGATGAAGGAGTCCTATCTCAGCTACTCAATGAGCGTGATAGTTGGAAGGGCTCTTCCCGACGTACGCGACGGACTCAAGCCCGTTCACAGGAGAATTCTCTACGGGATGAACGAGGTTGGAAACGTTTGGAATCGACCCTACAAGAAATCCGCCAGAGTGGTTGGGGATGTCATGGGTAAATACCATCCTCACGGAGACTCGGCTATCTACGACTCCCTTGTCCGCATGGCTCAGGATTTTTCCATGAGAATTCCGCTTGTCGACGGACAGGGCAACTTCGGTTCCGTTGACGGCGACAGTCCGGCGGCCATGCGCTACACGGAAGTAAGGCTCTCAAGAATCTCTTCAGAGATGCTTGAGGATCTGGATAAAGAAACAGTCGAGTTTTACCCGAACTACGACGGAGGAGAACTCGAGCCGAGCGTACTGCCGACCAAGGTGCCCAACCTGCTTCTAAACGGTTCTTCGGGAATCGCGGTGGGTATGTCAACCAATATCCCTCCTCACAACCTCGGGGAGCTTCTTGACGCCGTGGTGGCCCAGATACGCGACCCCAACATCACCGTGGACAGGCTTATTGAGATCATGCCGGGACCGGATTTTCCCACGGGAGGTTTCGTAAGCGGTAGGGATGATATTCGCACCGCCTATGCCACCGGCCGCGGAATAGTAAGAATGAGGGCCAGGGTTCGCATAGAGAAGCAGAAAAAAGGGGACAGGGATGTGATAATCGTTACAGAGCTTCCCTACCAGGTTAACAAGGCGCGGCTGGCCCAGAAAATTGCAGAGCTCGTGAGGGAGGAGAAGATAAAGGGCATCTCCGATATAAGGGATGAATCTGACAGAGAGGGAATAAGGCTTGTTATTGACGTGAAAAGCGGAGAACACGCCCAGGTGGTTTTAAACCAGCTCTACAAGCATACGCAGATGTATACCTCTTTCGGCATCATAATGCTCGCGCTTGTGAGAAACCAGCCGAAAGTCCTTAGCCTGAAGGAACTGCTTGCCCACTTCATAGAACACAGAAAGGAAGTAATTACCCGAAGAACGCAGTATGAGCTTCGAAAGGCCGAGGAGCGGCTCCACATTCTTGAGGGGTTCAAGATCGCTCTTGATAACCTCGATGAAATCGTGGAACTCATAAAAGGCTCCGAGAGTCCGGCAGCCGCGAGGGCGGGCCTTGTTCAAATGTTTTCGCTTTCCGAGCGCCAGGCCCAGGCCATTCTGGAGATGCGCCTTCAGAGACTTACGGCGCTTGAGAGGGACAAGATACTTGAGGAAAGACGAGAGCTTATAGCAACTGTTGCGAAACTGAGAGAGATACTCGGGAGCGAAAAGCTAATACTTGATCTTGCGGTCGAGGAACTCACCGAACTCAGGGAGAAATTCGGGGACGCTAGGAAAACCGAGATCGTCGAGGATGTAGGGGAAATATCCATCGAGGATCTTATAACCGACGAGGAGATGGTGGTTACCGCCACCTACGGGGGCTACATAAAGAGCATCCCGCTTAGCGTTTACAGGAACCAGAGAAGAGGGGGCAGGGGAAGAACCGGAATGAGCACAAGGGATACCGATTTCGTTAACGACCTGTTCACGGCGTCAAGACACAACAGCATTCTGTTTTTCTCAAGCCTGGGAAGATGCTACTGGCTTAAGGTTTATCAGGTGCCGGAGTCTTCCCCGGCGGCGCGCGGAAGAGCCATGGTGAACCTGCTCAACCTTGACAAGGGGGAGAAGGTGGCGGCCGTGCTGCCCGTAAAGGACTTCTCGGACGATGTCTCCATAGTCATGGCTACTCGAAACGGAATCGTCAAGAAAACGAAGCTTAGGGCGTATTCAAATCCCCGCGTGGGAGGAATAATCGCCCTTAACATACGTGATGGCGACGAGCTTGTGGGGGCGGCGCTTGCTTCTGAGGAGGACGAGGTGCTTCTCACTTCAAAAAACGGCAAGGCGATCAGGTTCAAGGGCACTGACGTAAGAAACATGGGCAGGGTCTCGACTGGAGTCAAGGGCATAAATCTCAGGGAAGGCGACGAGGTGGTGAGCCTTGAGGTAATAAAGAACCAGAATGCGCAGATACTTACCATAACGGAAATGGGCTACGGCAAGCGCACCAGCATTTCTGAGTACAGGCTTGCGAAAAGGGGAGGAATGGGAGTAAAGACCGTCAATATAACCGAGAAAAACGGAGATGTAGTCGGAGCGTTTCAGGTGGATGACGACACGGAAATCATGATTATAAGCGACCAGGCGGGGAAGCTGATAAGAACGAGCGTTTCCCAGATACGCAACACGGGGCGCAGCACCCAGGGTGTAAAAGTCATAAACCTTGAGGGCGAGGAACTCGTGGCCGCGGTCGCGAAAGTCGCAGAAGGGGACTAGATGATAAAGGAAGTAGAAAACGTGCTCTCCGGTTTTCCCGGCTATAACTGCTTTGCGTGCGGTCCGCACAACGAGCATGGCCTTCGCCTTAAGTTCTTTCATGACCAGGAAACCGACGAGGTTTTCACTACCGTCTCTGCCGAAGAGCACTTCTGCGGCTGGCCGGGGATAGTGCATGGGGGAGTTCAGTGCACCCTTGTCGACGAGGTTTCTTTCTGGGCCATGTTCAATGAAACCCGCAAGATCGCTTTTACGGCGAAAATAGACATTGCTTACATGAAGAAGGTCCCAAGCGGCACAACGCTTGACGTGAGGGCCAAGGTAAAGGAGATCAGGGGAAGACGGGTCGAGGTCGATTCAGTCATAAGGGATGAGGACGGAACCAAGCTTGCGAGCGCCGCAGTAACCTACGTGTTTCCCCGAAAGGAAACTCTGCTCGAGATACTGGGACCTGAGCTCCTGAGCGAGGAATTTTTACAATACGTGAGGGATTAAAATGATAAAACTGTACGAACATCCGCTTTCTGGAAACGCTTACAAGGCGAAGCTTCTCCTGCACCAGATCTCAGTCGAATACGAGGGAGTAACCGTGGATATATTCGCGGGGGAGCATAAAAAGGAGGAGTTCTCCGCGCTTAACCCCAACTGCAAGATTCCGGTTCTTGCGGACGGGGACTTCGTCATGTGGGAATCAAACGCGATACTTTTCTATCTGGCAAAAAAGTTCTCCCCGAACCCTTATCTCTCCGATGATCCGGAGACTTACGGTCTGATTGCCCAGTGGACTTTTTTCGGAAAGACAACTATAGATCCAAACCTGGCACTCGCGAGGTACTTCGCGAAGTTTCTGCCCCCAGACCAGGTGCCGCCCGGGACGATGGAAAAGCTTCACGTGCAAGGAAACGCAGCGCTTGCGATCCTTGACGATCATCTCTCCCGAACCGAGTTTCTCTGCGGGGGTTACTCTATAGCTGACATTGCGTGTTATCCCTACACGATGCTTTGCGAGGAAGGGGGTTTTGACTTGGGGACGTATCCGTCGGTCAGGAGATGGTGCGAAAGCGTCGAGGAAACTCCCAACTTCATTGCTTTTGCCGGTTAGTGCCGGGCGTACTTTATGGAAAAGGAAGTCGAGCTTTTTTTGGAACTGCTGGAGAAGACCCAAAGAGGGGCTGCCTTCACGGGAGCCGGAATAAGCACCGAATCCGGAATACCCGACTACCGTTCTCCAGGGACGGGCATGTGGGAGAAAATGGACCAGTCGGTGGTCTCGCTTTCCGGATTTTTGAGAAATCCCGAGAATTACTATTCGTACGCCATGGAGTCCTATCCTGTGAGGGCGGCTGCCGAACCCAACGCGGGCCATTACGCGCTTGCGCGTCTTGAGAAAAAGGGTTGGCTCAGTGGCGTTATAACGCAGAACGTGGACGGCCTCCACACAAAGGCGGGTTCTGAGGACGTGTTTGAGCTCCACGGTTCCGTAAGACGGGTCGTTTGTCTCCAGTGCCGGGAATACTATCCGATGGCTGACACGATGAGCAGGGTTGCCGGAGGGGAAAATCCTCCTCTCTGCCTGCAGTGCGGGGGGATTCTGAAGCCAGACGCCGTTTTTTTCGGAGAAGCTCTTCCCGAAGAGCCATGGGAGAGATCGATCGATCTCGTATCAGACTCCGAAGTGCTCATCGTTATGGGTTCTTCCCTTCTGGTTGCTCCGGCAAGCGGACTTCCCCGTCTGGCTCTTTCCAAGGGGGCCGCACTTGTGATCATAAATCTGATGGAGACTCCTTTTGACGACGAGGCTGATATGGTGATCCGCCGGAAAATCGGCGAATTTTTCGAAGAAACCGGAATATGAACGGAACAATGTGGGGAGTGGAGCGGGAAACGGGATTCGAACCCGCGACCTTCTCCTTGGCAAGGAGACGCTCTAGCCAACTGAGCTATTCCCGCAATGAAAACGAAGTGAAAACATATCAAGAGCCTCCTTTGTTGTCAAATAGGATGGTTTTTCGTATTTGGGTAAAATAGAACCGCCATGAGTGAGCAGGAGAGAGAAAATCTCATTAAAAAGGTAAAGACCGCCGTTGTCAAGATAGGAAGCAGTGTGCTTACCCACGACGACGGGTCTCTTAACGAATCCGTTTTTAAGGAAATAGCAAAACAGGTCTTTAGCCTTAAGCAGAGGGGAGTGAGGACAATCATAGTTTCTTCGGGAGCCATAGCGTCGGGGATGAAGAAACTGGGTCTTTCGAGCAAACCCGTAGAGATAGACGTAAAACAGGCGATTTCCGCCTGCGGCCAGACCGAGCTTATCAGGAATTACGAAGAGGCTTTTTCCGAGTTCGGCCTTAATGTCGCGCAGATTCTGCTTACCCGTGACGGGTTCTCCGACAGGAAAAGGTTTCTTAACTCTAGAAAGACCATCCGGCGGCTGCTTGAGATGGAGATAATTCCCGTCATAAACGAAAATGACACAGTTGCTTTCGAGGAGATCATGTTCGGAGACAACGACAATCTCGCGGCGCTTGTGATTTCTCTTACGGAGGCGGATATTCTTGTGCTGCTAAGCAACGTGGAGGGTTTCTTTGACAAGGATCCGGCGAAAGACGAGAACGCCGAGTTGCTTTCCACAATCACGGAGATAGATTCGAGAATAGAATCCTTTGCCGGAGATACTTTCGGCAAAACCACTTCCGGGGGAATGAGAACCAAGGTCCAGGCTGCAAGATCCGCCGCCGCCTTTGGGGTGCCCACTATAATTGCGAACGGGAAAAGAAAAGATTCTCTTCTGAGCATCTTTAACGGCCGCGAGTACGGAACCGTTATACTTCCGACGAAAGAAAGACTCACAGGAAAAAAACACTGGATTGCCTATACGCTTAAGCCCCAGGGGAAACTTATACTGGACGAGGGTGCGGCCGATGCTATTACCAAAAAAGGCAGAAGCCTTCTTCCTTCGGGTATAAAGGAAGTTGAGGGGGAATTCGAGATAGGAGAGCTTGTGAGCTGTTTTAATTCCTCTGAGGTTGAGATATCAAGAGGGCTTTGTTCCTACGGTTCTTCAGAGGTGAGGAAGATTCTCGGAAAGAAATCATCCGAAATAGAGAAGGTTCTCGGGTACAGATACAGCGACGAGATAATTCATCGAAACGAGATGGTGATACTTTCCAGATGAGTGAGACTCGTAGGTTTAACCGTTTCTCAAAGGGGCTAGCGGTTTCTGTTTTCATTCTGTTTGCTTTACCTGCCTGGTTTTATTTCCTAGACGGTTTTTTGACTGAGACAAAAATTGTCGACATACCGCAAGGCAGTGGCCTGTCCGCTATAGCGGAGAAGCTTGAAGGGGAGGGAGTGATAAGAAAGGCCGAGGCTCTTTTTCTTTCGGCTTTTTTAAGCGGAACCCATCGGAAGCTTAAGTACGGCGAATACGTGTTTTCGGCCGGCGAGGCGCCTTATACTGTTCATAGAAAACTGCGTCGCGGCGAAGTGTTTTTAAGGAAGGTTACTTTTCCCGAAGGGATTACTCTTGTGCAGATGGCCGGGATTCTCGATGCCTCGCAGATAGTTTCCCGGGAAGAGTTTCTCGCGCTTGCGGAAAACAGTGAGTATTCCACAAAAAAACTTGGCGTGGACGTTTCGAGTCTTGAGGGATTTCTTTTTCCCGATACTTACTTCTTCGCGCGTGACTGCTCCGCGGAGAAAGTGATTGAGGCGATGCTCAATAGGTTTCGGGAAGCTTATGCGACGCTTGGTATCGCAAGTATGCAACCCGATATCAAGGAGATTGTGACCATTGCTTCGCTAATAGAGAAAGAAACGGCTTTTTCCTTGGAGAGGCCTCTTGTATCTGCCGTAATACGTAATCGGCTTGGCAGAGGGATGAGGCTTGAGTTCGACCCGACGGTGATTTACGCTCTTGGGGAAAAGTTTGACGGCAATATTAGAAAAAAAGACTTGAATTTTCCTTCTCCCTATAATACCTACTTGGTTTCGGGTCTCCCTCCGGGTCCGATAGCGGCTCCCGGTCTTGATTCAATCCGCGCTGCACTCGAGCCAGCGGATGTTGACTATCTTTACTTTGTTTCAACCGGAGACGGGGTCCATGTTTTCTCAAGCACGTATAGGGATCATCAGAGTGCCGTGAAAAGATTTCTAAAGAAGCAAAAACAGTGATTTTATGCTTCCAGAGCACCTTTGACCGCGAGCACTAGAATTCTCCTCTGAACGCCTTTGCGAAGCCGTCGTGCTGCGATCTGGCAATCTTTTCCTGCTCGGCCTGCAGGTAAGCCCGGTCCTTTCTCTCTATACGTATTATGTCGTCCCGGCCCTTGGATGCCATGAACTGTGTTCCGACCGTTTCCTTTGAGATTATTTCAAGTATTGGCGGGTAGTTCTTCGATCCGATGAATATGGAGTGTATGCAGACGCCTATGCTCTTTGCGCGCACTCTCTGCACTTCGACATTGGGATCGCCGGAAGTTGGAATCCCGTCGGTTATAAAGAGTATGTGCTTGTTTCTAAGCCCTCTGCCTCGGAATTCCTTAAGGGCTTCTCCCAGCGCTTCTTCGTAATTTGTGTTTCCGGAGCAGTCCGTGCTCTCTGCCAGCCTTTCTATCCACCTATAGTCCCTAGTGAAAAAGCGAGAGTTTTTCGTGTGTTTTCTTGAACGGTGGTTAAATTCCAGATAACCGATTCTCATTCTCTTTTTTCTCGCAAGCTCTATTACTCCCTTCACGACGGATGAAGACCACTCGCTGTACACTCCCATCATCGAAGTGCTTATGTCCCTGAGAATTGCGATTTCCCCTCCGAGTGTTTCCTTTTCGCGAAGGTGAACTCTGGGCAGCTTGGGGGAAGTGTGCTCGGACCATATGAACGCCTCAACGGGATCTATATCCTCAATCTCATCAAAAGAGGACATGCGCTTCCATTTCCTCGGGGACCCTCCAGGATGGGATGTTTTTTTGGCCATGCTTTTCTGGAAATTGCCTTCAAGCACTCTCATGATGCGTTTTATGTTCTCGGCGGTTTCCGTATTTCCTCTCCCCGGGATCACTGTTTCCTCGTCTTCTCCGGCCTTGGAAGACTTGCTGCTCATGTATGCGCGCGCGGATTTGTCTTCTCTCTCCGTATTCCCGCTGTCCTGTGGATTTCCGGTGGGGTCGCTCGGCACGTCCTGGCCTTCTGGAGGAGCCATTTCGCTCTGATTGTTATCGAGGTTCTGCTTAAGGTCCTTGAGCGCGTCAAAGAAGGTTTTCTGGGCCTCGGCGAGAGGATTCTCCGTCTCCTTGTCCGCTTCCTCATCGGGGATTTCCCCCTTGGGTTCCTGAGAGAAATCCTGGTCGAATTCCGAATCAGGCATCTGATCCGGGTCCGGGGTCAGCTTGTCATCTGGCTTTTTTTTTTATCCTGAACGATATTCCGAAGAATATTGTCCATCTGTTCGTAGACGTCGGGGGGAACCCGGAAGGCAGTCATGTATCTTAAGACGTCAAGGTCTTCTTTCGAGCATACATCCCTTTCGTTAAGAAGCGCGTGGGAACGGATCAGCTTGAGCGCTTTTACGAAAAACGTCCTGTCGGAGATAAGCGAGTTGGTTTCGTTAAGCCCGAAGTCCTCGATCATTATGGTCGCGAAATTCGCAAGACCTTCTTGCACCTCGGGTGGAATCAGGATTTTTTCAAGGGTTTTGTAGCTTTTGTCGAAAAGCTTTTTGCTTACCCTTTTCGGTATCTTTTCTTCAAACGGCCTTTCGGAGTAAAGCTCGATAACCTTTCTGGCCTCGTCCCATTTTCTTCCGTAGGAGATTCCCAAGGCCTTTACCTGAAGAATGAAACGGTCGAGATTGGCCGGATCAAGGGGCTCGTTGTAGTATTCGTCAGCCGTCGGATTGCTCGTCGCTATAGCGGTCAGGAGGGGAATGGGTTCGCTGAAGAATTTCCTTTCGTTAAGTATTCGAAGAAGTATGTTGAGGGATTCCCCGGGCGCGCGCGATATGTCGTCTAAAAGGCAGATCTCAGACGTCAGTATTCCGCCCTTTACGATATCCTGCTTTATCCTCTCTCCGAGTTCAGTCTCTTCCTTCACTATGGTCAGGTCTCCGACGAGTTCCGAGAGTCTGGTGTCTCTGTGAAGCTGGTAGAAAAAGAAATTGAGCTGGGCCGCCTTGGAAACGATCTCCGAAAGCATGGTCTTCGCCGTACCCGGAGGGCCTTCAATATAGATGTGTTCTCTTGAGATTATCCCGAGAAGAAGAGCGGTCTTTACCTCATCGTGTCCGACCACATGCTTATCCATTTCTTCCCGAAGGGACGCAAAAGGGTTAGCGGGGTTCATTTATCCACTCCTGAAAAAGGCAATGAGCGTTATTATTACATAAAGAGATGGTTTTTTCAATTTGTTTCGGCAGTGTACGGCAAGTTTGTTAAGGCGAGAAACAGTTCAGAAGTACACAACCGCTTTTATCGAGAAGCTGGTTTCACTTCCGTCAAGCGATATGGGAACCTTGATGTTGGTCTCGTCAGAAAAAGTCTCCCGGTCTTCTTTCTTGTAGAGCGTGTGACGCACTTCGGTCCGGATTCCGGCTTTGCTGCCGATCATCTTCTCAATACCTCCTCCGAATACAAGCGCATCGGAAGTCTCGTCGTGGGAATCAGTGCCTCCCTCAAACTCATCGGGACCGCAAAGTCTGTCGCCGATAAAGCAGCCGTAATAGTCAATATTCAACTCTGAGTTCACGCGGCGTACCCCACCGAGAACATAAATGCCTCCACCCGTACCCAGAAGTGGAACCAAAGACTGGGGGCTTGCCCCGAGCAAAAGTGTCGCGCCGTAGCTGTTTTTCCTGTCAACGCTCCACTCATCAGGCCAGGCTTCCCCGCGCTGGTTCCGGCCCGAGGATTCTCCATCTCCGGGGAGTGTTCCGCTCACCGTGCCGTCATGGACCTGCCCATCAATCTCAACGCCTAGGTAGACGGTGCCGCTTGGGTCGAGATTAAGTCTGTAACCAACAAGAAGCCCGCCGCCAAAACCTGTCTTGCTTGCTGAATCACTGGTACTGTGAATATTTCCGCTCTGCAGAAAATCTTCGGGAGCGTCTGTGTTGTCAACCGTTTTAGCATGTTCCATATTTGTGTATTCAGCTCCACCCGAGACGCCGACGTAAAAGCTGCCGCTTTGGGCGGCCGCGCTGGTGGAGATGCCGAGAGCGGTTGCCACGGCAACTATGAAAATCAAAAAACCACTGTTCTGATTCTTAAGTATGTTCATAATGTCCTCCTGAATAAGTTGCCGCCTCCGCGGCTGAGTGCGGGGAGAAATCTGACGAATCCTTCCTCTTGATACTAATCTAGCCTTAAGAATTAGCGTTGTAAAATGAGGCGCTCAGAACACGCTTCGGGCCGCGGTTGCCTAGGAGAACTGTGTTTTGCGGGAAAGCGCATATTACGGTTATAATCTGCCTGCGAAGGTGACTTCCTGCAGTTTTACGGACTCTTTATCTACAGAGCACAACCTATGGACGCGGAGAAGATATTTTACGGGATAGATGAAGTAAAAAAGAGAAAGTACCCGCGCGGCGTTATCCTTATAGCAGTTGTTTTCGCACTTGGTCTGGGAGCCTTTAAATTCGGGGTTTTCCCCGAGTGGTGGTTCTGGGAAAGTGACGATATTTCCCATAAACTGATTGTGAGAAACACAGAGTCCCGATGGATAACCACTAAGAAAGGATATCTTTTTTTCGTTCGCGGGGAGGTCATGAACGAAAGCGATGTTCCTGTCAGCTACATAAAGCTCAGGAGCAGTTTCCAGGTGTCGGGGCGGACCGTTTACGTTCAGGATTTTTATTCGGGTAACACCCTTTCGATGCGGGACCTTAGAAACGCCGACACGGACCATCCTCTTCAGAAACTGAGCAGAAAAAGCGGAGATGACCTCTCCGGGATTGCCGGGACCAAGGCCTCGGCCAATTTCAACATAAAGCCCGGCAATACGGTTTTCTTCAATACTTTCTACCTCTCCGTGAGCAAGATACTTGGACTTAAGTACCAGATCGAGATTACGGATTTCGAAGTGATATCCGAGGGCTAAGTGAACCGGTCGGGGTTTAGATGTCGGTGAGCAGTGGAGAACTTTAAAAATTGCTTTATTAAGCCATTTTTAGTAAAATACAACCCTTTTACAAAATAATCCGGTGGGTAAGCGATGAAATCTACACGAATAAAAATAAGCATAAGTCAGGACGGTTCACTCTCCAAGGAATCCATCGAGACCGTTGATTTCGAATTTCCACTCATTCCGAGAAAGCTTCTAAAATCCATGGGATTTGAAAAAGTGGATGACACAACTTACGTGGGTATCGTGTCAGTTTTTCTGAATCTCTTGGACAAGGAGCAGGAGATAGAAATTGAACTGGGGGTGGAGGCTTCCGATGCGAGAAAGAAAATTCTGGATCTTTTTGCCAAGGGTTTTCAGAGTATGAGCGGGGGCGAGGCTCCTGACGCCGAGAGAAAACCAAAACCCGCCCCGAAAACAAGAAAACCGAGGGCAAGGAAAGTTTCCGCCGCGAAGAAGGCTGGCTAGCTGCTATGCAGGATTTTGTTTTTGAAGAAGCGCTTACCTTTGACGACGTAATACTATCTCCATGCTACTCCGAAGTTCTGCCGAGCGAAGTTGACGTCTCGGTAAGGCTTACCCGCCGCATAAGCCTTAATATTCCCATACTGAGCGCGGCCATGGATACCGTAACGGAGTTCCGCACGTCAATTGCCATGGCACAGGAAGGCGGTATAGGAATAATCCACAGAAATCTCTCCATCCCGGCACAGGCAGGCGAAGTCGAGAGGGTAAAGAAATATGAAAGTGGAATGATAGTTAATCCGCTGACCGTACGTCCCGGAACCCGGGTTAGCGAAGCCCTTGAGATAATGGTTGAAAACGATATCTCGGGTCTTCCTGTCGTAAAGTCAGACAACACACTTCACGGAATAATCACCAACAGGGACATAAGGTTCGAAAAGAACATGGACCTTAAGATCGACAAGGTCATGACTCCTAAAAAGGAGCTTGTTACCGTTAAGGAGGGCACCACTCTTCTTGAAGCCAAGGAACTTCTTCATAAGTTCAAGATAGAGAAACTCCCGGTTGTTGATAACAGCTTCAAACTTCGTGGCCTTATAACCATGAAGGATATAGAGAAAATAGAAAAGTTTCCCAAGGCGTCTAAGGACGCGATGGGAAGGCTTCTCGTGGGAGCCGCAGTCGGGGTTGACAAGCACGGCCAGGAGCGGGTGGATCAACTTGTTGCAGCAGGTTGTGACGTAATAGTGGTCGATACCGCACACGGACATTCGAAAAGGGTGCTCGACAGCTTGGCCCACATAAGAAAAAAGTACCCGGATATAGCTCTCGTGGCCGGCAACATAGCTACCTCCGAAGCAGCAGAGGACCTTATAAAAGCCGGTGCGGATTGTCTCAAAGTGGGGGTTGGTCCCGGATCGATATGCACGACGCGCGTGATAGCCGGTATAGGAGTGCCGCAGATAACCGCCATAAGAAAAGTCTGTTCCGTCGCGAAAAAGCACGACATACCCGTAATAGCCGATGGAGGGATAAAGTACTCGGGGGATATAACAAAGGCACTTGCTGCCGGAGCAGATTCTGTGATGATAGGAAACCTGCTCGCCGGGTCGGACGAAGCCCCTGGGGAGGTCGTTCTCTATCAGGGGAGAACCTACAAAGTTTACCGTGGCATGGGTTCCATTGAAGCAATGAGGGCCGGAAGCAGGGACCGCTACGCTCAGGACGATGAGATGATGGAGGCCAAGCTCGTTCCCGAAGGAATAGAGGGAAGGGTTCCTTACAGGGGCAATATAGGGGCCATAATTTACCAGCTTGTCGGGGGACTTCGTGCGGGAATGGGCTACACCGGTTCCGCGACGATAAAGCAACTTCAGGAAAACGCGAAGTTCGTAAAGATTACCAATGCCGGGCTTCAGGAAAGTCACGTTCACGATATCGTAATTACCAAGGAATCTCCCAACTACAGGATCGGGTGATAACGGTTTTCTTATCTCGTAAAGTCAGCCTCAGAGAGCGTAGTTTACTTTTCAGGGTTTTTCGGATTTTATCGCAACTGGGGAGGCGGTCGTAAAATGCGGGAAAAAGTTCTTGTTCTTGATTTCGGTTCCCAGTACACGCAGCTTATCGCTAGGCGCACCAGAGAACTCGGGGTTTATTCCGAAATAAAACCCTATAACACTGCCACAGACGAAATAAAGAAAGACCCTCCGGCGGCCATAATACTCTCCGGTGGGCCCTCAAGCGTTTGGGAGGATGGTTCTCCCAGGGTGGATGGGGAAATACTGTCTTTGGGGATGCCGGTTCTAGGTATCTGTTACGGGCTTCAGGTGCTGGTTTTCCAGCTCGGTGGGGAAGTTGAACGCTCTGAGAAGAGGGAATATGGTCCCGCCGTGTTGAACTTGGTAACGGAAGACCCGCTTTTCTCGGGTGTGGAGAAGACCTCGGGAGTCTGGATGTCTCACGGAGACAGGGTTTTGAGGGTGCCTGAGGGCTTTACAGCGATAGCCAATACTGAGAACACGGAGTGCGCGGCGGTAAGAGACGCAGGCGGAAACATTTACGGGGTGCAGTTCCACCCGGAAGTCGTGCATACGGAGTTCGGAGCCAGGATACTTTCCAATTTCCTCTTTCAGGTTGCGGGGCTTGCCGGAAGCTGGACGGCGGGCTCGTTCATAGAGCATTCAATACACGATATAAGGGAAAGGGTCGGGGACGGCAAGATCATATGCGGGCTGTCTGGGGGAGTGGATTCCTCGGTTGTGGCGGCTCTTATTAACGAGGCAGTGGGTCGGAGGCTTTACTGTATTTTTGTTGATACGGGGTGCCTGAGGCTTGATGAGGCTCAGGAGGTCTGCGACGCTTTTTCCGAGTTTGAAATGAACTTCATCCATGTGGATGCTTCTGAAAGATTTCTTTCTCATCTTGAGGGCGTTGAGGATCCCGAAACGAAAAGAAAGGTTATGGGCGAGCAGTTCGTGAGGGTTTTTGAGGAAGAGGCTGAAAGGATATCCGATGTCCGTTTTCTCGCCCAGGGAACGCTTTATCCCGACGTTATAGAGAGCGTGAGCGTCAAGGGTCCTTCGGCCGTCATAAAGTCCCACCACAACGTCGGAGGGCTGCCGGAAAAAATGAACCTAGAGATAGTAGAGCCTCTTCGGGAACTTTTCAAAGACGAGGTGAGAAGCGTTGGCAAGGCTCTCGGGCTTCCTTCCTCTCTCATAGGCCGCCATCCCTTTCCCGGTCCGGGTCTTGCGATCAGGATAATGGGAGAAGTCACGCGCGAGAGACTCTTCATACTGAGTCATGCGGACAGCATTTTTATAGACGAGCTTAAGAAATCGGGGGCCTATGATGAGATATGGCAGGCCTTCTGCGTTTTTATCCCGGTAAAGACGGTGGGAGTGATGGGCGATGAGCGCACCTATGAAAACGTCTGTGCCCTGAGGGCTGTGAGTAGTACGGATGGAATGACCGCCGACTGGTCGAAGATATCCTATGATCTGCTCGGGAAAATCTCAGTAAGGATCATAAACGAGGTAAAGGGAATCAACCGGGTCGTATACGATATATCCACGAAACCTCCCGGCACCATAGAGTGGCAGTGAAACCTAGCAGACTCTCTTTTTGAATATGGCGAATTCACCCGTAATGGTGGCAAGTTCCCAGCCGTCCTTGCCAAGCGAGACAAGAGAATCTTCAAGGCTTCCCCTGGTATTCTCCCTTCTTGAATCAACCTCTTCCTTGTAGACCGCTATATCATGGTCCTGGGGCCTTTTAACAAGCACATCGGTCGAGACTACCTTGTATTCCCAGCGTTCCATTATTCTTCTTGTTCTCCGGTTTCCTCTTGTTCATTGATGACAAGGGATGTCGCCTTGTCACTTACATCGGGCAAGGATTTTATGTGTTTTTCATAATCCTTCTGGGTGATATGCCCTTCCTTTATATATCTGTTGTAAATTCGTACATCAAAAAATTCTTCGTTATCTTGCATTACCCATCCTCCGAAAGGAAAACAATTCTAACCACGAGCGAGGTTTTTTCAAAGACAGGGATTTTTGTTTCCTTTTAATCTTTTCCCTGCGAAAATCAGTTTCACGTCCTAGAACCAACTGCAGATCCCCCCCCCCCAGAATTCATGCGGATATCTCAAATGAATTTCCAAATATCCTCACAAAGCAGGTGATCTAAATTACGTATGTGATCTTTCAGTATATCTTCTGTGAGCATGTTTGGGCGAATATCGCAGTAATAAACACCGTCGAGGGGGTTAAGCTTAATCGAGTAGCCGCGGAAATGCCCAGGAAGGAAAGTCGAGCCGACGCCGTATTTATTTTTCTGTCTGGTCTTTTTTCGCTGAACGTCATTTAAGAAGACCGCAATGTGGGGGATGTTCGTATCGGTGAGTTTGCTGTACAAGAACTTGTCAATGAAAATTTTGCCCAGACGGTCTTTGCTGGAAGTTTTTATTGAACCGATGAGTTTTACGTTTCCATCTTGCTCAACAATTAAATCGTGCTGATAGCTCATCTGGAACTGTTTTTTCCCCCGAAGTACAAACGGAATTTTCACTACACCGGACTTGCAGTCGATACCGGTTCCTCTTATGACAAGATGAACCAAGTGTTCAAACAGATCTCCATTAATTTTTCTTGCTACATTGGATTTCCCTGCAGGCAAAGCGTCAAGAGTTGAACCGACGGCCATCTGCAAAGTATAAACCGTTTTGTTGATTGATTCTCTTTTCTTCTGGGATCTTAGATTTTTAGCGTTGTTGAGGATTTTGGCAAAAGATTTTTTAACGGCGGGGAAATCATTGGCACTATGCATGAGTTTTGAGTTGATGGGGCGAGTAATCTGGTAGTCGCCCTCAGAACCGTATTGATAAAAATGGTAATGATTCTCGTTCTGGGAAATTATGACTGCCTGCAATTCAGTAGCAACATACGTAAGATACCTCTCCGCGAAATCTAAAAAATCAGAAAGCGTTTTAAACTTTGTTTTGTCTGTCGCGATTTCAGCGAGTCGGGTAATTTTCATCGTATCGAATTTCTGCGTTTAAGATTTTCAAAATCATACTGCCTCCATTTTTCTATCGGCCAATCTTCAACCAGTTCAATACGTGCTGTTGCCCAATCAAGATACTCCCGAGACAAGTCACATCCTATCCATTTACGCTTGAGCTGCTCCGCGCAGACGGCGGTAGTGCCGGAACCGAGAAACGGGTCAAATACAATATCGTTTTCTTTTGATGAGGCAAGTATAATTTTACGCAGAAGTTCTTCCGGCTTTTGCGTGGGATGTGGAGTTTTTTCGTGCATTCCGTTGCATGTTGTCGGAATTTCAAGAACGTCTTTCGGCTTGGCTCCTTCAGGGTTGGGTTCCCAGTAATGCTGTTTGCCGTTTCCGTACTGACTTGTAGCGGCTTGCGGGTGCGAGGGATACTTCAGAGTATGTTCTGAGTACGGGATTCTCACGGCATCAACATTTATCTTATGTTTTTTTGTTTTTCGAAAATGCAGAATGCTTTCATGTGATCTGCCCCAGTCATTTGCTAGGCTCGCCTTGTTTTTGTAGTGCCAGATTATCCAACGGCATTTATGGAAAAACTTCATTGCTGGGGATTTGATGTCAGCAACGATTTCCGAAAAACCACAAACGTAAAGAGAGCCTGTAGGCTTGAGAATCCGTGCTGCTTGTTCTATCCAGGCACTTGACCAGTCAATATACTCCTCTTGCGAATCGAAACGGTCCCAGTCGGCTTTTTTGATATTGTATGGCGGGTCGGCAAAAACCAGATCGATGGATTCGCTCTCAAAATCTTTCATTACGCTTATGCAGTCCCCCATGTAAAACTTTCCGTTTGGATGATCGTAGTAAGTATGGGGTAAGGAAGTTTTTTCTTGCGGCGGCATCAGGATATTGCCTTTGAGTTGTTTTCGGCCAAAGAACTCATCTACATCTGTTTTGCGTTTAAAGGAATGTCCGGTGCTTTTTGCCATGCTCGTTCTATTGAACTGTTCACTGAATCTTCGGCATTTTGATGGTTGCTAAAAGCATTTCAGTGGTAATTTGGTTTACTTACATATCGCCAAACACTCTTAACAAAGTATAATCCAGATTTTATAGAATTTCTAACCATGGTTTCAACAATGCAAACTTACCCCAAAGCCAAGAGTTTCTCTGGTCGGTTGTTTAGTTTTAATCATATATGCGGAATCTGAATTTGTTCCAGAGCGGATTTGAGCGGAATTCAGCAAATTATGAATACGCACCTGTTTTTCTTAGAGAGTTTTGCGTAAAAACGGTTCTCAGCCTGCCTTCGCTGAAAACCAGTTCCATGTTCTAAAAAGGCCTTCGTGCAAGGTTACCTGCGCGCTCCATCCGAACTTCTCGACCGCCAGGGAGCAGTCAAGACTTATCCTTCTTACTTCCCCGGGACGCTCTTTTTTGTTGATGGTGGTGAATTCGGTTTTAGTTACTTCCTCCAGTATGCGCACTATGTCATTTACGGATATCTCGATTGAAGTTCCTATGTTGAAAGTTCCTTCTTCTTTTAGAGTTGCGGCGAGCAGGTTTGCCCGTGAGACATCGGAGACATGCACGTAATCCCTCGTCTGTTCTCCGTCTCCGAATATGAGGCAGGGTTTCCCGCTGATTATTTTCTCGCAGAAAATCCCTATTACGCCAGCTTCGCCCTCGGGATTCTGTCTTTCTCCGTACACGTTCGCGTATCTAAGGATAACGTGTCCGAAACCATGGTTCTTGGAGTGATACCTTATGTAATTTTCTGTTGAGAGTTTCGAAATTCCATAGGGAGAAAGAGGAAGGGTGGGGGTCGATTCACCTGCGGGAAGTTTTTCCGGTTCTCCGTAAAGGGCGCCTCCGGTCGATGAAAAAATAAATTTCTCGGTTTTGTATTCCGCGCAGAGCCTGAGAACGTTGAGAGATCCGTTTATGTTTATTTCGGCGTCAAGAGAAGGGTCTTCTACCGAATCTCTTACGTTTATCTGCGCTGCGTGATGGTTAACGATTTGGGGATGGAATTGGCGAAACGCCTTTTCAAGTCCGGCGGAATCCCTTACGTCGCACTCGATGAATTCGGCTTCGGGAGGAAGGTTGCCCTCAGACCCTGTTGAGAGGTTGTCGACCACGAGAACCTCGTGGCCCTCGGAGATATACGCTTCGCATACCCAGGAGCCTATGAAACCCGCTCCGCCTGTGACTATTACTCTCACTTTTTTCCTTCCGGGTGCCGTGAAATCATAGTTTTCCCTTAGGGTTTTGTCAAAAAGCAGCTTAGTGCGAAGCTTAAAACTGGTTTTGGTTTAATCGTTCAGCGGACAAAAAACGGGCATGCAGGGTTTGTTGTTAACCTGATGCCCGTTCCTAAAGTTATGATCTGCCGTTTCGTTGTATTCCAATTACCGTTCCGTGGGAGACAATATGCCCTGATTATCCAAAAGAGTGTGGCAATCCCTCAGGCCGTCATCGTCTGTGAGATATTTTGCCAATGCTGGGTGCACATCATCGCCTCCGCCTTCACCACAGTTGCCTGCTCCTATGTCCTCTAACTCAGCAGTCCCTGCTGGTACCATTACGTATGGACAAATTACCACAGGTTGATAGCCTGTGGCGTCCGCAGCGCGACGATAAGCATAGCCAGCCCAGTAACCGGTATATATCGTATCTGCCTCGATGTCAGAGTCGGTCTTGGCTACAAGAAAATATGCTCCGGGTCTGTCAAAATTTCCATCCGTTTCACTTACGTAATAGGATGCAATAGTTTCGGCATTCGTAGCACTTTCACCTACCTTTACTCCTACCTGTATAAAGGCTGCATCTCCGAAGGCGACACCACGTGCAGTGATCCTGACGTTAGGTTCGCTAAGATCTGTGGGTTCTTCTTCGCGCAGGTCGACGTTTTCATTCGTACAATCCGTTGTACCATCCGCATTTACACTGGTATAAAAACCTCTCATCTGCACAGGCTCCGGTGCCATTTCATCATCGTCATCATCACAGGATGAAAGCACTAGCAATCCTGTAAGGCAAAATGCCACCGATAAGGCAAGAATCCCGAGACTGCGTATCCCTTGAAAACGGCGTAAAGCAAAGCTGTTGTAAAACTTCCACATAATAAAATCCCCTCCTTTAGACTAATAGTTTAATTATAGCACAATTCGTATAGGAAAAGTTGTAGAATTCTTATTTTAGGGGCCTGTTTTCGTATCAATATCCAAGAAAGTTTTAGTGCTTCGATTTGTCCCGTTTTTAAGGTATACTCCCCTCGGAACCGGTTTACCTGCGTTCGGAATTGACGATATCTTGTTGTTCCGGAAGCGCCTGCACCTGTAAATCAATAAGTCAGATCACGATAACCGGACTTAATTAGCCATGCTTCTCGCAATTGACGTCGGCAACACCAGCATAATGGTCGGAATATTTTCTGGAGAGGATCTCGTATACAGTTTCAGAATTGATACCGACAGAACCAAAAGTCCTGATGGCTACGGAATTATCTTATTCGGGAAGATGGACGAGAAAGACATATCTCCCTCTTCGTTCAGCGGTTCCATACTCTCCTGCGTGGTTGCCGAGATGGAGGAAGGGGTGGCGAAACTGGTGGAGAAATATTTTGGTCATCGTCCCATAATCGTGGGTCCTGAGACAAGGACGGGAATGCCGATTCGGATTTATAATCCCGAAGAACTCGGGGCCGACAGAATAGCAAACGCCGTTGCGGCTTACCACCGCTTTGGCGGAAGCGTGATAGTGGTTGATCTGGGTACGGCGACCACTTTTGACTGCGTTTCTGAAAAAGGAGAATACTTGGGTGGAGCCATAGTTCCCGGAATCGAACTTTCCACGGTAGCGCTTTACCACGGAACTTCCAAGCTTCCTAAGGTCGATCCTGAGAAGCCCGAGCAGGTAGTCGGCAAAGACACTGTAGAGTGCATACAGTCAGGGTTGTTTTATGGTTACGCCTCGATGATTGACGGGCTTTGCGAGAAACTCAGGGAGGAGATGGGTTCTTCTCCTGAAATCGTGATGACCGGGGGTTTCGCCGAAGCGATCTCCGAGGAGTGCGCCTGCACGAACCGGGTCGACAAGGACCTTGCTCTCCACGGCTTAAGACTGCTCCATGAACTCAACTCTCAGATACTCTGTTAGGAAAATCGTCTCGGAAACCACCTGTTTTGTCCTTTCCCTCGAGCTCAAAGACGGTCATCGCCACTGGGTTTTTGCAAACGCGGAATGGATGAACAAGAGAAAAAAGGCTATCGGGATTGAGTTTGAAGAAAATGATATTTGGCTTTTTCTCTGCGGGCAGTGCTGCTCGGCAAAAGCCGATTTTTTCGTTTCCGGGAGATACGTTTCGAGTTACGAAGCCCCATCCAGGCTCTCGTTTCATCTCAATGCATTGCCGCTTCTTTGGGGCAATTACGTTTTGCTCTCTCCCAGCTGGGGACGTCACTCGGAAAGAAAGATGTGGCTTCTAATCCCCTCTTCGGGACGGGACCGCGGTCAGCGGTAGAGGACTATTTCAAGCTAGGTCGGAGGATGCTTGCGTATGGGTTTGCGTTTCTGGAGGAATTTTAATCCGCCCTCCAGATTCCTCGGGTCCGGGGTCGTAAAAAATCTCTTTTTCGTTTGCTAAAAACAACCCTTTCCATAACGCGTATCCTTTCCTGTTCATGTGAAGGCCGTCTTCAGTGAACAGTTCTTCTCTTATATCTCCATTCTCATTTAGCATGTAGTCGTAGATATTGAGGTAAAAGGTGTTGGACTCTCTTGACAGGAACTGTCTTACGAGGTCGTTTGACGCCTTGATTCTGTCAAGAAAATGGAACCTTACGGGACTCGGTTTTATTGAAACGAAGGTAAATTTCGTGTGAGGGTAGAATTCTCTTAAGCGGTGGTAAAAATCCACAAAGAAATTCAGCACCTGCCTTGGGATGCATCCGTCCCCTATGTCGTTATCCCCCGCGTAGAAAACCAGGGATTTAACATCATTCGGTTTTATGAGCCGCTCGAAATAGTGCAGGCAGTAGGCGATCCTGGCTCCTCCGAAGCCAAGGTTCAAGACGTTATAATCAGAGAAATCCCTAGCCATGCCCCTCCAGAGGCGGAAACTTGAACTGCCGTAAAATACCGTCGCGTCATTCTTTTTCCCGACATGACGTCTCTGAAGGATTCTTACGTCCTGTTCGAACAGGTTTTTATCGATTACCGGGAACTCTTTTTCGACCTGCTCGAAAGTTTTTAAGTTTATCTTGGTGGATTCCGCTCGCCTTGCAAATCCCGCCGCCTCTTCCACATATTTTCTGTATTCGTTTCCGTATTCCCTGACGAACTCAAACAGCCTGTCTTTGTTCTTCTCCGGGTTTTTTACGTGATCGGATACCTTGAAGGGTTTTTTTATCACCAAGGAAAACACGTTCTGGTTTATTCTTTTGTCGAAGTTCGCCACCGCTACGGGAACGATGTAGGGCTCAGGTGAAAGGGACGCGGCCAGAAGAAAAGCACCGAGCTTGAACGGACCGGGCGATTCCTCCGTCGTCATGCTGGTCCCCTCTGGGCTTATTACTATGTTAAATCCTTTTCCTAGATGCTCCTTGGCCGTTTCATAGAACTTTTTCCTCCAAGCTTTTCTCCGCTCAGGGGTTCCCTGGGAGAGATCGGATTCGTCTGTGTAAACATTTATGTGTCCAAGCCTTTCATAGTAGTATTCATGTCCGTATTCTTCCGCCCTTGGAACGCGTACGACGCGAATTCCTGCCTCGCCATACTTGGCGTAAAGAACCATTGAGCTTATGAAGTGGGAATCAAGCGTAATCTGAAAATGGTTGGGAAGGGTGTTATAGGGATGGTTCAGCAGATGGTTGTATATGAAAATGTGTCCCGGCTCATCTGGCAGATTCTCCCAGCCTTCAATTACGTAAGGAGTGCTATTGAAGACTCCTGCGAACTGTTTGGCCGCCATGGTTCTTATTTCGCTCGGAGAAAGCGACTTGGGCGCGGCGGTCACGGACTGGTAGACATTTTTTAAACCCTCGAAAAAATTGTATTCCTTGTAGATTTTTCCGAGAATATCGAGGCTGAGACGGGACAGTTCCCTCTCAAGGCTCTCGCCTTCTTTCTCCAGTCTGAACAGAAGCCGGAAAGCGTCATCTAGCGTAAGCGGGCTGTTTAGCAGATGGGGAAGCTTATGAATTGGGGAGTTTACGCTTAACTGCATGGAGTTTTGCTCGATAAGGTTGCTTATAGCCAGTATTTCTCGCTCGTATCTTTGCGATATTAGCCCCGCGCGGGCATTTCGAAGCCGGATCGACACCAGCCATAAAAGTCTTCTGGCCAGAGCTAGGGCCAAGTGAGGGTCCTGGCTCAGGATCTTGTGAAGATTGCGGGAGCTTATGTGGTAGATGACCGAATTCCTGCTCGCAACGGCGGTAACGTCATTTGACCCGGCCGGGGCGGCTCCCATCCAGCCGACCAGGTATCCGGGAAGGTTGATCAGGTGAAGCGCCACGGATTCCTCGATTCCTCCCTGCGCCCCGTCGGGAGAGAAGCACAGTGCCGCCTTTCCGTAAGCCAGTATGTCTATTCCTTTCGAAGCATCCCCTTGGTTGAATATGGGTTCGTTGTTTAGATAGTATTTTTTCTGGGTTGCTTTTGCCAGCTGGCGCAGTGTCTTATCGGGAAAAACCTCGAAAAAAGGAGACTGCCTAAGAAGCTGAAGCGGGTTGGGTACGGATATGTATTTTCCTTCCTGAGAAAGACCGCCTGTTTTTCCCGCCTCGATATCCCAGCTTAGGTTGTTGTATTCCGCAAGCTCTGCTCGGACATGCGTCAGGAGATTTATGCTTTTACTCAGAACGAAAAGCAGGAACTCACGTCCCAGAAGAGGCTCCTGGTCAAAGAATCTTTCAAGATTCTGGTGACTCCACTTTAGCAGGACACAGGGCTTCTCGCATGTAATTGTCGTGTAGTAGCGCTTGGGAAGACGAAAGCCTGACCAGCCTACGGGAGTGAATTTCTCACTGCTTTTCCCCACTGAGAACTCATCTGTCTTATCTTCGACGCTGATTGAGAAATTCACCTGGCCTTCGATAAGAAAATAGAAGGAATGGCTCGGTTCGAACTGTTTGGTGAGAACGTAGCGCTCGGGCACTTCTATCAGTTCGCCGATCTTAAGCAGAAAATCGGTTTTATCTTTCTCGAAATTCGAAACGAACGGAAGTTCGCTGAATATCTCTTTTTTTTCCCACATAAAAATAAAATCATACCTTTTTTGTTGGCGTAATATACTTTATCGCCGGAAGTCGGCTGACTGCCCGGATAAGGCGAAGGGCTTTTTCGCAATTTTGTTAAAAATAATTTACGCTGTTTGAAAAAATCACAGAAACTTTTTCCAAGGAGGCTCAGGTGATAAAACGTATGGTGATGTGGAAACTGAAGGATTCACACGAAGGAATGAGCAAGGATGAGCTTATTGCCAAGTTCGAACAGAAAGTAGAGACACTGAAAAGCGCCGTTCCGGAGATAAAGACTATGGAGCTTGGCAAGAGTTTTAGCGAGCTTCCCGTCGCGTACGATGTATCCCTCTATTCTGAGTTCGACTCGAAGGAAAATTACGAAGTTTTCCTGAAGCATCCCGAGCACGTAGAGGTCGGGAAGTTCATTCGGCAGATAAGAACGGACGCGGCTCTTGTAGAATACGAAACGTGATTTTCTTGGTTTGCCCCGCTAGTTGAATAGGGGGATATATCAAACACGGACACCCAGTTTTATCGGCATAAAATACTCTTTTGTCAGAAGCCGGATAATTGTCTGCATGGGGTGGAGATTTTTCGCAATTCCATGAAAAATAATTTATACTATTTAAAGAAGCTACGGACACTTTCTCTAAGGAGACCCAAGTGATAAAGCACATAGTGATGTGGAAAATCAAGGATTCGCACGAAGGAATGAGCAAGGAGGAACTCATGGACAAGATCAAGCAGGATCTTGAAGGTCTCAAAAGCGTCATTCCTGAGATAAAGGAGATGGAGATCGGCAGGAATTCTAATGAGCTTCCCACCTCGTTTGATGTTGCTCTTTACTCCGAGTTCGAATCGAAGGAAGATCTTGCAATCTACCAAGAACATCCTGAGCACGTGAAGGTTGCGGAGTTCATCCGGCAGGTAAGGACGGATGCTGTTGTTGTAGACTACGAAACGTAACTCTTAGCCTCTCCTCAAACAAAATTTCTCAGGTTTTTGTGTCGGCAAGTCCGTTTTTGATTTAATCAGCGTCCTCAATCCGAAAATCCGGGGACAGCATCTTCCAGTGTTCCTTTAGCTGTTTTTTGTGAGCGTGGTCTGCGGGCAGGTTTTCAAGAGATTTCGGCCAGAGAGCACGCGCTTTATCCAGCGTGTCGTCAAGATGCGGCTTAATGATTTTCCATGGAATACCGGCTTTATCCGCCCAAGCTCTGAAGTGACTGAAAGTGACTTTGTACCAGTCCTTGTTTCTGTCTAGATTTAACGCGTATTCCTTTTCGTCGCCCATATAAACACGAGTAACCACGATATCGTAAGCGGGAGAAAGTTCTGGTGTAACCGTATCGGGATAGATCAGGGACCAGTTTTTCAAATGAGCGTCACCATTGGCTAGAAGAATGTTAACCAGCAGTCGTCGGGCGAATTGTTGGGTGTTTCCGAGGCTGTTGCCTGTGTACTGATAGATGATCTTGCCTATCTGTTCATAGTTCGGACCGTCATACTTTTGCTGTGGGTACCTCACCAGCACCTGGGCGAAGTCTTCGGCGTGAATGCGTTTCTCGCCCGCTCGGTCAAACCGCCGTATCGCAAAGGCGAATTCTTCATCGGGGAGATTAATAGCGGGGAGTTTATCCAGGCTGCCCATTTCAACTAACTTTATATCCGGTATATCGATGCCCGCTGTCTGCGCAAGCCGCATGGCGGTGAACTCGTTTAAGGGAACAAACTTGTGCACAGTGGACGGAGTTTTGATGATCCAGTTCCCGAGATCTCCGGATTCAGTGATCCGATAGCGTCCATCCTGTTCCCGCATCGAGAATTTCATCTGTACGCCAGCTAGGGAAAAATGTTTCGCTTCATCCGGCAAACCGGTTTTAACGGCAGTCGCACCGAGGGCTAATATATAGCCGGGAACGTCGTCAGGTTTTGCAGGAATTGCGATGAGAGCTCCGGGTAAATCCTCTCCAAGGCAGGTGAGCAGTCCGAATTCATTGTCAATATGGATTTTCAGATGCTGCGCCAGCAACTCTCTCAACGCTCCCTCTGGCAGCAGATTGGAGAGCGCCGGATGCAGTCGTTGTCTCCTTGACCATGGTTTTGCAAGCACGTTTTTGACATTGGGGAATTCCGGGTGCGTTGTCAGGGTGAAAGTTGGACGTGAACTGTTTCCTGTAAACTCAGGCGTAAAAGTAAGGATATTTCGGCCGTCCTTGTAGCCCGTCAGATATCCGACCTTTGCGCCGTGCAGGATGAGTTCTAAGACGTTGACTTCTTCTGGATCGCTCACGATTATTCCTCCAGCAGTCCTTCCCAAGGATCATCGGGAGGAGGCTCCACACTGAGAGTGAAGTCAGCTTTAATGCAGGAGCCTGTATCGGTTCTTCCTTCCAGAATGTCGCGAACTACGCGCAGTTTTTCCTGCGGTATAAGCAGAACTTCCATCCTGAGCCCCTTGGCAACCAGTTCAAGAGTTTCTAGGCGTGGGTTGCCTCTTGATTCCAGCCGTTGATACTGCTGTCTTGACATGCCGAAACGCAGCATCATATCTTTTTGTTTCAGGCCGAGTTCTTTTCTGCGGCCTTTAATTTGATCGCGTATTTTGCTCATTTCAGTTTTTTCTCCAAGTTAATCTTGTAAACAGATAAAATGCTCTTAGCAGATATAACAATATATTAGCCTCTTTTTCAGCTAATTACAATAGATAAATTGTTTTTATCTGAAAAAGAATCATATATATTTTATTGCTGGCCAAAAAGCAACGCTACCAGCTAGAAGTTGTTCTGGAGATAAAGGCGCGTTTGTCAGTCCAAAACAGCCTTAAGAGACCTTGCGTCTAGCGGTTGAATAAGGGGATATATCAAGCGCGGACACCCTGTTATCTGAATACATGTGGTAACCGAGCGTGGCTATCATGGCCGCGTTATCGGTGCAAAGAGCGGGTGAGGGCATAAAAACATTTATTCCTTCGCTTTTTATTCTCTCTTCGCTTAGCCGCCTTAGCCTTGAGTTGCAGGCTACCCCGCCTGCTAAAACGACGCTCTCCACTCCATTTTTTCTCGCGGCGTTAAGCGTCTTGTCAATAAGGGTTTCCACTATGGCTTCCTGATACCCGGCGCATACGTCAAAGAGATTTTCTTCGCTTTCGACCGGGTTTTTCCTTATGTGGTTAAGAAGAGCGGTTTTAAGCCCGCTGAAACTGAAATCAGGGGATTCATTGTTAAACGGTCTTGGGAAACTGATGGCGTCGGGATCGCCGTTTTTTGAAAGCCTGTCTATTTCGACTCCTCCGGGATACCCGAGCCCGAGCGCCTTCGCTCCTTTGTCAAAAGCCTCCCCCGCGGCATCGTCTCTTGTGCTTCCGAGCAGTTCGAAGTCAAGAAACCCCCTTACCATGTAAAGGTTCGTGTGTCCTCCGGAAACTATGAGTGCGACAAACGGAAAATCAATTTTGTTTTCCAGATGCGCCACTGCTATGTGCGATTCCAGGTGGTTTACTCCCACAAGAGGTTTTCCGTGGGAGAACGCAAGCGCCTTCGCGGTTGAAATTCCGACCATAAGCGAACCTATAAGCCCAGGTCCCTGGGTTACCGCTATGGCATCAACTTCCCCCGCTGATGTCTCGGCAGTCTCGAGGGCCTGATTTATTACCTGCAGGATTATTTCCGTGTGCATGCGTGACGCTATCTCCGGAACGACCCCGCCGAAGGCGTTATGAACGTCGATCTGTGAGGAAACCACGTTTGAGAGCATCTGCTTTCCGTCTCTTACCACTGCTGCGGAAGTCTCGTCACATGACGTCTCAATTCCCAGAATGAGATAAGACATAAACCGAACCTCTTAAGTGAACTGGATAATAATTTTACACAAGTGCCCGATTTAGTGAACGGTGTGCAAGCAAGGGCTTTCGGTCCTGCCCGTTTCCATGCGAATATGTTCCGGTTAACATTCGGTGGGCCGTGAGTGTTTTTATATTTAGGAGGTTGTGATGCCGAGGACTTTTAGTCTGCTGATTACATCTCTTTTTATTTTTCTGCTGTCTGCCTGTGGCTGCGGGGAAAAGACTGCCCCGGACGGGCGTGTTGAGGTCCCATCAGGATCGATGCCCGAGGAAACTCCTGCGGAGCAGATACCTGCTGAAACTCCCGGGGAACCTGCGTCCCCGGAGATTCCTGCGGACCCAATGCTCTCGCGTATATCTCTTCCTGAGGTTTTCTTAATTTCCCTTTATTCAAACCAAGTGCCCGGTGCACGTTCGCTTGCCCTTGGAACCGATGGAACCTTGTTTGTTGGCACTAGATCCAGAACTGTGTATGCCCTTAGTGATACGGACGGCGACAACTACGCCGAAACTGTCCATATAATTGCGGATAACCTCAATACTCCAAACGGCGTTGCGTTTCGGGATGGGGCCCTTTATGTTGCGGAAATAAACCGGATTCTCCGCTATGACAGTATCGAAAGCCGTCTCTCATCTCCTCCTGCCCCCGTAGTTATAATTGATACTCTTCCCAGAGATAGGCATCATGGGTGGAAGTTCATCCGGTTCGGACCGGACGGAAAACTCTATGTTCCGGTCGGAGCGCCGTGCAATGTCTGCAAGAGGGACGACGAGCGCTACGCGGCAATCCTGAGGATAAATCCCGACGGAACGAATCTCGAGGTTTTCGCCCATGGAGTGAGAAACACCGTGGGTTTTGACTGGCATCCGGAATCTGGTGTGCTCTGGTTTACTGATAACGGAAGGGACAACATCAGCAGGGACCAGCAAGTTAATGATAACAGCCCTCCGGATGAACTTAACCGTGCCGGGGAAGCAGGACTTAATTTCGGTTTTCCTTACTGCCACGGGGCGGATGTTCAGGATCCGCAGTTCGGCTTAGAGCGCGACTGCGACGAATTTACTCCTCCCCAATGGGAGTTTCCCGCACACGTTGCGGCACTCGGCATGCGGTTCTATACGGGTTCCATGTTTCCCGCGTCTTGGAAAAACGTGATTTTTATCGCGGAGCACGGCTCATGGAACAGAAGCGAGCCCATAGGTTACAGGGTGACTTCAGTGCGCCTCGACGAATCGGGAAACGCGGCCTCATACGATGTCTTCGCGCACGGCTGGCTTGGGAGTGACGGGGCAGCGTGGGGAAGGCCGGTTGACGTTCTAGTTGCACCCGACGGAGCACTGCTCGTATCCGATGACTACAGGGGAGCCGTTTACAGGATTTCCCGCTGAAAGATCAAGATATCGCCAGGGTGTTTTTGTTGTCCGAATTATTTGTAAAGGAACCTATAATCCCCTAAACTAATCAATGTCCGAAGCGTTTTTGCCAAGGGAGCCTTTGCTCATGAGTTCTTCTCGCAAAAAAGAGAAAATACCCACAGAATCCGTAATAACCAGAGATCCTTTTCCTAAATCGAAAAAAATATACGTGGACGGAAAAATCCACGATATAAAGGTGGCCATGAGAGAAGTTGAAACCGACGATCTTCTCTCGGATGCCCCGGATGCTGACCGCTTCAAGATAACCCTTTATGACGCAAGCGGTCCCTATACGGACCCCGAAGTTGACATTGACGTTCACAGGGGTCTGCCGCCGCTTCGCGAAAAGTGGATAAGGGAACGGGGAGATGTCTTCGAACTGCCCGATTTCTCCTCGGAATTCGCCAGAAAAAGGCTTGAGAGGGCAAACGGGATAACTTTCGGGAACATAAGAAAGCCCCTTTGCGCCTCGCCCTCGCGAAACGTAACCCAGATGCACTACGCGAAAAAGGGAATCATAACGCCCGAGATGGAGTATATTGCCATAAGGGAGAACCAGAGAATCGACGAGCTTAGGGAGGCCTACGGGCAGCTCGGGGCTTACCACGAGGGAGTTGATTTCGACGCGCGCATTCAGACCGGCTGTATCACCCCCGAGTTCGTCAGGGAAGAAGTCGCTTCGGGGCGTGCCATAATTCCGAACAATATAAACCATCCAGAAAGCGAACCCATGATAATAGGGCGTAATTTCCTCGTGAAAATAAACGCGAACATCGGGAACTCCGCCGTTACCTCAAGCATTGAGGAGGAGGTCGAAAAAGCGGTCTGGGCGTGCCGGTGGGGAGCTGACACCATAATGGATCTTTCGACCGGGGACAACATTCACGAAACCAGGGAGTGGATAATAAGAAATTCTCCGGTTCCCGTGGGAACCGTTCCCATATACCAGGCCCTTGAGAAGGTTAATGGAAAACCGGAGGAGCTTACCTGGGAGATTTTCAGGGATACCCTTATAGAGCAGGCGGAACAAGGGGTTGACTACTTCACCATACATGCGGGAGTGCTCCTTCGCTACATTCCGCTTACCGTCGACAGGGTTACGGGGATAGTTTCAAGAGGCGGGTCGATAATGGCCAAGTGGTGTCTTTCGCATCACAGGGAAAGCTTTCTATACACCAATTTTGAGGAGATCTGCGAGATAATGAAGGCTTACGATATAGCGTTTTCTCTTGGCGACGGCCTCCGGCCTGGTTCCATAGCCGACGCGAACGACGCCGCGCAGTTTGCAGAGCTTGACACTCTCGGGGAACTCACCCAGATAGCATGGAAGCATGATGTTCAGGTCATGATAGAAGGCCCGGGACACATACCCATGCATATGATACGGGAGAACGTGACCAAGCAGCTTGAAATATGCGGAGAGGCTCCCTTTTACACTCTTGGACCCCTGACTACCGATATAGCGCCCGGTTACGATCACATAACTTCCGCCATAGGGGCGGCTATGATAGGCTGGTACGGAACCGCGATGCTCTGTTACGTCACCCCGAAGGAGCATCTCGGTCTTCCGAATAAGAAGGACGTTAAGGACGGGGTTACAACCTACAAGATCGCCGCGCACGCGGCGGATCTCGCCAAGGGCCATCCCACTGCGCAGCTTCGCGACAACGTGCTGAGTAAGGCGAGGTTCGAATTCCGGTGGAATGATCAATTCAATCTTTCTCTTGATCCAGATACGGCGCGCGAGTTTCACGACGAGACTCTACCTGCCGAAGGGGCAAAAGTTGCGCATTTTTGCTCCATGTGCGGCCCGAAATTCTGCTCGATGAAAATCACGCAGGATATAAGGGATTACGCAAAAGAACACGGTCTCTCGGAGATGGACGCCGTTCAGACGGGGCTTGATTCCAAGGCGAGAGAATTTGTGGATAAGGGTAAAGAGATATACGTTGAGCGTACGGACTAGTATAGCATCAGTTTAGTAGTGGCGGGTATTTGGGGCAGATGAGAGATTGTGGTAGAATCGGAGGAAAAAACAAGAGCTTGAGATTCGGCAGGCAATTCAAGGTGTCGTGTCTGCGCGTTGGTGGAACGATAGCGCA
>JAJDUA010000016.1 GCA_022826905.1 Candidatus Dadabacteria bacterium
TTGCGGAGCTACGGTAAAGAAGTCTCTGTCCGTCAGGACGCACAGGTGTGAGTGTGGGGTAGTAATGGACAGGGACGTAAACGCAGCAATAAATATCCTTCATCGAGGCATCTCGATTGCGGGTGGGAAGCTTGATCTAGAATCCCGCATGGTCGGAAGGATGGAGATGAAGCGGGCTGAAGTAGGGCCCGTTCGGCCAAGAACAGTATACGTCTAGTTATGTATATAAGTCCCAGTGGAATCATTTGTCAGCCTCAGGCAACCTGCGCACGGTAATTTTCCACCGTTGATTTCGTTCAATCGGCTCAGGAACAAAAATCTTGTCAGCGGCTTTTGATGGTTCGAGTTCAATCCATGCAGGAGAAGAATCGCCGAAAATATATATATGAAGAGGTTCAGAAACCTTCGTATAACCCAAAATTTCCAGCAGATAACCAAGACGCTGGAGAACAGTCCTCTCAAAAACCTGTGAAAGTTCAATAAGTCTAGGCAGATTAACACGTTCGCCAAGACCATCCAGCACCGTCATAACATTGTCGAGTCCACCCGCAGCATTCGGGTAACGGATCAGGTCAAGAATTGTAAGCTCAACAGATGATACATTCATAAAACCAGTATCCGTTTTGTGCTTATCAATACCTTTTGTTACTTTATGCATTTCCTTGCGATAGAAAAAAAGAATGGCAGAACGCCCAACCCTTATCTTCGGCAGACGCTTGTCCGTAACAACCTGAAACTCCATTACAGCGTGATGAGCAGCTCCGTGCAACTCCGCAGCCTTCAACAATCCAACATAATACGGACAGCCCTCATAACACATTAAGCTGTCTATGTACCAAGACGGCGGGGGAGCACCCCACGCAAGATACTGAGGCGGAACTATCACATAGAAACCGTTACGGGGTCTGACAAGGTGGTTACGACTTTGCCGTCGCTCTGCAGCATCCAGAAAGGCACCCCTGCTGACACCGAGGGCCTTCTGCGCATCTTCATGCGAGAACACAACATGACCTTGGGAAAGCATGTGCGTCATATAAGATGAAAGAGTTGGCTTCTGATCCGACATAATGTTTAATTATCCGCAAACAATGCGGACTTTTCAACATGTTTCTTTAACGGAGCAGTAAAACATTTGCAGTTTCCGGTTTTAAGTTCAGGATTTCTCCTTTTTCCCCGCTTCTACGAACTTGTGGATCATACAAAAATATCTATCCCATCCCAAAGCGAGTTCTTTGGTCTTATCATAATTGCGTTGCCTGTTGAACGCGCCATAAGCACCTGGATGATCTGATATCGGGATTAAACCGCTTGAATATATACCAAGCGAGTTCATGCGTCTTGTACCAGTGTTTGCCCTTGTGAAGCGCCAGTACGTCTCTTTCTCTCTCTTCCTGCTGTCGTAGCGCCTTCGGCAACCTTTTTCTGTCGTCTCTATCTCCGGAGCCAGAATCAAGCGACAAAAACAGCAGACGGGGCAGATTAGAGCTCCTATTTTCATACCCTGTGCTTACAAACGCCGACTTAGGACCGGTAAAATCTGGAGAACCTGCGCTGCACTGCTTCTTGTGCATACAGGCAAACGAGGTGGAAAGAATTCCCTTGTCTTCGTAATAACGGTAGAGTCGCTGAAGCATAGTTTCGGCCATCGGTCATCAATCCCTACCAGCGAAAGCCGCATTAGCTTCCCTGATTATGGCATCCGCAACCCCAATGCTGTTATTTGCCTCGGTAATCGGGCGTCCCACAACCAGATAATCAGCTCCGTACTGGATTGCCATGGTCGGAGTGAGCGCCCTCTTGTGATCATTTCTGGTTTTCCCCTCAGGACGTATTCCGGGAGCAACTATTACCAGCCGGTTCCCGAATTCATGTCTGATTTCACGTATCGATTCCCCCGAAGCCACAACCCCGTCGCAGCCAGCTTCAATTGACCGCCGGGTAAAAACCCTTATGTACTCATCAAGCTCCAGATTCTCGTTCATCATGAGCGCCCTCAGATCGTCCTGATCAAGGCTCGAGAGAAAAGTGAGGGAAAGAATAAGCGGGCGGTCTCTTTTGCCGCGGCCTTCCCTGGCGGCTGCCACCGTTGCCTTTCCGCCGTTTATCGTAACGAATTCCACCCCTTCGGGCACAGCACGCAGCGCGGCCGCGATCGTACGGTCTATGTCTCCCATTTTAAGATCAAGAAAGACCTTCTTCCCTAGCGCTACAAGCTCCCTTACGAGCCCCATTCCCTCGCGCATAAAAAGCTGGTACCCGACCTTGTAAATGCCGATTCTTTCGCCAAGAAGTTCCACAAGTGCAAGAGCTTTTTCCTTTGAATCGAAGTCAAGCGCTATTATGAGCCTCTCACAGCTCTGCGGCGTGTTCTCTCCATTGTTCTCGGGTGCCATAGCTTGAAAATTCCTTTGTGTTGTGTGCCGTACCGTTGTATCGCTCCGGCGAGAGCAAACGGGGTAAAGCATACCCGGCAAACGCGCGCCGTGCTTGTGGTTACAGCCCGACCTCTCCCATGTTAGTCGGAAAGCTATTTTGCTTGACCTGCTTTGTCACGGCGTTATCATCTACGGTGACATGCGAGTCATAGTCGCCAAACCCAGAGGATTCTGCGCCGGAGTGGAGAGGGCAATCGAGATAGTGGAGAGAGCCCTTGAGATGTACGGGCCTCCGATCTATGTGCGCCACGCCATAGTGCACAACAGGAGGGTAGTCGATTCCCTGAGAGAAAAAGGCGCCGTCTTCGTAGAGGAACTTGATGAAATAAAAGACCCGGCGGCGCGGGTTATTTTCAGCGCCCACGGCGTAAGTCCCGCAGTCATCGAGGAAGCCCGGCGGCGCGGGTTCCAGATAGTGGACGCCGTCTGCCCTCTTGTAACCAAGGTACACAACGAAGTGAGACACTACTCCGAGACGGGATATACGATAATACTCGTGGGACACAGAAACCACGTCGAAGTCATAGGGACCAAGGGTGAAGCCCCCAAGAGCGTGGTGGTCGTGGAATCCGCAGAAGAAGCCCTCTCGGTTAACGTCCCGGACCCCGGGAAAGTAGCCTACGTGACGCAGACCACGCTCAGCGTTGACGATACCAGAGAAATAGTGGCAGCCCTTGAGAGACGCTTTCCGAAAATCGTAAAGCCCTCGAAGCTCGATATCTGCTACGCGACGCAGAACCGCCAGGACGCCGTGAAGAAACTTGCCGAAATATCAGACGTTATCTTTATCGTGGGGTCGCCCGAGAGTTCAAACTCAAACAGGCTGGTTGAAGTAGCCAAATCCTGCGGGGTGCGGGATGCTTACCTGATTGAAGACACAAAAGGACTCGGCAACATGGGAGACCTGGGGAAAGACATGACCGTGGGCATAAGCTCAGGAGCTTCAACCCCGGAAGTGATAATTGAAGAGCTGCTGGCAAAGCTGAAGGATATGGGAGCCGCCACTTTCGAGGAGTTTAGCCTGAAGGAAGAGTCCACGAAATTTCCCTTCCCACACTCGCTTGAGTTCTCAACCGGCTGAATTATGCTTTGCGATTTCCAGAGAAGGCAGACAGTGGCTTTGGAAAATACCTGCTGCGTACCTGAAATCTCCAAAAACAAGTCCCTCCTTGCCGTACGGAACGAAGACTGATAGCAGATGTATTAAACGCAGCCTATAATATACGCACGTAAGCCAGCTATATTCAAGGCAACCTATAATATAAATGTAGAAACCGGTTATATTAAACGTAGTCTATAACATAAATGAAAACTACATGACTATCTCCAGAAACATATCAACGAGGGCCGGGAAATACATCTATCAGCCAGAAGGCTACAAAGCCTTCATCCCTGCCCAATTGCCTCCTGATCCGCCTGTCCGGGTTGAGGGGAAGCTGCAGACATTGCTTTCCGAGGCCGACAGAGCGTTGGGATATCTTGATGGATCTATCCACACACTGCCCAACCCGGATCTCTTCGTTCTTATGTATGTCCGCAAGGAGGCGGTGCTTTCAAGCCAGATTGAAGGCACCCAGAGCTCATTACAAGACCTGCTTGAAGCCGAAGCAGAAATACTCTCACCGAACCAGCCCAAAGACGTTAATGAAGTAATTCATTACGTCAGCGCCTTGAATCTCGGGCTTGAACTGCTAAAAAGTTCCCCCGTTTCGGTACATGTAATCTGCAAAATCCACGAAAGACTTCTCCAGAAAGTTCGTGGTTCAAGGCTCTCCCCGGGACAATTACGGAACGCGCAGAACTGGATTGGAACCCCGGGGTGTAACTTGCACGAGGCTATATTCGTCCCTCCTCCTAACCATAAGGTTCCAGAAAAACTGGCGGAGCTGGAGCAGTTTTTTCATAATACGCAACTACCGCAGCTGATAACAATCGGAATGGTCCATTCCCAGTTCGAGACGATACATCCTTTTCTCGATGGAAACGGACGTGTCGGTCGATTGCTCATCTCCCTTCTGCTCGCTGAATGCGAGATTCTCCGGAAGCCTGTGCTTTACCTGTCTCACTATTTTAAAAAACACAGGGAAGCCTACTACAACCACCTGCAGAACGTACGCGACCGGGGCGACTGGGAAAGCTGGCTTGGTTTTTTTCTGCAAGGCGTAAAGGAAGTGAGCAGCGAATCCAGTGAAACTGCCGGCAGGATTCTTCTGTTAAAAGAAAAACATCTGGCTACGATTGCTGAAAATCTGGGACATGCCGCAGGAAACGGCTATCGGGTACTGGAGCATCTTTACCGCAAGCCCATAATTTCAGTAAAAGAGGTGCAGGAACTAACCGGAACCACATACGCGGCGGCCAATAATCTGGTCGCGGGAATGGTCAAAAACGGTATTTTGCACGAATTTACCGGCCGGAGGCGCAACCGAAGATTCATCTACCGCGACTACATAAACCTTTTTCACGGCGACGAACCGAAAAATCATTTATAGACCCCCGAATCTGTTGCCCGGAGAACCTTTGGAAAAATGCAGAAACAGACCTTAAGATACGTAGCCGATATAGAAATTCCGGAAGGGATAGTATCCATAGACTGCGAAGTGAGAACCGGGGAAAAAACGCAATTCCTTTTTATTCTCAACAGCTCAACATCCGAAGGGGCCGAGAGCCCGCTTGGGAGAGATTTCCGGGATTCCCTTGAGAACCAGGGAGAAATCCTGATTGAATCCGAAACGGACGACCCGGAGGCCTTCATAAGGAGGACTCTCTCCGTTGCGTACGGACCCCTCGCGGATATAACCCTTACGGATACCGATACCGACTGACAACCGGTTCAGGTGCTGAACCGGTTTCTCTAGTTGGCTATCCAGCCGCCGTCAACAGAAAGCTCCGCTCCCGTCATATACGCCACGTTTTCACTGTCGCAGAGGAAAAGTACGGCGTGCGCTATTTCCTCAGGGGTGGCGAAGCGGCCCAGATGCCCGGTTATCGGCTGAAGTCCCTTAAGGTACGCGTCAAGCTCCGGAGGTGAATCTTCAAGGAAGGCCTCTACCATCGGAGTCAGCGTAGTGCCGGGATTTATGGCGTTTACCCTGATGCCGTTTGCTCCGTACTCAAGGGCCATGCTTCTTGTAAGCTGCGACACCGCTCCTTTGGTGGAATTGTATGCCGCGGTACCCGGTATGGCCTTGATTCCCAGTATGGAGGAATTGTTGATTATGGTTCCTCCTCCGTTTTCGATCATGTGCGGAATCGAGAACTTGGACATCATGAATGTACCCCTTACGTTAATGGCGAACACCTGGTCCCAGTCCTCAATAGAGGTTTCGTGAGTAACCGCCAGGGGAAGTACTCCGGCGTTGTTAAACAGTATGTCAATTTTGCCGAAAAGCTCCATGGCATGATCCACAGCCGCCTTGCAGCCCTCTTCGCTTGATACGTCGCTTACCAGGTACTCTATCCTGCCGGGAGAGTCCTTGGCCAGCTCCGCGGCTTCCACAAGAGTACTTTCAGTTCGGCCGGTTATGAGAACATCAGCACCCTCGTTTGCGAAAAGAAGAGCCGTGACCTGCCCTATTCCCAAGCTCCCGCCCGTGATTATCGCGGATTTACCCTTAAGTTTCATTTTACTCCTCCTTGGTATGTTATTTATGCGGACGGCAAGCGTCAGCAAACTCAAGGTTAGTTTAAAACATCATGGGTAGTTGCGTCAATTCCAAAATGGCTTTTTTCAAAGCGATTCCGCAACACACCCGGGCCTAGACCTTGTATATCGGCAGTTCGGCCGGAAGCACAAAGGTGTTCCCTCTCGAGAACACCTCTATCTCATCAGTCTGCAGTGGTGGCAGCCTTTACGAGGTGATGCACAGGGTCACGGTAACACCACGAAATCTTCTTCTAGTAGCCGCACATACGTCTTCAACGTCAGGCTCCCGTGCAGGATGTAGAAGTAAGGGCCATTCCCCTCCACTTCTTCGCCGGCGAGAATGTCAGTCACAGGCGGCCAGTCTGCACCAGCCAGTACGATGCGGTCCGGAGAGAGTACCATAGGAACGGGGTTCCCTTTTTTATCAGCCATAATGGGGTCCCCATTTTCATCCCGAGCATGGCCGAGGTCCTCACGATTAAAATCTTTGATGGTCTTCTTACCCGTGTCCCACGGCCTAAACACAAACAGGTCCCCTCCCCAACCACCTTCAAGCGTGTCGTTGCCATTGCCGCCGTGCAGTTCATCATCTCCCCAAGAGCCGTCGAGCGTGTCTTTACCATTGCCGCCGTGCAGTTCATCATCTCCCCAAGAGCCGTCAAGCGTGTCTTTACCATTGCCGCCGTACAGTGTATCGTTGCCATGGCTACCGTTGAGAGTGTCTTTACCATTGCCGCCGTACAGTTCATCATTTCCCCAAGAGCCTTCGAGCGTATCTTTGCCCTTGCCACCGCGCAGTTCATCATTTCCCCAAGAGCCGTCAAGCGTGTCGTTGCCATCGCCACCGTACAGTTCATCATTTCCCCAAGAGCCGTCAAGCGTGCTGTCTTCATGAGGGTCAGCGCATAGCACATCGTCGCCGTGGGTACCGGTCTGGCGGGTCTCCCTGCTAGTACAGTCCGTCTCTGCAGCCATCGCAACGTGGAACGTTGCTCCAACCAATGCAAAAAACAGTGCGGTCAAGGTGAAAATACGAAATGACGTTGACATGGACAATCCTCCTCTGTAGTTAAAAAATGCCGACATGAGCAATCCTCCTTAAATTGAATTAATATTTACGTAGTGGCTGAAGCATATCACCCCCCCCCTCCTGTCAAATTACAGGACGACAGACACAGAGGCGATAAAGCAATGCTGGAGGCGGAAACATGTAATAACTGGAGTTCGGTTTGGAGGACAGACGCACACAGTTTACTCTAAGAAAAACCCATTGGTCAGAATAAAAGCAGTTATTCTCTGGGAACTGTTCCGTCTCCGTATCAGGTCGGTGTGGTGGGAACCCGAGAAGGAAGCGCAAGTCAAGCGCGGAACGCAAGCCGTGGGACAAGATAGCGATGTTCAAGATTAGTTCTTTGCACTCTTTACAGCCTGTCCGATTATCTGGTTGGATGGCAATCAGGGAATCTTGAGGTAAAAACTCAGAGGTTGTCTGTGAAAATCACCTCCTCCCACATAATTACCCCAGTACTCTCACAGGTACGCAATCACCTTGGGCTTTTCTCTGTCCGTGATACAAAACACGGAAAATGCGGAATGGTAGCCCCAACGGGATTCGAACCCGTGTTTCAGCCTTGAGAGGGCTGCGTCCTAAACCCCTAGACGATGGGGCCAAACTCACAAGAAGCTATCAAACTATCATAAAAGAAATCCGATTTCAAAAAATACGGTTCAAGAACATAAAAAAATCTGAGCAGTTTTGCTTGGTTTTTAGCCCGGAATATGCTGTATAATTAACCCGCGGCAGGAACAGTTCCGCAAGAATTCCTGATCAGAAAAACTGATATGGAAACAAGCACAACCAAGATGAAGATTACAAACGGGGAGACCATCTTCTCGAAAAAAGTCTGCGACACGATTCTCTTCGACCTTGACGGAGTGCTTACCACAACCGAAAAAATTCACTCTGCCTGCTGGAAAAAAACCTTCGATGAGTTCCTCCGCGACCGGGCAGGCGAGTGCAGGGAGAAATTCGTCCCATTTAACGAAACATACGACTACCTTGAGTATGTCGACGGAAAACCCCGCTACGAGGGCGTACGCGGGTTTCTGCTATCCCGCGGAATAGAGCTTCCCGAAGGCGCCAGGAATTCTCCGCCGGGCGAGCAGTCCGTTTTCGGACTCGGAAACAGAAAAAACCAATTGTTCACCGAAACCCTTGAAAAAGAGCCACCCGGAATCTACGAAACGTCCGTCGTGCTTGCGCGCCGTCTCAAAAAAGCCGGGTTTCGCCTGGGCGTCGTATCTTCAAGCAGGAACTGCCGGGCGGTGATGGCTGCCGCAGGAATAGAAAGCCTTTTCGAGGTGACAGTTGACGGGGTCACGGCGGCCGAAAAAGGGCTTCGGGGGAAACCTGAGCCGGATACGTTTATTGAAGCCGCCTCCGCCCTTGGAAGCAGACCCGAAAGAAGTATCATTATCGAGGATGCCGCAGCGGGAGTGGCGGCGGGGGCGCGGGGAGGCTTCGGATTAGTAATCGGCGTAGCGAGAAAGCAAAACGAAGAGGAACTGCTTTCAAACGGAGCAGATGTGGTTGTCAGAGATCTGGGAGAGTTTGGGCTCGGTGAGTAAAGTGCGAGGAAGACAGGGATGATAAAAAGAGAGAGAAAAGGCATATACGCGGCTCAGCACATATACCCCCCGGACCCGTGGAGAATAGCGGAAAAGCAGTTTTATCCCGAACTGATCGGCCTCGCGGAAACTATTTTCTGCACCTCAAACGGCTACATAGGAATGCGGGGAGCCTTCGAGGAAGGAAATCCCAGCTATCAGAACTTCACCGTAGTGAACGGTTTTTACGAAACATGGCCCATCATATACGGAGAGGAAGCGTTCGGGTTCACGAAGATGGGTCAGACCATAGTGAATGTCCCGGACTCAAAAATAATCAAGCTTTACGTGGACGACGAACCCTTTTACCTGCCGACCGCGACCCTTCTTCACTTCGAGCGGTTCCTCGACATGAGAAACGGCGTGGTCGAGAGAAACCTCGTGTGGGAAATGTTCTCGGGCAAGCAGATATCGATAAGGTCAAAAAGGCTTGTTTCCATGGAGCACCGCCACTTGGCAGCCGTATCCTACGAAGTAACTATTCTTAACGACAAGGCCCCTGTGATCATATCTTCGGAAATAGTTGACCACGAAAACTACACGGAAGGAAACGAAAAACAGCAGGTACGCGGCAACGGAGGAGACCCGAGAAGGGCAAGCAGGCTTGAGCACCAGGTTCTTGAACCCCGCATGAACGACGTGCGGGACACAAGCGTTATTCTCTGTCACTCGACCCGGAACAGCAGGATGACGATCACCTCGGGAATCGAGCACACGCTTGAGACAGACTGCGATTTTTCCTACACGAGCAGAGCGGCGGATGACCGCGGGAAAGTGGTTTTCATGGTCGACGCCCGAAAGGGAGAACCCATAACCCTTACCAAGTACATGACCTATCACACAACCAGAACCGCCCCGCACACAGACGAGGAACTTCGGGAGAGAGCGAGGCGAAGTCTTAAGAGAGCCAAAAAGTTCGGGTTCTCGGACCTGCTTGAGGGACAGCGCAAGTATCTAGACGAATTCTGGGAAAGAAGCGACGTAAGCGTGGAAATGGACAGCGACGAGCAGACCGTATCCTTTCAGCAGGCGATACGGTTCAGTCTTTTCCAGATGTACCAGTCTTCGGCAAGGGTCGAAGGAGCCGGAGTGCCGTCCAAGGGACTGACCGGAGTGGGCTACGACGGTCATTACTTCTGGGATATGGAAATATATCTGATGCCTTTTCTCATCTACACATCGTCCGGCATCGCCGAGAACCTCCTAAAGTTCCGCTACAGCATGCTTGAGAAGGCAAGGGAATACGCGAGGAGACTTAACCAGAGGGGAGCGATGTTCCCCTGGAGAACCATAAACGGGGAGGAAGCGTCCGCCTACTACGCGGCGGGAACCGCGCAGTATCACATAAACGCCGATATAGTCTACGCGCTCAGAAAATACGCGAATGTCACGGGAGACCATGATTTCATCTCCAAATACGGAGTGGAAATTCTGATTGAAACAGCAAGACTCTGGAGCGACCTCGGGTTTTACTCGAACTCGGGAGAAGAGAAATTCGAAATACACGGCGTCACGGGCCCCGATGAGTACAACACCGTGGTAAACAACAATACCTACACAAATCTCATGGCACGCGAGAACCTGAGACTCGCCGCCACCACCGTTGAAAAACTCAGGGAAACCGAGCCCGAACTCTTCAAGAGCCTTGCGCACAAAACCGGCTTCTGTGTCTCGGAAATCAAGGAATGGAAAAAAGCCGCCCGGCACATGTACATATCCTATGACGAAAAACTCGGGATACATCCTCAGGACAATTATTTTCTCGAGAAGGAAGAATGGGATTTTGAAAACATCTCGGAAGACAAGTATCCCATACTGCTTCATTACCACCCGCTGGTCATTTACCGCCACAAAGTAGTCAAGCAGTCGGATCTCGTACTTGCGATGTTCCTGCTTGAAAAGGAATTCTCGCAGGAAGAAAAAAGACGGAACTTTGATTACTACGACCCCCTCACAACGGGAGACTCTTCGCTTTCGGCCTGCATACAGGGAATAGTGGCCGCCAAGGTAGGACGAATGGATAAGGCGATGGAATACGCAGAAAACGCGGTTTTCATGGATCTTGGAGACATGGGACGAAATACCGTCGACGGCTGTCACATAGCATCCATGGGCGGAACGTGGATGATGTTTGTGTTCGGATTTGCCGGGCTCGCCAACGCCGGGGAAAAACCCGAGTTTGTTCCCAATCTGCCGAAAGAAATGCTTCGACTCAGTTTCTCCGTCACGATCCTGGGCAACCTGATAGAGGTAGACCTGAATCACTCCGAAGCCAGCTACACTCTTAAAAACGGAGACGGTATCGCCCTCTGCCACGCGGGAGTTGATTTTGAAATCTCTCCAGAGAGCCCGACATTCGCAGCAAAAACCTGAAAACTGCCGAGCCTTCGTTCTAAAACACTTAATCTGATACAAATGAGCTTTGAACTTGAAAAGAAGGTAGGACTGCAAGCAGTAACAAAAGCGGCAAGGGCCTGCGCACGAATGAGCGGGCAATCTGAGTTCCGTGAAACCCTTTACAAAACAGACGGTTCTCCGGTCACCCTCGCGGATTTTTTCGTGCAGGCGTTAATAAACGAGGAACTCTCAACCTCTTTTCCCGAAATTCCCATAGTAGCCGAAGAAACTTCGCTCTGTCTTGAGGGTAACTGTGGGGAAAAGCTCAGAAACCATCTTGGAAAGCTTCTGCCTGGAAAGAACTCGGATGAAATACTGCTCGCGATCGACAGAGGGAATAACGAAGGTGGAGGCCGCGGAAAATTCTGGACGCTTGATCCGATTGACGGAACAAGAGGATTTCTTGCGAAACGCCAGTATGCAATCGCGCTCGCACTGATTGAAGACGGAGAAGTCGTCCTCGGAATACTGGGGTGCCCGGAACTGGGACCGGATGCAAGAAACGGTGCGGGCGGGAAGAAGGGATTTGTGTTTTTCGCCGAAAAGGGACAGGGATCCTATCAGGTAACACTTTCGGACGGTTTGCAAACGCGCATTTCGGTATCGGGAATTACAAAAGCCTCAGAGGCCGTTATGTGCGAATCGGCCGAAGCTCCGGATTCATCCTATGAATTCTCGGGAAAAATCTCCCGCTTTCTCGATATAACCGCAGAACCTGTAAGAATGGACAGCCAATGTAAATATGCGATCTTGGCCAGGGGGGATACTTCCATCTACCTTCGCCCGCCGCCGCGAAAAGATTACAAGGAAAACATATGGGATCACGCGGCAGGATACATGATCGTCAGGGAAGCCGGAGGAACTGTGACAGACTCTTCAGGTAAGCCACTTGATTTCTCCGTCGGTAAAAAACTACACGAGAACAGAGGGATCTTAGCAACCAACGGCGTCATCCATGAAGCAGTCCTGCGGGCGGTGAAAAAAACCGTCTCCAAAAAAAGACATGCGGGTTAACAGATCAAATTCCTTGTGAGAGAAAACGGCATTTTCTGAATCCGGTTTAATCAAAGCCTTCTAAAAAAGTTGCTCCCCGCTGCACTGGACCCATAAGGTGCAATCATTTCTACACCCATAAATAAACCGCAATTATCACAACAGAAAGAACCACCCTGTAAACTACAAAAAGAGTGAATGACCTTGTCTTAACGTAATCCAGCACAAATCGGATAGCGAAAAGGGCCGAAATAAAAGAAGTCCCAACCCCGAGAGCAAACGACCATCGAAACATCTCCGCGTACCCAAGATGTCTGATCTCAAAAACCCCGGCCGCCACTATGACAGGTATGGCCAAAAGAAACGAGAAACGTGCAGCTTCTTCTCTTTTGTAGTTTCTGAAGAGCCCTCCGGTAATCGTAACACCCGCCCTCGAAGCTCCGGGTAGAATCGCAAAGGCCTGCGCCACGCCGAAAAAAAGCGCGTCGGCAAGGTTCATGTCCCGAAGGGTCTTGCTTGCGACCGTCTTCCTATCGGAGATGTAAAGGAGCACCCCGAAACCCAGAAGAAACGCAGCTACGGGAACCGGATCGCGAAGCACGCCCGATGCGTAGCGCTCAAACAAAAACCCGGCCGCAACCGCCGGCAGGGTAGCAATTATGAGATAGACCCCAATTTTTCCATCCTGACGTCCCTCGAACGAAAAAGATCTCAAACCGCAAAAGAAATCCCGTATGATAAGCGCAAGTTCCTCCCTGAAGCAGTAAAGAATCGCAAAGAGGCTCCCTACGTGAAGCGCAACCGTGAAAGGAAGACCCTGGTCCTGCCAGGAAAAAATCCATGGAACCAGAAACAGGTGAGCGGTGCTGCTTACCGGGAAAAACTCGGTTATTCCCTGTATTATGCCAAGGACTATCGACTGCGCTATTTCCAATTTCTAACTTCCTGCAACCCCGTTTTCTAAAACGCCCCTAAGATAAAAAGCCGTGTGCGAATCACTAACCCTGCATACCTCTTCGGGAGTTCCGCAGGCCACAAGATTTCCCCCGTCTTCTCCGCCCCCGGGACCGAGATCAATCACATGGTCCGCGCACTTTATGATGTCAAGATTGTGTTCTATGACAACCACTGTGTTTCCTGTATCCACAAGCCTCTGTATTACCGAAACAAGCTTCTGTATATCGTCAAAATGAAGTCCGACCGACGGTTCGTCAAGTATGTAGAGGGTTTTTCCAGAGGCTTTTTTCCCAAGTTCTCTCGCAAGTTTTATGCGCTGGGCCTCTCCTCCGGAAAGAGTAGTTACCCGCTGCCCGAGCCTTACGTAGCCGAGTCCGACGTCGGTCAGCACCCTGAGTTTCCCTGAAATCTTCGGTATGTTCTCGAAAAAATCCGCCGCCTCCTTTATGGTCATCTCAAGAACGTCCGACATGTTCTTCCCCTTGTACCTGATCGCCAGAGTCTCGTCGTTGTACCTCCTTCCTCCGCACACCTCGCACGTGACGTAAACATCGGGGAGAAAGTGCATCTCGATCCTGACGGTCCCGCTTCCTCCGCACCCCGGACAATTTCCCTGGGAGAGGTTGAAACTGAACCTGCCCGGCCCGTATCCCATCACTTTCGACTCCGGAAGCATGGAGAAGATTTTTCTTATCTCGGTAAGCACGCCGGTGTAGGTTGCGGGGTTTGATCTCGGGGTTCTGCCTATCGGGCTCTGATCAACCTTGATGACTTTGTCCAGGTTTTCGGTGCCGATGATTTCTCCGTGTGGAGCCGCGCGGTTTTTGCTCCGGTTAAGCTTTCTTGACAGACCATTATAGAGAGTGTCTACGACGAGGGTGCTTTTCCCCGAACCGGAAACTCCCGTGACGCATATGAATGTTCCGAGGGGAAAATCAACGTCAATTTCCCTGAGGTTGTTCCCTAAAGCCCCTCGAATCCCGACTTGGGCAGTGGAGGACCGTCTCGACCCGGGCACCGGTATCCTCTTTTTGCCCGAAAGGTATCTTCCGGTAACCGAACCGGCACACCGGGAGATTCTCCCGACGCTTCCGGAGCAGACAACCTCGCCTCCGAGCTCCCCCGCCCCCGGACCGACGTCAAGAACGAAATCAGCGCTCTTTATGGTTTCCTCGTCATGCTCAACGACAATTACCGTGTTGCCCATGTCCCTTATGCCCTTTAGCGTCTCAACGAGTTTCTTATTATCCTTCGGGTGAAGTCCTATGGAAGGCTCGTCGAGCACGTACGTTATTCCCGTAAGTTTCGATCCCACCTGGGTTGCGAGCCTTACTCTCTGAGCCTCTCCGCCCGAAAGCGTCGGAGCCGTGCGGTCAAGACTCACGTAGCCAAGCCCTATGTCCCCAAGAAAATCAAGGCGGGAGGATATCTCCTTTATTACTTCCCCCGCGATCTTTCTCTCCCTCTCGGAAAGTTCAAGCGATCCGAAGTAAGGGGTGAGATCGCAAACCGCCATGCCGACAAGTTCCGATATGTTCTTTCCCCTGAAAAGAACGGAAAGGGCAATCTTGTTGAGTCTGGATCCGTCGCACTCTCTGCACGGAACCGTTCTCATGTATTTCGAGAGTTTTTCCCGAAGCTCTTCCGAACTGGTCTGCAAGTACCATTCCGTGAGCATGCCGACGATTCCGGGGAAAGTCGCGGCGTATTCCTTTTGTCTTCCCCTCTTTGCCTTCCTGAAGCTTATTCTCTCCGTCCCCGAACCGTAGAGTATCTTTTGTCTGTGCATAGCGGAGAGTCGGGAAAACGGGATGTCGAGCGTAAAATCGTAATGTTCGGAGAGCCCCTCGAGTAGCCGGGCAACGTATTTTGAATCCTCAAACGGCTTGATCGCTCCTTCACGAAGAGATTTCCCAGAATCTTCCACTATGAGTTCGGGATCGAAAAACGTTTCGAATCCAAGCCCCTGGCAGCTAACGCATGCACCGTAAGGACTGTTAAAGGAAAAAAGCCTAGGGGATATCTCCGGGTAGTTTATCGCGCAGCGGGGACAGGAAAAATGTTCGCTGAAAGTGAGAATCTTCCCATCTTCGATTTCGCATTTCAAAAGCCCACCTGATCTTTTAAGGGCAAGGGAGACAGCGTCTGAGAGCCTTTTTTCCGAACTCTCCCCGCGCAAAACGATATTGTCCACCAGAAGCTCGATAGTGTGTTTTTTGTTGCGGGAAAGCTCTATGTCGTCTTCAAGGTCATGGGTCTCTCCGTCGATTCTGACCCTGGCGAAACCCTCTCTCCTCATGTCTTCAAGCTCTTTTCTGTATATTCCTTTTCTTCCCTGAACTACCGGGGAATATACGGACACGGGTTTTCTGCCCGCTTCCTTGCGGATTCTCTCAATCATGCTGGAGGGGGTCTGGGAAGATATTTCCTCGCCGCACTCATAGCAGTGCGGCTCTCCGACCACGGAGAAAAGCACGCGCATGTAGTCGTATATCTCCGTTATGGTCCCGACGGTCGAGCGTGGGTTTCTGTGAAAGGTCTTCTGATCGACCGAAACAGACGGAGAAAGGCCCTCGACGAAATCGACATCCGGCTTGTCAAGCTTCTCGATAAACTGCCTGGCGTAGGAGGAAAGCGACTCCATGAATCTTCTCTGCGCCTCGGCAAAAAGTATGTCAAAAACCAGAGAAGATTTCCCCGAACCACTCACTCCCGTGACAACAGTGAAGCTGCGCCTCGGTATTTTGACGTCTATGTTCTTAAGATTGTGCTCCCGCGCACCGATTATGCTAATGAACTTCAACCTGAAGGCTCCCCCGGGGAAAATACGCAGATAAAATTACCCGATACTAGAGGAACCGTCCGCCGTCCGTGTGACCTCGGAGAGAAACCGGGTGAAAATCAGTTCGGAGAGGCGGGTCCGCTCAAGTTCGGGGTGCCACTGAAAACCCATGACGCGGCCGTCGGGCGACTCAAACCCCTCCACTATTCCGTCCGGGGCCAAGGCGTTTATCCGAAGGCCCTCTCCAACCCTGTTTGTTGCCTGGTGGTGGTAGCTTTTTATCTCGAATTCCTTTTCTTCCGTGAAATCGCCGAAGACCGTGTCCGGAAGGACTGTGACACCGTGAACCTCGCCTCCTTCGTGACAAAGCGCATCGGGCAGAAGCGCTTTTATATCCTGGTGTATCGAGCCCCCGTGGAAAACATTTATAAACTGCATGCCTCCGCATATCCCCAAAACCGGCACGTCTTTTTCGAGTGCAAGGCGAAGGACGCTGAATTCGGTTTCAGTTCTCTCGGGACTCATGGGATTTATGGCAGGATGCGGGGATTCGCCGTAGAATTTCGGGTCCATGTCCCTTGAACCCGGTATCAGAAGCCCGTGGATTGCGGAGATTATATTGAGCAGAAAATCCGAGCCTGAAGCTTCGGCAACTGTGGGAATCAGAACCGGGGCACCACCGTAGAACTCAACCGCCTTCGAGTAAGCGGATTCTATAAGGTTTGATTTGTCCTCAAGATCAGTCGTTATGCCGATAAGCGGTCGTGCCTTCATGTGCTCCTTTTCAAAGAGTCTTCTCTTCCGGTTTAAAGGGAAGCACCGCCGACCATGGCTTCAAGCCTTGCGACCCTCTCTTCCGTAGGAGGATGGGTGCTGAAAAGCTTTGCGAAACCTCCCCCGATCATCGGGCTCACTATCATCATGTGGGCCGTGCTCTCGGCCGCCTGCTCGCTTACCTGCAGGGGAACTCTCGAGGCTCCCGCCTGAAGTTTTCTCAGCGCATCGGCAAGATAGAGCGGGTTTCCACATATCTCGGCCCCTGTCTTGTCCGCTCCGAACTCTCTTGTTCTCGATATAGCCATCCTCACGATCATTGCCGCCATAGGGGCAATAATAGCCATGGCCAGAAGTCCCAGCATGCCACCGCCCCTCCTGTCTCCTCCCCCTCCTCCGAAAATGGCCGCGAACTGAGCCATATAGGCAATGTAACTTATGGCACCCGCTATTGTCGCCGCCACTGATCCGATCAGTATGTCTCTGTTTTTTATGTGGGCCAGCTCATGAGCGATTACGCCTTTAAGTTCGTTTCTGTTCAGAAGACGCATGATTCCCTGAGTAACCGCTACGGCCGAGTGGTGCGGGTCCCGTCCCGTTGCAAAAGCATTGGGAGCCTGCTCGGGTATTACGTAGACCCGAGGCATGGGAAGCCCTGCTATCTGGGCAAGCTCTTCCACATCAGAGTAAAGCTCAGGCGCGCTGTCCCTTCCGACTTCACTGGCCTTGTACATCTTAAGAACGATCTTGTCGCTCCACCAGTAACTGACGAAATTCATAACTCCCGCAAGCACAAGCGCCACCATGGCGCCGCCCTTGCCTCCGATCATACCTCCCACCCAGACCAGAATGGCCGAGAGAAAAGCCAGCAGAAAAAGACTTTTAAGGGTGTTCATTTTGCAAAAACTCCTCCGAAATATTTCTAAACCCAAAAGAAACCAATTATAAAAAGTATAATAATACCGGTGGTAGCAAATTCAATGGAAAAGAGTACTTCCTCGGTTAAAACGTAATTTTCAGCCCTCTAGGTTTTCCGAAAGGAACCCCCGCAACTTCACAAGCTATCTGCAATCTCTGAATCTTGCTTTTATTTGACAAATTGGTGTCTAACCACCAGCTAGGAGAAATTTCCTCAGACCTTTTGATCTCCACCATATCTTCTCGATTCTGTGACAACCATTTCTTTTTTTTGCCTGCTGTCAGTGGAGCTAAACGCGTGGTGAAATCTTTGTCCCTTGCGGCAAAAACTTTCATGATCTTTACATATGCCTTTACTGCGTTGCTCTCCGTATATTTTTCACTCAGAAGAAAAAATCGTACTTCTTTGCTAGGTTGGGGGTTTGGCGGCCTTTTTTGAGAAACAGTTTGAGATTTGGATTCAACCTTTTTGAGACTTTTAAGAAACTCTTCAACATCCGATCTAGCCGGAGGGTATTCTGAAAACTGTGATGTCTCTTCAATCAACAAGTTAATAAGCCTGTCAGAATTGGTCTTAAGTAGATTTTCCCAAGCATCGGGAATTTTCTTTTTCGCCATATCTTTTGTAATTCGCTTATCACGGTCATGCTCGGCGTTCCTTCTGGCCTGCTCAGAACATGTATTATCAAATGACAAATAACGATCAAGCCCTTTAGCTATTTCCTCAGGGTCGTGTTTGGTAAAATCAAAGGTACGGACAAGCTTTTCTTGGAATTCTCCGCCACCGATCGAGAGGTAAACCATCCATTGCTTTCCATCAGTAAGGACAGCCATAGGGGCACCCGCTCTGTACGCATACTCAAAAAGCTGACGGTCAGCATTTGCCAAATTGCCTAACGCCTTGACCTCAATTATGCATCGCGGAGTACTGCTATTCTCGGAGATCATGAGACCGTAATCTACTTTTAGATTGCCAAGCGAATGTTCTGGACATATATACAAGGGATTCCGCGGCCAGCCCAAGTGTCCAAGAACCGGCAAAACAATCATTTCTCGGACAGATGTCTCGGTCTGAAAGATATCGCGAGCTATCTGGTCCCGCACGGAGCGTATAAATTCTAGAAAGTCGGAAGATATCATTGTTGCAAAATTCTAACAGTTGCACACGGTTCAAGCAACGATCTGGATTTATTGCAATAATAGTTTAAAGTATCAAGAGATTTAAGCAACAGATGGTAAAGTTATGGCAAGGATTACAATTCGCAATCTTGATAATGGAGTGAAGACGCAGTTGCGCAAAAGAGCAGCAGGGCATGGACGTTCTGTAGAGGAAGAAATCCGCGTCATTATTCATGAAGCAGTTCAACAGGAGAACCCTCCAACAAATCTCTTAAGTGCCATACGTGCTCGATTTGCTCCTTTAGGCGGCGTAGAGCTGGAGTTGCCCGCTCGCAAACCTTTACCGGAACCACCCCAGTTCGAGTGAGGCTAACAAGATGGTCGTTCTTGACACCAATGTGGTTTCTGAACTCATACGCCCATCGCCATCCCCAGTTGTGCAAGCTTGGGTAGCTGGACAGGAAACGGGAGATCTGTTCTTTTCAGCCGTGAGTGAGGCTGAATTGCGCTACGGTCTCGAAACCATGCCAGAGAGTCGACGCAGAAACGCTCTGGCCGCCGAGATTGAGGGAATGTTGCGCGAAGACTTCGTCGGCAGAATCCTGCCGTTTGATAGTGAAGCAGCTCGGTCCTACGCTAAAATTGCGGCCGACTGCCGTACTGCAGGTCGGCCCGCCTCTCTGGCCGATTGCCAGATCGCAGCCATTGCGCACTCGCGCGGGATGGCGGTAGCGACACGAAATATCCGGGATTTTTCAGGAATGGGGATTAAGCTAATTGATCCATGGGCAAAAGCTTGAAAAAATTGTCCGATTGCTCAATGCCGTCTTATTCACCAGATAGCAGAAAAGCCGACGCGAGTACCCGCACCTTCCAAACCACAAATATTTATCAGGACTGAGATATCCTCATTAGCATCATGAGATATTCTCTTAGCATTACTTGAATAAATCTGAATGAGTTCCGGTCTGGAGTTTGTCAGGATTCTTACCCATTTCCCCAGATTTCTTTAGATTCGGTTTGAACTGCGTGATTGTGCGCAACTTACGCATTGTCAAACTCGGCCATCAGTTCATCAAAACTGCTATACTCTGTAAGCCCTTCACCAGTATGCGCCTGACGTATCGCTTCCAAGGTCTCCTCATTGGGAATTCCTACCGAAAAAGGCAAACCACCATATAAGACAACCTGCTTGTAGAACAGGGTAATTGCCTGAGCAGGAGACAGACCAAGCATAGAGAAAATCTTGTCTGCCTCCTCCTTAAGGTCAGGTTCTATTCGGACACCTATCATTTCAGTTTTAGCCCTAACTTCATTTCCTAAAAACGCACATTAGCCAATAACGACAGGGGTATTCGTAAATTCAACCTGTACCTGTACTGGGAACAAATTCTCCCCTGTCTACATCAAGCAGTTCAAAAGCTCTTTGCTGAAGTGCAGTGGGAT